>NZ_JBEOXF010000013.1:28010-144364 GCF_040296405.1 Streptomyces sp. NPDC002133 | reverse complement strand
CAACTTGTCATGCCGCTGCTGCGTGTGCCGCAGGTCACGATCCATCTCGCCCCACCTCGCTCCTAGCTAGCTGCACTGCACAATGCCGAGCCGAGAGCATCAGCCGACCACTGACCACCATCCTGAGTGACAGGATTGAGTGTCTAACTGCGTGACAACGCCGATGCACAGTGGCGGACAAGCGCGGACGCCTGCGGACCATCGCAGCAGGTGAGAAGCGCAGAGGCCCAAGGTGGAGCATCTGCCCAAGTTGCTTCGGGACGAAGAGGTCACGAGCTAAAGGCCGTCGCGCTCGATCAGTGAGCCGTCAGAGCTCAGTGTGTAGAAGCGCGGCGGATCCATGTCCTCCACGGCTCTGCGCAACTCCGCTTCCTGCTCGGCGGGATCGGGCCCGTATGGGTCCCGCATGTGGAATCCGTACAGCTCGATGGCGTCCGCGTCGACGTCGTCGGGCTCGGGACGGCCCTCTTGAATGAACCCGCAGAGCGCGCGCAGCGCGTCCTCGCCCAGTTCCAAGGGGTGGAAGGGCAGGGCGTACGGCTCTTCCTCCTCGCCGGGCCAGGGGATGATGTCCGCCGGGCGGTCTCCGGCCCAGTAGGGCAGTTCGAAGGGGAGCGGTTCGCCGATGTTCTCGATGATTCCGCTGCCCGGCGACAGGCTTAGGGAGCGGACGAGGCGCCCGTCCTCCCACACAGCGAACGCCAGCCAGTCGACGACGCTGTGCATGGCGTGCAGCACGAGCCGTCGGCCGGCGCTTGCCGCCACGAGGTGTTCCGGGAGCTGGGAGGGGGCGTCGATCATTACTCCCTGATCACCGATGACCTCCACGCCCGGCCAGCTCGCTGCGTACGCCGTCCCCTTCGGCGGGTACACGCCGTCCCAAAGGTTCGAGCCCTCGCACTGCTCGATCTCCCAGCCAGGGTAGAGCCGCCGCATCATGGTGACCGTTCGGTCAAGGTCCGCCGCCCCTACGCGCCGCAGCAACCCCGGCACGTCGCCGTCCGCGTACACCAGCAGCCCCGTCTTGGCTCCCAAAGCCCCTCCCCAGAGCGTTACGCCTAATGGTGGGCGCACCCTAGCCGTGCGCACTGACAAAGTGGCTCTGCCTGCCTGACCGGCTGGGCCGTCTCTGGGCCGTCCGAAGCCGCTCGACAGTGGCCAATGACGACCGACGACGACCACAAGGCGCACGAGCCCACTGGTCTTGAGCAGGGAAAACGCAGGTCACTAAGATCCCCGGCAAGACCCAGGGCAAGAAGAAGTAGTGCACCGAGCGGTTAGAGCCTGTCGTTTGGATCAGGCCGTGGGACGGCGGCGAGCGCGGAGCCAGTGGACACCCTTCACGCGTAGACGGCGGCCATGAGCGCGAAGCCGGCGAAGGCGAGCCAGAACCAGGATTCCGCCACTGCGAGACTCAGCAGCAGGCCGCCGAAGAGCAGCAGGGAGCCGACGACGTCCAGCAGGTCAAGGCGCGCATTGAAACGCACCGACGAGTCGGAACCTCGCAGTCGGCGGATGACGGGAACGAGGCCGAGGGCCTGCAGGCGGGAGTCAGCCTCAATGACTCCCGCCTTCTCTCGTTGTCTCTCACTGGTCGCGACACACCTCCGACACACCGTGAAGAGCGGTCGCCCGCAGTGCGGATGTATCTGATGGGCAGGACGCTGCTGACGCCGCCACACTCGTTGGACTACCCATCGCGCTACTGAGCCTGGCCGTGGGAGTCGTCGCCATCCTTCTTCTGGCCCGAGCTGCGCTCGGACAGCCCGCGGACGCCGCTGCACAGGCCACCCGCGCCTTGCCTCAGGCGGGCGAGGCGTAGGCCTCGCTGACGCTGACGAGGCAGTGGAGTGGGACGACGGCGCGGCGCTGCCCGAGTTGGCGCGCAGGCGGTGCAGACGTCGGCCAGCCGCCGCAAGGCGGCCGCCGTGTTCAAGGGTGAGAATGGACAGTGTTCGTGCCTTCCGTGCTGGGCCAGGTGTGCCCGGCCGCGGGCGGCAGGCGCCATGAGCGCGCGGCCCGGCCCGCACAGGGGGCGATAGAGCACCGGCCCGCCCCGCATCGGGTGCATCCACAGACCGCGATCCAAGGGCCTCACGCCGACCGGGACCCGGTGTACACCGAACCGGGAACGCAAGAGGCGATGGTTTCCCGGATATCCGTGTACGCGAAAACCCTCGCGGATAAGGAGGGAAATATGGGGTGTCCGCCACAGCCCGATCCCTGCCGGTTAAAAAGCCAGGTTTCAAGAGAACCGCCAAAAGGAGAAAGTAAAAGGAGAAAACAATGGGAAAGCACACCCTTGAGCCGGAGGCGCAGGAATTCGCGGACGCGACTGCCAGCCCGCCCTTCCTGTACGAACTCGGTCCGGAGGGCGCCCGCAAGGTGCTCGACGACGTTCAGGCCGCGCCGGTCGCTAAGGTCGAGGTCGGCGAAGACAAGTGGTTCACGGTGCCAGCCGAGGTCGGCGACGTCCGAGTCCGCCTCATCAAGCCGCTGGGAGCCGCAGGCCCCCTGCCCGTCATCCTGTACATCCACGGAGGCGGGTGGGTCCTAGGCAACTCGGGCACCCACGACCGGCTCATCCGGGAACTGTGCGACGGCGCCAAGGCCGCGATCGCCTTCGTCGAGTACGACCGCTCACCCGAGGCCCACTACCCCGTGGCGATCGAGCAGGCGTACGCGACCGCGCAATGGATCACCAAGAATGGGCCGAGCGAAGGCCTCGACGCCAACCGCATGTCGGTGGCCGGCGACTCGGTCGGAGGGAACATGACGGCCGCCGTGGCGATCATGGCCAAGCAGCGGGGTGACGTGAGTTTCGTGCACCAGTCGATGTACTACCCAGTCACGGACGCCGCCCAGGACACCGCAAGCTATCAGGAGTTCGCCGACGGCCCGTTCCTCACGGCCAGGGCCATGGCGTGGTTCTGGGACTCCTACCTCCCCGACCACGAGCAGCGCAACGAAATCACGGCCTCGCCGCTGCGCGCCACGCTGGACGACCTTCGCGACCTGCCCCCGGCGTTCCTGCTCGTGGACGAGAACGACGTTCTGCGTGACGAGGGCGAAGCCTACGCAGCACGGCTGACCCAGGCCGGAGTTCCCACCACCAGCGTCCGGTACAACGGCATCATCCACGACTTCATGATGCTGAACCCCGTGCGGCCCACGCAGGCGACGACGGGGGCGATCGAGCAGGCCGTTCATGTCCTCAGGAAGGCACTCGGAGCGCTCTGAGCCTGCCGTGTGCGCAGGTTCGAATCCTGCCGGGGGCACTCGCCGAGTAGCAGCGCATCGACGGCGGTCTCCTCGGCCCCTTTGGTATCCGTCCGTAGCTCAACAGGCTTCGCAACCGGCGGGCCGACGAACCCAACGTCCTGCGGCCGCATCCCGCAGGACTGCGACCGCTCAGGAACCCTCGCGAGTTCCGGCATCACCGTCGACGGCGGCCCTTCACACCCGTCCGATCCCAAGTCCATCCCACAACCAAAGGTATGACCGTCGTGAAGGTCAAGCTTCTGATCCCCGCCCTCACCGCTGCCGGTGTCGTCGTCGCGGCGTCCGCCACGGTCCTCTCCGCGCGGTCCTCGGCCTCCGGAACGACCCATGCCGCAGCGCAGGACTCCTCCGGCCTCACCCCGAAGCCGCCCGCGGGCTTCGCCGGACGCAAGGTGAAGGTGGGCGACGTCCACATCAACTTCGTCGAAGGCGGAGAGGGCCCGACCCTCGTGCTGCTGCACGGCTATCCGCAGACCTGGTACGAGTGGCACAAGATCATGCCCGCACTTGCCAAGCACTATCACGTCATCGCCCCGGACCTGCGCGGCGCCGGCGACAGCGACGCCCCCGCCACGGGATACGACAAGAAGACCCTCGCCACTGACGTGCACGGCCTCCTGACCCAGCTCCACCGGGACCACGACATCAGACTGGTCGGCCACGACATCGGCACTATGGTCGCCTACGCCTACGCCGCCGCCCACCCCCAGGACGTCACCAAGCTCGTCCTCAGTGAAGCGCCCATACCCGACCAGACGCTCTACAACTTCCCCTCCCTCACGTCTAAGGGTCCGGGCTTCTGGAACTTCGGCTTCTTCAACGTCACCAACGGACTGCCCGAGCAGACCGTCAAGGACCGCGAGGCACAGTGGATCGACCGTTTCACCGACATGCTCGAGTACAAGAAGGACGGCGTGACCGCGCACGACGCCGCCATCTACGGCCACTACCTCAAGCAGCCCGGACACACTCGGGCGAGTTTCGAGTGGTTCCGCACCCTCAACCAGGACGTGTCGGACAACGAACTCAACGCCAAGACCAAGCTCACCATGCTGGTCCTGGCCATCGGCGCCCAGTACAGCCTCGGCCAGTCCGTCCCGGACCAGGTCCGCCGCTACGCCACGAACGTCACGGGCGAAGTGGTCCCGAACTCGGGCCACTGGTTGTACGAGGAGCAGCCGACCGAGACGACCAACCGGCTCCTGGCGTTCCTCGGCAACGGCTGACCCGTCCTCGGACAGCCGCCGCCCGCGCTGGGTGATGGTTGACCCGCGCGCCTTGTGGAGGAGGACATCGGACCCCCCTCAGCAGGCAGTTGTCGGGTTTCGACACCGAAAGGAAGGAAGTCGGCACGCGACGACGTACGCGGTGTCAGCCCGTGTCACCGAGCGGGTTACGCTCACGGAGCTGCCCGCAGTGCCAGCAGCCAGCGCGAGCGCAGGCGACTGACACGCACGTGCGGAGTCGAACGGCCTGCCCGAGAAACCTCAATGACCGCCTCGCCCGTAGTTCGCATCGAGGGGGTCTCCGCAGGCAACTGCGCTCAGCCGCATGCAGACCAACTCCGAGCGCTGGACCGTGTATCACTTCTCCCAGGCGAACCCGTCTGGGCCGGGATGAGACAACGCGCCCGCGCTGCTGCGCCGAATCGCCGACACTATCGAGGCACTGGGGCCGGCGGAGATTCAGGACATCGTGATCCACTCAGAAATCACCGAGCACGGCGATTGCCTCTCGGCGACGGTCTACTACCACCTGCCGGAGGATTGATCGCCCGCCGAGGGGGATGAGGCTCAAGGCCACAGTGCGTGCCAGATCCGTGCCAGGACGGGCGGTCAGCCACGGTCAACCGCAGGACAACAGAGCGCGTTGCAACAGCGGTCGATCAGGGAATTCGCCCTGCTCAGCGGTCTTTTGGCGTCGATCCGGCCGGTGATTCCCAAGCTCAGAGCGCGGGTTCGATTCCCGTCACCCGCTCCAAAGATGAAGGCCCAGGCCAGGGACATGATCCCCGACCCGGGCCTTTGTGTTGTCTAGACCCTTCTAGGCTCCGCGCACCACCTCCGCACCACCTACCCCCTGTTATGCCTGGTCGGAGTGCCTCGTTCGCTGCTCTCGCACCTTGCGGTCGAGCCCCGCCGCAACCCTCCTTTCGAAGCCGACCCTCGTAGGTCGCAGGAGCCGAAGGCTCCTTCCTCATCTGCACTAGCCCCATTTGCGCACGTCCCGTGCGATCCGGTCAGGACGTGGGCGCGTCCACCTTCGGCTTCCGCTTCACATCAGTCACCTTCACGTCCTCCGTCTCCGGAGCCCCGAACGCTTCGACGATCACCCCACTGCTGGTGCCGGTGACCTCCAAAGCCAAGTGGCTGCCCATCATTCGCAAGTCGAGCCTCGCCCGGGGCGCACCCGCATGGTCCGGCATCTGGTGAATCCGCGACGCCGGATAGTCCAGGCCCGTCAGCTTCTTCTGCATCGCCCAGCGCATCCGACGCGGCCTGCGCCACATCCAGTACCGCGGCGACCTCATACACGGCGCCTGGCCGAACGGGCCTGGTCAACAACACCTGACCACCGCGACAACACGTTCAGCCTCGTAGGCCCAACGATTGGGATGGGGCGACACGCCTGGCCATCACGCAAGAACAGGCACTAAACGTGCAATGTGTTGCAATATTGCATATTTGATCTCCCTCTAGGAGGAAACGTCATGGCGGGCAAGCCCAGCATTGTCTTCGCCCACGGACTCTGGGCGGATGGGTCGTGCTTCAACAAGCTCATCCCCACGCTCCAGGCTGAAGGGCACGAGGTGTTCGCCTCGCAGCACGGCCTCGACTCGCTCGAAAGCGACGTCGCATGCGTCAACTTCACGCTCAACCACGTCCCCGGCCCGATCGTGCTAGTCGGTCACTCCTACGGTGGGACCCTGATCACCAAAGCGGGCACCCACGACCGCGTCGGCGCTCTGGTGTACATCGCCGCGCTCGCCCCGGACGAGGACGAAACGTCGCAGGAACAGCTGGACAAATTCCCCAGCACGCCCATCTTCGAGCACCTGGACGTCGCTGACGGCCGCGTGTGGCTCAAGCCCTCGGGCGTCCCGCACTTCTGCGGCGACCTCCCGGAAGCGGAACAGAAGCTCGTCCTGGCGACGGGCGCTGTGCCAGTGGCGGACCTGTTCAACCAGCAGGTTCCCGGCACCGCCTGGCGGACGAAGCCAAGCTGGTTCATCGTCGCCAACAACGACCGTACCGTGCACCCCGACCTGCAGCGGTCCGCCGCCGAGCGCATGGGCGCCAATGTCCGTCCCGTGGACAGCAGCCACGTTCCCATGCTCTCGCATCCTGACTTCGTCCTCGATGTGATCCGTGAGGCCGCGGAGTCCCTCGGCGCCTAGGCCAAGCCGACAACGATCAGCCGCAGCGCAACACGCAAGGAGGCGGCCCCGGACCGACCGGGCCGCCTCCTTGCAACGACATCACGCTTTCAAGCTCAGTAACACGTGCCGGAACCGATATTTCTGACTCCGATTCAAACGCCTTGCGCACAGACGTTCGCACTGGGTCGCACCACCCTGCACCACCTCCGCACCACCCGGCGCGGGAAACCACGGTCAATCACGGAGACACCGGCCGCTCCCCGAAGGACGGCAGCATCACCGTTTACGCGCCTTCTCCGCGTCGATGAACCGGTAGCGCGCGGCTACTTCGTCTTCTGCTGCGCGAAGAAGGCGGTCGCTTTTCCCAGCACCTCGATCGTCTGTTCCTGCTCGCGGACCTTGCGCCGCAGCCGGACCAGCTCCTCCCGCTCAGCGGTGGTCAACACCCCGGCCGGCCCCTCGCCCCGATCGATCTCGGCCTGCCTGACCCAGCCCCGCAGGCCCTCGGAACTCACCCCGAGCTCTCGCGCGACCTCCGTCACCGTCCGCCCGGACGAACGGACGAGATCGACGGCGTCCTTCTTGAACTCCGCCGTGTACCGCTTGCTCGTGTTGCTCTTCTTACTCACTACCTGGACTGCTTCCTCCGGGACCCATACGTCCCAGTATCAAGCTGTCCTGACATCGGGGGGAAGTTCACACTCCACCCGCCGGTCAGCCTGCTCCAGTACCAGAGGCTCGTCCGCTACCTCAGCGATCGTCAACAGCACCACAGCAGTATCCCTGCACCGCTCGGGCCCCAAAGAACCGCCATAAGAAACGACGTCTTAGAAAATGCCCTTGTAGCCCTGCCAGCCGGTGGCGATCTTCACCCGGGCGGCGAAAGCGCCGGTGCCCGTGCCGTTGTAGCGCCACAGCACGCCCGCAGTGTCGCGGGCCACCAGATCCGCCTTGCCGTCACCGGTGATGTCACCGACACCCACGACCGCGTTGTAGATCTGCCACCCGGTGCCGACCTTCACCCGCGCGGCCAGCGTGCCCTTGCCCGTGCCGTTGTACCGCCACAGCACACCAGCCGCGTCTCGCGCCAGCAGATCACCGGCCTTGTCGCCGTTCAGATCGCTGACACCCACGATCGTGTTGTAGATCTGCCACCCGGTGCCGACCTTCACCCGGGCCTTGAACGTGCCCGCGCCGCTGTCCGCGTACAGATACAGCTCACCCGCCGGCGTGCGCGCCAGCAGATCCGCACGTCCGTCACCCGTCAGATCACCCGGCGAGGTCAGCACGTTGTAGATGTTCCAGCCGGTGCCCAGCGTGGTGTACGGGGTCGTCGGCTTGAGCGCCGCCCCACAGGCCGGCTTGTACAGCCGGAGGGTGCCGGTACCGCTGCTCAGCCGGACGAGGACGTCGTTGCAGCGGTCCCCGCTCAGGTCCCCCATGGGTACCGGACGGATGCTCGTCGCCCAGCCGCTGCCGCTGACCTTCCCGGAGAACGTGCCCTTGCCCGTGCCCTGCTGGAACGTCAGCGCACCGGAGGAGTTGAGGGTGAGCAGGTCGCCGATGCCGTCCCGGCCCGCGTGGTCCCGGAGCACCGGTGCCGCAAGGGAGCCTGCGGTGAGGATGTGGATGCGCTCGCCGGCGTCCACGAACGCCACCCGGCTCCCGTACGGGTCGAGGGTCCAGCGGATCCGGCGGTCCGAGGTCGCGTCCTCCGGCCAGAGGTTGGACGGGGCGGGCAGATCGGCCACGTCGCCGGTTACCGCCGTCCCGGAGCCGACGTCGGTGCGGACCAGCTTGCCGCGGGCGTTGTCGTGGCGGACCAAGAACCCGTCGGCCAGCAGCGCGTCACCCGTTGGAACGGCCACCGACCGCCCTCGGGAGCGGTCGAACACTCCGGCCTTCTTCTGCGCGGAGCAGGCCCAGTACACAAAACGGCCGTTGACCTGCAGCTCGCTGGGCACGCACGCCGAACCGACGTTGACATCGACCGCCGGGTCGGTCGATCCGAGGCGGCTCATCGACAGGTGCCCTGCGGTGGACGTCGTGGTCCACAGCTGCCCGTCCCATAGGGCCGCGGCGTTCGCCGTGCGTGTCGAGACGACCTTGTTCTGCGTCCAGTCGACGAGGAACTGCTTCCGGTTCGCACCGCCGGACAGAAGGGCGTACCGCCCCTCCGCAGCCTCCACCATGCCGTAGAAACCCGGCACCGTCAGTGTCTGGACCTCACCCGTGGGCGTACGGCGGTGCACCCGCTGGGCGCCGTCCAGGTCGGAGTGGACGACGGACCCGTCACCGGCCCCGACCAGCCGGATGCAGCCGTAAATGAACACACATGGCTTCCACCATCCGCCAGCCTGCTGGACCGGCCCCACCTGGGGGACCGCGTCAGCGGACACCGTACGCGTGTTGAACATGACGTCGTAGGCCGGGGAGGAGGTCTGATCGGTCCAGGCCAAGGTGCCGTTGGCCAGCGACAGCCCGTCCACGGGCGCGGGCACCGGCGGCAGGTCCATCAACTCACGGTCCGCTATCTGGCCGTCCGATGCCTCGGAGAGCCGGTGCACGCCCCAGTCCGCCTTGTCAGGACCGCCGACCACGACGGCCGATCCGTCCGCCGACTGCCAGATCCAG
Source organism: Streptomyces sp. NPDC002133 (assembly GCF_040296405.1). NCBI lineage: Bacteria > Bacillati > Actinomycetota > Actinomycetes > Kitasatosporales > Streptomycetaceae > Streptomyces > Streptomyces sp. NPDC002133. The sequence goes on along the minus strand of NZ_JBEOXF010000013.1, from coordinate 135,069 downwards.
CCGTCCATCTGCGGAAGTAGCGTGCGCCACTCTCCGGCGTCGGAGAGGGGCCTGGTGAGCACAGCGCGGGTCTCGTTGCCGTACGTGGCAACCACGACGTCGTCACCGACGACCGTGAAGTCGGTTTTCCCCTGGGTGCCCTCCCCCGGAACCGCGGTCACCGGCCCGTCGAGGGCGTCACGGCGCAGCAACTGCGCGCCGCTCCCCGGATACCACCAGCCGACGTAGTCCTCGCTCAGCACGGGTATCCGAGACGAGCGATAGTCGTAGGGGTTGAATACCTTGGTCCAGGTTCCATCGCGAACGTCGACGAGTACGAGCTGATCGAGGAACACTTTGGGGTCCTCGGTCGGCACGCGGTAGCGCATGAGCAGCGAGCGGTCGTCACGCTCGCTGCTCGCGAGGAGCTTCGCGTCGGCGGGCCAGCCGCTCAGCACCGTATCGCTGGTGCCGCCCTCGGCGGTCGCCTTCAGGAGGTGCACTTCCCGGACGTTGGCGGAGTTGCCGAGGTAGGCGACGACGACCCCCTCACCCGCCGTACCTGCGGGGCTCAGCCCGGTGGGGACGGTCACCGTGCCCCTGTCCGCACCAGAGCCCATCGCCCGGAACCGGAAGAGGCGTCGCCCCTCGGCGTCGCTTGACATCGTGTACGTGGTGTCCGACTGCGCAAGGTAGTCGGGTTGCGAGGTGCCGACGAACTCAGTCACATCCCTGGTCAGGCCCGACGCATAGTCGGTCCACCGCAAGCCGACAGAGCCCTCCGGGCTCGACAGCACACCGGTATCGCCAAAGCCTCTGAACACCGGGTTGCGCGTGGCGGACCGGTCCGCGGCAGGCAGAACGATCTCGCCCCCGCTGGCGGCCAGCGCCGTCCCAGCAGGCACGACGACCAGAGCGCCCGCAGCAAGGGCGACAGCCACGGCCACGGCCGCACCCTCCCGGCCGAGCAAACGACGTCGTACGACCCTGTAACCCTGCACGGAACCCCCCGGTCCCTCGCCCCCGACGGCTGTGTCCTCCCAACCGCCGCGGATGACCTGTCCTTGTCATGCGCGACGGGAGCGTACCAGCGTGCGGTATTCCAAAATCTTCCGACTCACGGCTCGCCCCTAAGCGCTCGCTCCACAAGTCGCCCTGAGGCTGGTGCGTGACGCACCACCTAGGCGACCGCGGCGGCGGAGGACGCCTCGATGACGGAGTCGAGGCCGAAGCCGATCAGTGCCGTCGTGGAGGTCAGTGTTCCCGGTGATGCCTGGGGCCGTACCTGTTCCGTACCCGATCACAGTGGGCGGTCACGACCGAACCGGCATTGCCACGGCTGCGGCCCAGACTGCCGTGCCGCCGCCCGCAAGGCCGGCCGCGAGGAGTTCGACAAGGTGCGCGCCGGGCGTTGTCACAAAGCAGAACCTTGCCCGGTCAAACATCCCAGAATGGGCGAATCGCTCATTACACCCCATATGCCCCGACCCCAGCCATTCGAGGACAACAGCTCGATGACTCTGACCACGATCAGCACCAACCCGATGACACTCAGCAAGCAGATGAACGTATCGGAGATGTCCGATACGGCGATCGCCCTGCTCGACGAGCAGGGAACGGTGGTCGCATGGACGCAGGCCGGCGAGCAGCTTGTCGGGTACTCCGCCGGGAGCGTGGTGGGCCGGTCCGCCGCACTCGTACTACCGTCCCTTGGCGAAGCGTCGACGATGTCGGCGTTCGTCGAGCGGTGCCGTGCCCAGAACGGCTGGTCGGGCGCGACGGCGGTGCGCCACCAAGACGGCCGGGTGCTCGACGTCGGCCTGCGGATCTCGCCTCTGCAGGGGCCGACGGGAGCTGAGTGGTGGCTTGCGTCCGTGACCCACATCGGCGCGCTGTCCGGGGACGTGGGGCACGGGTCGGTGCAGGGGGCGCTTCTTGCCCGTGCGCCGATCGGCGTCGCTGTTCGTGACCTGCAGCTGCGCTGCACCTGGGTGAACGACGTGATAGAGAGCCACGACGGCGTTCCCGCCGGCCGGCGGCTCGGACGTCGACTCACCGATGTGCGGCCCGGTGTCGAGGCCGAAACGACCGAGGCGGTGATGCGGAAGGTGCTCCGGAGCGATACGACCAAGGTCCACGAGTACCGGACGTGGCTGCCGACAAGTCTGGGTCAGGAGCACCCGTTCGCGGCCTCGTTCTCCTATCTGCAAGGCGCTGACGGCGAAGCCCTGGGGGTGTGCACGATCAGCGTCGATGTCACGGAGAGCCGGCGGGTGCGTGAGCGCCTCGCCGTTCTCGGTGAGGCAGGCACGCGCCTGGGCAGGACCCTGGATGTGATGCAGACCGGTCAGGAACTGGCCGATCTTGCCGTGCCCCTGTTCGCCGACTTCGTCACGGTGGACCTGGAGCAGTCGGCCCTGTTCGGCGAGGGAGCCCCGGTCCGCATCGGCGCGGTGGGCGAGCGCCTCCCCGTTCTCCGACGCGCCGGCCTGGCCTCGATTCACCAAGGGGCGCCGGAATCCCAGTGGGGGCGCGGTGATGCGGTCCCCATGCAGCCTGACACGCCCGTCACCGACATTCTGCGCACCGGCAGGTCCCACCTGGAGCCGGTCCTGGACACCGCTCCAGGCTCGTGGATCGACAGGGATTCGGTACGGGCGCAGAAGGTCCGTGAGACCGGCATGCACTCCGTGATGCTCGTGCCCATCCGCGTACGGCGCGTCCTGCTGGGCGTGGCGTTGTTCGCCCGCACCGAGAATCCGGTGCCGTTCCAGAAGGCGGATCTGCTCCTGGCCGAGGAGCTCGTCAGCCGTGCCGCGGTGTCGTTGGACAACGCTCGCCAGTACACGCGCGAGCACACCGCGGCCTTCGCACTCCAGCGCAACCTGCTCCCACGCCGTTTGTGTGGTGGCAGGGCGGTCGAGGCGACCTCCCGCTACCTGCCCGCCGACGTGGACCGCGGCGTCGGGGGCGACTGGTTCGATGTGATCCCCCTGTCCGGCGCCCGAGTGGCCCTCGTCGTCGGCGACGTGGTCGGACACGGCATCAACGCCGCCGCGACCATGGGAGGGCTCCGCACCGCCGTACGCACACTCGCCGCCATGGAGCTGCCCCCCGACGAACTGCTGGCCCGCCTCGACGACACGGTCCAACTACTCTCAGAAGCGGACCCCGACGCCCCGGACCAGGCTCCCGCGGTGGTGGGCGCCACCTGTCTGTATGCCGTCTACGACCCGGTCACCCGGAAGTGCACCATGGCAACCGCCGGACACCTCCCGCCCGCGATCATCGACCCGAAGGGCCGGGTGACCTTCCCCGACCTCCCCACCGGAGTCCCCCTCGGTATCGGGCTGGGGATCCCTTTCGAGGCCGTCGAGCTGGAACTGCCCGAGGGAAGTCTCCTCGCCCTGTACACCGACGGCCTGATCGAGACCCGAGGACAGGACATCGAGGAGGGAATGCACCGTTTGGGCACCGCCCTCGCGCAACCGGATCTCTCCCTGGAGGAACTCGGCACCCGGGCAACGGCGCCCGTCGAGGACCGGGAGTTGTGCGACGACGCCAGCCTGCTCCTGGTCCGCACCCGCGCACTCAGCCCGAACCAGGTCGCCTCCTGGACCCTGCCCAGCGACGACACCGCCGGCAGCCGCGCCCGGTAGCCGGCAGGCGGGCAGCTGGTCAGGCTTCAAGTCGCCCCACCTCGCTCCTGAAGCGGTGCTCAGCATCGTGCCCGATCCGTGCCCGACAGGTCGGTAGGCCACGGTCAACAGCGGGTGCCAGGAGGAGCCCCAAGGTTCCCCCTCGCACCCGTTGCGTGGGCAGCAGATGCAGCCGCAGGAGTCGGCGGTGCAGCTCGTCTGTGGTGGCGGAGAGGCCCCGCTCGTCGACCCACTGGAGCGCGTACTCCTTGAGGGTCACGGCCCCGGCGTCCGGGTCCTGCCAGTTGCCACGCGTCGGGTCGGCCTCGATCTGGGAGAGCCAGATCTCAGCGTCCTTCTTGGGTGTGGCCGTGCCCGGCGTACTCCCAGGAGGCGAGGACCAGCACATGGCGGGGGCCGGCTGAAGCCGAAGGGCTCGTGCTGCAGTCTGTCTTGTGCCACAAGCACATCCCCTGGTGGTTGCTGAGGCTCAGCTTCAAGACCTGGGATCCGTTCGTTCACCTCGACGACGACGATTGGCTCAGTTAGCGTGGGGGATGAGGCTCACCATGCGAATCGCTGTAGCCGGTGCCACTGGCAATATCGGTGCCCGCACTGCCTCGTTCCTTGAGCGCGCGGGGCACGAAGTCGTACCCATCAGCCGCTCTCTTGGCGTTGACCTGATTACGGGCCGGGGCTTGGACGCGGCGCTCAAAGGCGTTGACGCGGTGGTCGATGCCATCAGCTCCCCGCCGGTCAGCTCCGACGAGACGCTCGCCTATTTCGGCACTGCCACGAGAAATCTTCTCGCCGCCGAGGCGCGCGCGGGGGTGCGACACCACGTACTGCTGTCGATCGTCGGACTCCATCGGATCATAGGCGGTACGGCCCACTACGCGGGCAAGCGCGAGCAAGAGCGCCTGATCGAGGAGGGTCGGGTGCCGTGGACGATAGTGCCCGCCACGCAATTTCACGACTTTGGGGCGTTGGCCGGTAGCTGGACAGAGCGCGACGGCGTGGCCACCATCGCCCCACTACTTGTTCAGCCGATTGCGCCCGACGACATAGCTCAGGTCTTGGCCGAGGTCGCAACCGGGGAGCCGCAGGGCCGCTACGTCGATGTCGCCGGCCCTGAGCCGCAAGACCTTGTCGACATGGCCCGCCGCACCAATGACGTTCTCGGGCGCAAGGTGAAGCTGGTTCCGACGTGGTCGGGCCCCCTTGATGAGTCGATGGCCGGCAATGTGCTGCTGCCCGGCGAGAACGCCCGTATCGCCCCGACGACGTTCGACCAGTGGCTGGCGGCCGGCGCGAGACAGGAGGAAGCGATGGACCCCCATGAAAAGGCGAAGAACACCCGGACCGACCTTCAGAGCATCACCCCGCCCTTCATACCGGCAGAGGCCGAGGTGATGACCGTGCGGATCGATTATCCCCCCGGCGATCCCGGCATACCGCCGCACCGCCATCCCGGCGGGCCGTGTTTCGGCTACATCCTGGAGGGCGAAATGGTCTTCGAGGTGCAGGGCGAGCCGCCGCGAGTGGTCAAGGCCGGCGAGGCATTCTGGGAGCCCGGCGGGGACGCAATCCACTATCAGGACGCCAACAACCGCACCGACAGCCCGCTGCGCTTTGTCGTAACGATGCTGATGGCTCCCGGCCAGCCGCTGCTGGTCTTCCTGGACGACGACGAGCTTCAGCAGAGCGGTTGGGTAAGGCGTTCACCAGCCTGAGGGCGAGGGCGAGAGCCTGCTCGCAGCCCGTGGCCGGCGTTCAGGCGAATGGGTTCGGCCGTGCCCCAACGGGCCACAGTGGCAGGCGAGATGCTCGTCGGCTCAGCGATCCGCCTTTACGGGACGCCGGCTTCGACCGCCTCCAGGACGAGAGGCCGCAGAGCGGCATCCAGACGCTCCGACTCGGCAGCCAGGCGCGCCCGGCCGTTCTCGATCTGAGTGGGAAATTTCGCCTCAGGGGCCAGGTCGTAGACCGGGTGGCGGCCGCCTGTCGGAGTCTGCGGCAGCGGCTGGCCGCGCCCGCTCGCGAGATCACTTACCGGCGCCTGATTCCGCCGGGTAGAGAGCATCGCGAAGGGCGTTGTTGATCTGTGCGATGGCCTCACGTGCTGACTTGGTGTTCGCCAGGGCGTTGAGCATCATGAAGTCGTGGGTGACTTCTCCGTAGTGGGTGTTGGTTACCTGGACGCCAGCGGCGCGCAGCTTGTCCGCATAGGCGTTGCCTTCGTCCAGTAGGACGTCCGAGTCGGTGATCACCAGTGCCGGCGGGAGGCCGCGCAGCTGGTCGATGCCGGCGCGCAGCGGGGAGGCGGTTGGTTTGTTGCGGTCCGCCTCGTTGGGGGCGTAGGCGTCCCAGAACCACTTCATCGCCGCGCTCGCGAGCCAGCAGTTCTCGGCAAACCGCTTATAGGAAGCGGTGTCGAAGCGGGCGTCAGTGACCGGGTACATGAGGACTTGCTGGGTGAAACGGGGCCCGCCACGCTGCTTGGCCAGCATGGTCACTGCGGCAGTCATGTTGCCGCCGACCGAGTCGCCTGCGATGGCCAGGCGGCTGCCGTCGATGTTGATCTCCTTGCCGTGTTCGGCAACCCATTGGGCAGCCGCATGGGCCTGCTCGATGGCGACGGGGTAGCGGGCCTCGGGAGAGGGGGTGTAGTTGACGAAGACGACGGCGGCACGCGCGCCGTTGGCGATCTCGCGCACGAGGCGGTCGTGGGTCTGTGCGTTGCCCAGCACCCAGCCTCCGCCATGGATGTAGACGATGCCCGGCAGCGGCCCCTTGGTCCCGGGCGGCCGCACGATGCGGATGGAGACCGAACCCTCTTCACCTACGGGGATGGTCCGGTCATGGATCTCGGCTGGAAGCTTGGCGACGGGCTTGGCCTGCAGATCGTCCAGTACCTTGCGAGCGGCGTCGTAGGAAAGCTTGTAGATGGGTGGCCCGCCGGCCTGGGCGAGCTCATACAGCCAGTCCTGGTCGATCTTTTCCAGCTCTACCGGCGGCATTCCGCACGGCACGTTCACTGCGGCAACCGGGGCGGCACGCCCGCCACCCGCGGACTGTTGGGTGGTCGCAGGCGCTCCGCACGCGGAGAGCACGGATACGGATGCCAGCAGGGCAGCGAAGGCGTGGAGACGCTTGTGGTGGCCTATTCGAGCCAAGCGCATTGATTTCATAGCCCTCTCACTCTCAGATCGGTCCCTGAGACATCCTGACCAACTCGAGGTCAAGGAGCATCCCTGGCGGTCCATTGGAGTGACGATGGGCATTCAGCGGGCGCGGGCGACCCACGACGGCCGTAAGTCCGTCGATGACGGCTTGCTTGCCTTCCGGGTCAGCCCACACCGTTCGGAGGTCCCGGACTGCCCCGGGCCCGACGGTGGTTCTGCGGGGCGGACACCTCCCGCTGCCGCTTCAGGTCAGGTCCGAGTGCTGATGGAACAGCGCGGCGCTCTTGCCGCGTCCGAAATGGGCGGCCGGGGGGCGCAGTCCCCTGTGCAGCGCCCCCCGGCCCGGAGGCGGCGCTACGGCAGCGTCTTCCGGTAGCCCTTGTCCTGGTCGGAGTCGTAGACCAGTTCGCCGTCGGCGTCGTACCCCTTGATGTGCGGGGCCGCGGAGACCTGCTGGTTCAGGACGCCGGAGGCGACGAACCAGCCGTGGTCCAGGGCTGCCTGGCTGGTGGCGTCACCGTAGGAGACGGTCACCCGGGCGACCGACGGCTCGGCCCGGCCGATGGCGCCCCAGCGGAACGGAAGTTTCCAGTTGCCGCGGTCGAGGAACGACCGCTGGTAGAGCTTGCCACCGTTGATGTCGGCCATCACGGGGCCGGCGTCCGGCGGACCGCCGGCGCCGACGCTGGTGTTGATGCCCTGGGCCTCGCCGTCCTTGATTCTGCAGATCAGCCGGGTCTGCTGTGGCTTCTCCTTCACCGCGACGACGAACATGCCGTCGCCGGGCGCGTTGGAGTCGCCGGTGCTCTTCATCGCCAGGATGATCCGGTAGCCGTCGGCCGAGCCCAGGTCCGTCTTGCCCATGATGCCTTGGTGCCCACGGTCGTAGGCGAGGCACTTCTCCAGCCCTTCGGTGGCCTGCTCGAAGGTGATTCCGTCGAGGAGCTGGCCGTCCGTGGCCGGCCGCGCGGGCCCTGACGGGGACGCGGACGGCGCCGGTGTCGGCGCCGCCGTCGGCTGCGTGGCGCTGAACGACGGCGTCGGCGCCGCCGTGTCGCCACCCGTGTCCCCGCCGACCAGCGCGTACGCCCCCACGGGCACCGCCGCCAGCGTCATCAGGACCGCCCCGGCCGCCGCCACCCGGCGCCGCCGCTCCACCGTGCCCTGGCGGCGGATCGCCGGATACGGTGCCGACGAGGGCCGGATCGTGTACGCGTCCTCGGCGAGCAGCCCGCGCAGCTGCGCCTCGAAGTCCCCGCCGGTTGCCCTCTCCTGCTGCTTCTGCTCCTCGTTCACCTGATGCCTCCCTGCCCGGACGGGACCTTGCGGCGGTCAAGTCCGTCCATGACCTGCGCGAGCCCCGGATGTGTACGCAACTTCGCCAGTCCCTTGGACGCCTGGCTCTTGACCGTGCCGGTGGAGCAGCCGAGCACCTCGGCAACCTCCGCCTCGGACAGGTCCTCCCAGTAGCGCATGACGACCACTGCCCGCTGTCTGGACGGAAGTTGGGCCAGCGCCGCGAGCAGGGCGCTCCGCTCGCCGGCCCACGAGACGGCTTCGTCGCGCCCCGCCACCTCAGGCGGCGCGGCGGTCAGCGCCTCCGTCACGCGCCGCTTGCGGAACCGGTCGCTGTTGCAGCTGACCAGCATCCGGCGGATGTACGCCTCCGGACTGTCGCTGCGCGAGACGCGCCGCCACGAGCGGTACGCCTTCGCCAGCGCCGTCTGTGTCAGGTCCTCGGCGTGGTGCACGTCGCCCGTGAGCAGATACGCGGTCCGCACCAGATGGGACCACCGCGCTCTGACGAATTCCTGGAACTGAGCGTCTTGCTCGGCTTGCATCAAGCACCCTCCTCGCCCTCCAGACCACCGTTTCTGCGGATACGGTTGCCCGGGATCCGAGGCCGGGTTTCGAGGGGAGGTACCACGGCCGGTCCGGCGGCCTGGGCCAGAGGAGGTCAGCGGCGCCTCATCGATGACGCCGCCCTCTTCTGCAAGCGCGCCTTCCTGGCCCGGCGCTCAGTGACCGCACCAACAAGGTGATCCAGTGCCCCACGAGTCCGTGAAGGCACGGAGCCACGGACACACACGTCAAGGCAGCCGTGCCGGTCGATCAAGGCCGGCTGAGCCGACCTCGTAGGTCGCAGATACCGAAGGCACCTTCCGCTCTGTCGTCGTCAGGTGTTCCGAGGCGCACCACCTATGCACCACCCGCAGCGGACACCCACGGTCAATCACGGTGACGCCGACCTCGCCCCGAGGGGCACGAGCGGCTGCGTCTGCACAGGTCACCAGCCCATGGAGCGGGATCATCATCAGGATTCCCAAGCTCGGAGTGCGGGTTCGATGCCCGTCACCCGTTCCGAGGAGAAGCCACTCACGTACGCGCGGCGGCGTGATGTCATCCAGGTCCCGTTCCCCGAAGGCCGGCAGGATGCGGGGCCGGAGGCGCCGGAGGTGCCCGGCAGTGTGCCGTACGGGTCCGACTTCGGCCCGGCACGGTGACCACTGATCGGGGCACCTCGCGGCCGGTCCGCCGGTCCGGAGCATTCGGTCCCCGCGGTCCCCCCGCATCCGGGGTGCCGGCCTGTGACCCGTACCGCCCACCCCAATCCATGACGTGCGTCACATCTGGCTCGGAGGCTCTGCCCTGAGCGGGGGTCCACCGGGTTGAGGAAGTCGACGGGGCGTTTCGCCCCGCACGGCCATGTCCGATCGACAGATGGAACGATGTGACTTCCCTTCTCAGAATGCGTGGCGCCCTGCCGGTTGCCGCTGTGGCCGGTGTGCTGGCGCTCACCGGATGCTCCTCCCAGGCCGACAAGAACTCCGCCGGACCCGAAGCGGCATCCGCCGCCGGCGGCGCCTCTGCCACGGCAGCCGCCGAGAACGGCGTGCTGACGATTCCTCAGGACGCGGACGAGGAGACCAAAAAGCAGTACGTGTACCAGAACGCCCTCGCCGCCTGCATGCGGGCGAAGGGGTTCACCTACACACCGCACGTGGAGGACGACCAGGTCACGCAGCTCCCGATCGACGGTCAGGACTACGACGCAACGAAGGAGTACCGGGGGAAGTACGGGTACGGCGTCGCCTACGCCCCGGTTGTCTACCCGAACGACCCCAACGTCACCGGCCCGGAGATGGAGCCGAATCCCGACCAGGCGTATCGGGACGCGCTCTCCCCGGCACAGCGGCAGGCCTACGAAAAGGAATTGGGCGGCGCGGCACTCGTGAACGGAAAGAAGACGGAGCTCCCGGGCTGCTACAAGGACGCGCGGGTGAAGGCTTACGGGCCGGAGAAGTCCAAGGCCGAACTCGAACGTGAAAGCGCCGCCGCCGCGGAGAAGGATCGCGCGGCGCAGCAGGCGCTGGACGGGGACCCGCAGCTGGTGTCGCTGGCCCAGGAATTCGCGTCCTGCCTCCGCAGTGAGGGGATCGCCGTCACCACCACGCAGCCGACCTCCATCGGGGACATGGTGAAGTTCCAGGTGAACAACCCGGCACTGACGGACGGCCGGGGCAGGGGGGACGAGGAGACCGCGCGGGCCAAGCTCGCCCAGGAGATCAGTATCGCCCTGAAGGATCTGGAGTGCGGCAAGGAGTTCCGGGCCGCGTACTTCCCGAAGCTGGCCAAGAACCCCTTCGTCGGAGTGGGCGGATGAGCCGCCTCCGGAGCGGTCCGGCGCGCCGCAGCAGGCAGGTTGCCGTCATCGTCGGCGTGGTGGCCGTAGTCGGCGTGGGCGGCTGGTTCACCGGTATGCAGATGCAGTCCCCCGCTGATGCCGCGGCCGCGCACCAGCCGCCGAAGGCCGGTTCGGTGACGGTCGCGGTGGCGCGGCAGAAGCTGACCGCGACCGTGGTGGCCCAGGGTGAGGTGAAGTTCGGGGCACCGCAGGGCATCTCGCTGTCGGGTCCCGTGGGCTCCTCCGGGGACGACGAGACCGCCCAGCGGGTCACCAAGCTGCCGACCGAGGGGCAGACCCTCGACGAGGGCAGTGTCCTGATGCAGGTCAGCGGCCGCCCGGTGTTCGTGCTGCGCGGCTCGGTGCCGATGTACCGCTCCCTCGGTCCGGGCGGTTCGGGCGACGACGTCCGGCAGTTGCAGAGCGCCTTGCGCAGGATCGGCCACGACCCGGGTGCCGTGAGCGGGAACTACCGGGAGGGCACCGCGGCTGCGGTGGGCCGCTGGTACGAGAGCAAGGGCTACGAGCCGCAGAGCCCCGGCGTCGCCGACCGGCAGCAGCGCGCCGATCTGGAGTCGGCCGTGTCGACGGCCCAGCTGGAGCTGGTTCAGGTGCAGTCGGGCGGGGGCGACGGCCAGGACGGCGGTACGGCGTCCGCCCCGGGGTCCGCCGAAGCCGAGGCCCTCCAGCTGCGCTCCGCCCGGCAGCGGCTGGACCAGGCCAATGCGGCCCTGAACGCGTTCAGGGCCACGTACGGCACCAAGGTCCCGGCGGGTGAGGTGGTCTTCCTGCCCGACCTGCCGGTCCGTGTCGACAAGGTCAAGGTGAAGCTCGGCGACTCCCTGGACGGCGAGGTGGCCACCGTGACGAGCTCCGACGTGGTGGTGCAGGCCACGGTGCCCGGAGCGGACAGTGCCGCACTGCGCAAGGGCATGGAAGCGCGGATCGAGACGCTGGACGGCCGCGAAGTCCGCGGTGTCGTGTCACGGGTCGGCGGTGCGGGTGCCGCTGCCGGCCAGGGTGGGGACAAGGACGGTGCCGGGTCGGACGGCGGCGACGAGACCGGCGCCGCGACAGGCGACGGCGGAACGGGCGACGAGACCGGCGCCGAATCCGGCCCGGCCGATCCCACGGCACCGGTGCCGTTGGAGATCTCCGTAGCCGACCCCGGACCGCTCAGGAACCAGTCGGGTGGCGTCGCCAAGGTGACCATCGAGGTGGGCGCCTCCAAGGATTCCGTCCTGGTGGTGCCCGTGGCGGCGGTCCGCACCTCCGCCGACGGGAAGGCCCGGGTGCAGGTGCGGCGCGACGGCAGGACCATCACCGTCCCCGTCACCGTCGGGCTCGCCGCCGCCGGCCTCGTCGAGGTGACCCCGGACGGCGGTTCGCTGGACGAAGGTGACCAGGTGGTGGTCGGCCAGTGAGGCGACGCCCCGCGGCGGCGGTCACGCTCGAGGAACCGCCGGACGCGGACACCGTGATCGAACTCCGGGCGGTCGGCCGGACCTTCGACTCCGACCCGCCCGTGCACGCGCTGCGCGACGTGGACCTGACGGTCCGCCGAGGGGAGCATCTGTCGATCGTCGGCCCCTCGGGGTCGGGGAAGTCCACGCTCCTCAACACCCTGGGCCTGCTGGACCAGCCCACGTCGGGGAGCTACTGGCTCGACGGAGTGCTGACCAACGCCCTCGGCGACCTGGAGCGCACCGCGCTGCGCGGAAGCCGTATCGGTTTCGTCTTCCAGTCCTTCCACCTGCTGCCGTACCGGACCGTGGACGAGAACGTCATGCTCGCCGAGACCTACCGGGCCCCCCGGCCGGGCCGCGAGCGCCGCACCCGGGCCGAGCGTGCCCGGGAGACCCTTGCACGGGTCGGCCTCGGGCACCGCCTCGGCTTCCTGCCCGGTCGGCTGTCCGGCGGCGAGCGGCAGCGGGTGGCCATCGCCCGTGCCCTGATGGGCGAGCCGGCCCTGCTCCTGTGCGACGAGCCGACCGGCAACCTCGACAGCGAGAACACCGAGTCGGTGCTGGCGCTCTTCGACGAGCTGCAGTCCCAGGGCATGACGCTGCTGGTGATCACCCACGACGACTCCGTCAGCCGGCGCGCGAGCCGGCGGGTACGGATCCGTGACGGCCGGCTCAGTCAGGAGAGCGCATGAGGAGTCGTACCCGTTCCGTGCCGGCCCCGGAGGCACAGCCGCTCAGGCCGGGCACCGAGCACCGTCCCGCATGGCCCGAGCACCCCACGGACGGGGTGGAAGCGGAGCAACCGTCGGAAGCACGAGCCGGCGGACGTCACCGCGGCGAACACAGCCGGTCGCGCCGCCGCGACCAGCCCGAACGCCCGCGGATCGACCCTCGTGACCTGTGGTCGGAAGCGCTGGCCGGAGTGCTCGCCCGCCCGGTGCGCTCGGCGCTGACGACGCTGGGCACCGTGCTCGGCATCGGCACTCTGGTGATCACGATCGGCGTGGCATCGACGGCGGCGAACCAGATCGTCGGCCGGTTCGACGCCCTCACCGCCACCTCGGTGAGCGTCACGGTGCCGTCCCCGCGGCCGGGCTCGGACGACCCCCCGCTGGTGGACTGGTCGGGCGTCGGAGCGGTCGAGCGCCTCGCCGGAGTCGTGTCGGCCGAGGCGCTCGCCGGCTCCGACGGCACCGCGAACGTACAGGTACGGGCCAACGACGTGGTCGCGCCCGGGGAGCTGACCTCACAGACCCTGGCCGTCGTCGCGGCCGGCCCGAACCTGCCCGCGGCGGTCCGCGGCACGATGGTCACCGGCCGCTTCTACGACGCGGGCGACATCGCCCGCCACGACCGGGTGGCGGTCCTCGGGGACCAGGCGGCCCGGCTGCTCGGCATCGGTGATGTCCGCGACGCGCCCGCCGTCTTCTTCCAGGGCCAGTCGTTCACCGTGATCGGCGTGCTCGGCGGCTTCCAGCGCGAGCACCGCCTGTCCACGTCGGTGATCCTGCCGCCGACCACGGCGGCGGACCGGATGGGCCTGGCGAACGTGACCCAGGTACTGGTCAACACCTCCCTCGGCGCGGCCGGGCAGGTCGCCCGGCAGGCGCCGATCGCCCTCTCGCCCGGACACGAGGACGGTCTCACCGTGGTCTCCCCGCCCGACCTGTCCAAGGCCAGGAAGGGCGTCCAGGGTGACGTCAACGGGCTGTTCCTGGTGCTCGGGCTCGTCTCCCTCATCGTCGGTGCCATCGGCATCGCCAACGTCACCCTCGTCACGGTGATGGAACGCATCGGCGAGATCGGGCTCCGGCGGGCCCTCGGCGCGTCCAGACGCCAGGTGGCCGGCCAGTTCCTCGCGGAGTCGACCACGATCGGCCTCCTCGGCGGAGTCATCGGCGCGGCCCTCGGCATCGTCGTCGTGGTCTGCGTGGCCGGCGTCAAGGAATGGACCCCGGTACTGGACCTGCGCCTCGCCCTCGGTGCCCCGGTGGCCGGTGCCCTCGTCGGACTCCTCGCGGGCCTCTACCCCTCACTGCGCGCCGCCCGCATGGAGCCCGTGGACGCACTGCGGGCACCCTCATGAGCCGCCGCGCGGCCCTTCGCGCGAGTGGCTGCCGCGGTACTTCGGTTCGGCGGATGCACTGGAGCGATTCTGTGATGTGTGCCACGTCGGGCAACGTTCCCGGTGTGCGAACCGGTTCAGGATGCGTGAGAGCACCCGGCGCACATCGACGGACGGTACGAGGACAGTATGCGGAGCGGTTGGACGGAGTTCGAGGACTTCGTGGCCCAGTGCGGACCGCGGCTGCTCCGCTCGGCCTGGCTGCTCACCGGCGACCGGCACCTCGCCGAGGACCTGCTGCAGACGGCCCTGGCCAGGAGCTGGCCCAAGTGGCGGCGCATCCGCGACGAGCAACCCGAGGCATACGTGCGGCGGGCGATGATGAACGTGCACGCCTCCTGGTGGCGGCGGCGCTGGCGGGGGGAGGTACCGCACGCGTCGCTTCCCGAGTTCGCGGTGCCGGAGGACCGGTACGGCGAGGTGGATCTGGAACGTACGGTGCGGCAGGCGCTGCGGAGCCTGCCGGCCCGGCAGCGGGCCGTGGTGGTGCTGCGGTACCTGGAGGACCGCAGCGTGGAGGAGACCGCGGCGCTGCTGAACTGCTCTGCCGGAACGGTCAAGAGCCAGGCCGCCAAGGCCTTGCGTACGCTGCGCGGCACTCTGCCCAATCCCGTCGATCTGCGAAGGTGATCAGATGAGCACCGGTCAGGATGAGCGCGGGCCGGAGGTCGAACTGCTGCGCGCGGTGCTGCTGGATCGTCCAGTGGATCTCCCGGCACCGCCCGACCGGATGGCAGGGGTACGCAACCGGTTCCGCCGTACCCGTCGGCTGCGGGCCGCGGCGACCGCCGTGCCGTTGGCGCTGGTGGCGGCCGTCTTCCTGCCGCAGTATCTGGGCCCGGACCGGACCGCCGATGTCGCCGGCCCCCCGGCGACGTCGACATTGTCGCCGGGGGCTCCGAGCCTGCAGAACCTGTACGGCCTCCAGTTGCCCGTTCCGCCCCACTGGAGCCAGCTCACCGTCCCATCACAGCGCGACGGGGCCTCACCGGTGCGGTTCATCTCCGTCAACCCCCTCACCACGCCCCAGAAGTCCTGCTCCGACTTCCGGATCGGCGACTGGACCGACCCGGCCTGTCTGCCCGTGTCCGGGCCCGAGGTCGGAGCCCTCGTGGCCTTCCAGATCGAGGACGACCCCGCGGCAGCGACCAGGGCCGAGCGCTACGCCGCGGCGCAAGCGGTCGATGTCTCCCCCGGCTGCGGCTCCCTGGGCGGGACCAAGATGTACAGGGTGCAGCGGGCAGTGGGCCCCCGGCACCCGGATGCGGTGCTCACCGGGTCGGCATGCGTGGGCGACGTCACCCCGGAGGCCCAGAACCAGCTGATGGCCATACTCGACAAGGCTGTCTTCCCACCGACCTGACCCGGACCGCAGGCGTAGCAGCACGAGCCAGGTCCGCGGCGCCCGCGCGCCGCCCCCGGACCTGTCCCGGCCCTTGTACGTGATCAGGACCCAGGCGGTCGGTCTGCTCTGCCGGGAGGCTGGTCACCAGCACGTACCAGCCGGCAACGGCCGCCTGGGCGATCGCCCGCGCGCCGACCGTGCCCGCGGCCGTATCCAGGTGCGGGGAGGTCGCGTCCGGAGCACGGGCGAGCGGCCGTCGTTGAGCGGTGCCGGCCCGCACCAGGGCCGGGCTCGATTCAGCCGTTGCGCATGAGCCCGATCCCCTCCGAGCGGCATGTTCTCGGAGGGGCCGGATACGGAACGGCGGAGCGGCGGAGAGAACCGGGGGCGGGGGCCGGCCCTCGTTGCGGCCGGACCTGCACGATGTCCCGGTCCCCGTCCCCGTCCCCGTCTCGTGCAAACGGGCTCGGCAGAAGCCCGCCGGGGCCTAGCAGAAGCCGTTGCCCGCTGCCTGATCGTCGGGCACGCCCACGTGCCCTGGACCGGGGCACCAGCGAGGTGGATGCCGACAGCGCCGGTGCAGGCCTCACCTGGGCCCGGGCCTTCGCGACCCTGAGAACCCCCAGATATCCCTGATATGTGTCAGTTTCCTTTGACAGGTGTCGCACAGTGCTGTCAGCTTTGACTGACAGGTAGGTACGAAGGGGGTCGCGATGGCCGGGGTCCCGCACCCTCAGCCGACCGGGGACGAGCTGCTGAAGGTATTCGCGGCGCTCGGGAACCCGCACCGGCTGAGGATCGTGGAGGCGCTCGTCTCCGGGGGCCGGAACTACGTCAGCCGGCTGGCCCGCGAGCTGGAGATCGGCCGTCCGTTGCTGCACATGCATCTGCAGCGGCTGGAGGCGGCCGGACTGGTCGCCGGCTCCCTGGAGCTGTCGGAGGACGGCAAGGCGATGAAGTACTTCGAGGTCACGCCCTTCGCCTACACGCTCACCCCGGACGTCGTGGCGGCCGCGGCGCGGACGATCACCGAGGAAGAGAAGGAAGAGGCGGCGACCGTGAAGGAGAAGGCGAAGTGAACGGATCGGACTGGGCCGGCGTGGTCGGCGCCGGCGGGGTCTTTTTCCTCCTCATCGTGGTCGTCTGGCAGTTCGCCGCGACCTGGCGGGCCCGAATGCTCGCCGCCCGCGAGGAGCAGTACAGGCAGCTCGCCACGAAGTACGCCGAGCTGCTGGAGGACAACGTCGAGCTGCACCGGCGCACGCTGGACGAGCTGACGCAGGCCCGCGCCTCGATCGCCTCGATGGAGAAGATGATGCGCTCCATCGAGTAGCACCACGCCCCATGACGTACGGCCGGGAGCGGCAACTCCCGGCCGCACTGATGGAGAACGCATCCCAGGCACCCACCCCTGTGCCACGGCAGGTCGGCAAACCATCACGCCGTGGTGCGGGTCACGTGCGCCCATTCACCGGTCGGAGACCGGCCGTACTCCACACCCAGGAGACTACTCATGAACGCGCTGCTCAGACGCGCGGCGAGCGCCCCCGGCGGTCGCCGCACCAAATGGCTCGTCCTCGTCGCATGGCTGATCCTCGCCGTCGCGCTGGGTCCGCTCGCGGGCAAGCTCGGCGACGTCGAGGACACCGGCGCCAATGCCTTCCTGCCGGGTGCGTCCGAATCCGCGCAGGTCAACACGGAGTTGGAGAAGTTCCGTAACGACGCGGTGATGCCCGCGGTCGTCGTCCACACCGGCCAGGGCGCGGACGCGAAGGCCGCCGCGGACCGGGCCGCCTTCGCGACGTTCGCGGCCAAGGGTGAGCAGGTCTCGCCGCCCGTCCCGTCCGCCGACGGCAAGGCCCTGATGACGGTCGTCCCGCTCTCCACCGAGGGGGACGACATCACCGCCACGATCGACGAGATGCGCGAGATCGCGGCCGCCAACGCCCCACCGGGCGTGGACGTCGCCGTCGGCGGCCCCGCCGGTTCGCTCACCGACCAAATCGCGGTCTTCGACTCCCTCGACTCCACCCTGATGATCGCCACCGGGCTGGTCGTGGCCGTCCTGCTGCTGATCACCTACCGCAGCCCGGTCCTGTGGCTCTTCCCGCTGCTCTCGGTCGGCTTCGCGGCGGTTCTCACCCAGGTGGGCACGTATCTGCTCGCCAAGTACGCGGACCTGCCGGTCAATCCGCAGAGCTCGGGCATCCTCATGGTGCTCGTCTTCGGCGTCGGCACGGACTACGCGCTGCTGCTCATCGCCCGCTACCGCGAGGAGTTGCACCGCCACGAGGACCGGCACGAGGCCATGCAGATCGCGCTGCGCCGCTCGGGACCGGCGATCCTCGCCTCCGCCGGAACCGTCGCCGTCGGCCTCGCCTGCCTGGCCCTCGCCGACCTCGACCCCTCACGCTCCATCGGCCTGGTCGGCGCGGTGGGCGTGCTCTGCGGCTTCCTCGGGATGATCACCTTCCTGCCGGCCCTGCTCGTCGTCGCGGGCCGCTGGGTCTTCTGGCCCTTCGTACCGCGGTTCGGAACGCCCGCCCGCAAGGCCCACACCGTCTGGTCCCGTATCGGCGCCGCCGTCGCCCGGCGCCCCCGCTGGTCCTGGATGATGTCCGTCGCCGTCACCGGCGTCCTCGCGCTCAGCGCGGCCGGTATCTCCATGGGCCTGCAGCAGGCCGAGATGTTCCAGGACAAGCCCCAGTCGGTCGTCGCCCAGGAAAGGATCTCCGCGCACTACCCGTCCGGCGCTTCGGACCCCGCACGGATCGTCACGCGCGCGGCGAAGGTCTCGGACGTCGCGGCCGCGGCATCCGAGGTGAACGGTGTCGCCCGGATCGAGGACGGCGAGCGTACGCCGGACGGCCAACTGGCCACCCTGTCCGTCGTGCTGAAGGACGTCCCGGACAGCGAGGCGGCCAAGGACACCATCGACGGTCTGCGCGACGCCGTGCATGCGGTCGACGACGCCGAGGCGCTCGTCGGCGGCACCACGGCGCAGACCCTCGACATCCAGCGCGCGTCCGACCGTGACCTGAAGACGGTCATTCCGGCCGTTCTCGCCGTCGTCGTGCTCGTACTGATCTGGTTGTTGCGGTCCCTGGTCGCCCCGCTGCTGCTGCTCGCCACGGTCGTGGTCTCGTACTTCGCGGCACTCGGCGCCTCGAACCTGCTCTTCGAGCACGTCTTCGGGTTCGCGGGCGTGGACCGGTCGATCCCCCTCCTGGGCTTCGTCTTCCTCGTCGCCCTCGGCATCGACTACAACATCTTCCTGATGCACCGCGTACGGGAAGAGGTCGGCCGCATCGGCCACACCCGCGGTGTACTGGAGGGCCTG
Source organism: Streptomyces sp. NPDC002133 (assembly GCF_040296405.1). NCBI lineage: Bacteria > Bacillati > Actinomycetota > Actinomycetes > Kitasatosporales > Streptomycetaceae > Streptomyces > Streptomyces sp. NPDC002133. Next base: position 116,306 of record NZ_JBEOXF010000013.1, on the reverse strand, counting down.
ACGAGCACCGGAGGCGTCATCACCTCCGCGGGCATCGTCCTCGCCGCCACCTTCGCGGTCTTCGCCGGCCTGCCGCTGGTGACGATGGCGCAGATGGGCGTACTCGTCGGCATCGGCGTCCTCCTGGACACCTTCCTGGTCCGCACGGTCCTCGTCCCGGCCCTCGCGCTCGACCTGGGCCGCTGGTTCTGGTGGCCCGGCCGCCTGTTCCGCGGCCTGGGCCGGCGAGAGGGCACCGATGGGGCATCGCACACCGCGGCGGCGGACCGGACACACGAGCCCGCCTGACCTCGGAGGCCGAGCCAGGGCTTCCCGGTCACCTGGCGACCGGGTGGCCGGGTGGCCGGGTGGCCGGGTCAACGTGACTTGCATTCTGGCCGCCTCCGACCGTCTCCGTTCATCGGCCCGCTTCCTCCCGGACCGCGCCGGACTGCGCCTGATGCAGATCCATCAGGAAGCCGGAGATCTCACGCCGTTGGCCGGAGGGGCCGTGCTGCTGCTGTGGACGGCGGGTGTGGTGACGCTGGCCGCGGTGAGCTTCGCCCGTCGGGACGTCTGAGGCCCGGACGGGACACAGGGTCCGGACGGGGTCCACAGCCCGGAGGGGGAAGGGGCACGCTCAGCACCGTCCGATCGGGGGGCTCGAGCCCCGACGGACACCGCATCACCCGTCTGGCCAGCCTGACGTGCCGTCGCCCGCCGCAAGCGGAACCCTAGGATCCGTCACCAGAGGCAGGGATGTCGCCCGCCCCTGCCCGGCATCGGCGGGGCCCCTCATGACCGGAGGAGACGGGATGCTGCACGGCTCCGGCCGGACCCACTGGAAACGGTTCGCCGCCGTGCTCGTCCCGGGTGTCGTGGCCGCCGCCGCCCTCGGCATCGGCATGGCACAGGGAGCGCTGGCCGCGTCGTTCTTCATCTCCGGCAAAAGGTTCCAGGTCGCCATGGACACCCTGGAGGCCCGTGGTGTGAGCATCTACGGCATGGTGGACGTGACCAAGGAAGGCACCCTCGTCCCCGTCGTGGTCACCGGAGCACGCCACGCGACGATCAGCGGCCTGTGCCAGACCGTGGTGGTGCAGGTCCCGGTTCTGGGCCCGTACACGCTGAGGCTCACCGGCGGCGAAGAGCGCCGGGCCGAGGCGAGGAACCTGTTCCTCGACGCAACGTCCTCGTCGTTCGGGGAGGCGAGTTTCGACGACCTCGACATCGGTGTGGCGGCGGGAGCGATCACCAAGGGCCCGATCAGTCCGGGGGACAGGGACTCGAGGTTCTTCGATCCCAACGGCTTCGCCCAGCAGGCGGATTCGGCGTCACTGACCGACGTGGAGTGGACCACGGTCGCCGTCTCGGCCGCCACGTTCAAGGTTCCCGACCTCGAGGTGCGGGTCAAGCAAGGCCGTCACGAGTGCTTCTGAACCCGCGCGCCGCTGCCGCCGACGCCCGACGTGGATTCAGGTCGTGGCGGGGTGAACGGCCTTTCTGGGCCGGGCTGTTCACCCTCGCGGCGGGCCTGCCCATCGTCTACTTCCCGTACGCGGACATGAGCCTGGGCGGCATCCCGCTGGCCCTGTCGACCACGGCCGGCGCGGGAGCGCTGGTCATCGGAATCCTGCTCGGGGTCCTGGGCATCTCCCTCTGGTTCCACCAGCAGGTGCGCGTCTTCGCCGGGATCACGGCCATGCTGCTCTCACTCGTCTCGTTTCCCGTGGCGAACTTCGGGGGCCTCTTCATCGGGCTGTTCTGCGGCCTGATCGGCGGTTCCCTGGCCTGTGCCTGGGTTCCGCCCACGGGCACCGCCGAGCCGCGGCCCGCCGCGAACCGCGGGTCCGCGCACGACCCCTCATAGCGCGCGCCCTGGCATCGCGGTAGTGGACGAAGCGACAATTCCGCGCGCCGGTCGACTCAACATTTTGTAGAAGGCGACGATGTTCGTGAGGGGCGTCACGGGGTTTGATTCCGGTCACACGACGAGACGCTGCTGGTAACACAGCGGGGCTTCGATGCACGTGACTGTACTGACAACCCTGGGGCCGCCGACGGTGCCGGACCAGGGACAACCAGATCTCCTCTCACTCACCTACCTCTTGAAGGGCAAGGCAGAGATGGCACGTGTCGCCGCCCGGCTTTCCACGGACGGAGAGCGGAGCACCCACCCGGTCGACGAGGTACTCCCCCTCCCCAAGCTCGCCCTCTACGGCTTCCAGCACGTACTCGCGTTCTACGCGGGCGCGGTGATCGTCCCGATCATCGTCGGCGGCGCCCTGGGACTCACCACGGAACAGCTGGTCTACCTGATCAACGCGGACCTGTTCACCTGCGGTATCGCGTCCATCGTCCAGGCGTGGGGCATCGGCCGGATCGGCGCGCGGCTGCCGCTGATCCAGGGCGTCACCTTCACCGCCGTGTCCCCGATGATCGCCATCGGTCTGGGCGCCGGAGGCGGCACTGCCGCCCTCCTCGTCATCTACGGAGCCGTCATCACGGCCGGCATCGCGACCTTCGCGTTCGCCTGGCTGCCCGCCAAGGCGTTCCGCACCGTCATGCGGGCCTTCCCCCCGGTCGTCACCGGAACGGTGATCACCGTCCTCGGCATCGTGCTCATCCCGGTCGGGCTCAACGACGCCGCGGGCGGCGTCGGCAGCCCGGACTTCGGCGACCCCAAGCACTTCGCCTACGCCGGCGGCACCATGCTCTTCATCCTGATCCTGATGAAGCTCCGCAAGCCGTTCGTCTCCAGCATCGCCATCCTGCTCGGCCTGGTCGGCGGCACGGCCGTCGCCTTCCTGCTCGGCGATGCCGCGTTCGGCGACGTCGGCAAGGCGGACTGGTTCGGGGTCACCACCCCCTTCCACTTCGGTGTGCCGAAGTTCGAGTGGTTCCCGATCCTGCTGATGATCATCGTCATGCTGATCACCATGGTCGAGACGACCGGCGACACGTACGCCATCGGTGACATCGTCGGCAAGGACGTCGACAGCGAGACCGTGGCCCGCGCGCTGCGTGCCGACGGTGCCGCCACGGCCCTCGGCGGTGCCCTCAACTCCTTCCCTTACGTGGCCTTCGCGGAGAACGTGGGCCTGGTGCGCATGACCAAGGTCAAGAGCAGGTTCGTGGTGGTCGCCGCCGGCGTGTTCATGATCATCCTGGGACTGCTCCCGAAGGGTGCGGCGTTCGTCGCCTCGGTCCCCCACGGAGTGCTCGGCGGCGCGGCGACCGTGATGTTCGCCATGGTGGCCCTGGCCGGCATCCAGACCCTGGCCAAGGTCGACCTCAAGGAGGAGAAGAACGCGCTGGTCGTAGGCGTCTCCCTGGCCTTCGCGCTGCTCCCCGCCACCGTCCCGGTGCTCTTCAAGGAACATATGAACGCCGACCTGTCCTCGCTGCTCAACAGCGGTGTGACGCTCGGCGCCACGGCCGCGATCGTGCTGAACCTGATCTTCAACGGTCTGGGCAAGGACAACGCCCCGAAGGGTGAAGAGCCTCCGGCGGTCGTCCCGGCCCGCTCTGCCGAGGCCTCCGAGGGCGAGGTCTCCGAGGACAAGGCCGCCAAGAGCGGGACCCGCGAGGGTGAAGCCGCCCCGTCGCCGAGCGCCTGAGCCCTCGAGGTGTGGCCCCGGCCGAGCTTGCCGCCCGGCCGGGGCCACCGCTGTTCGCCGCATGAATGTGCGCAACGGAATCGGCAAGTCCCCCTGCACGGAGTGCCGTTCGGGCACTGAACGATCTTGCCTCCGCGCCGGGTATTCGGGAGACACCACTGCCGCCGCCGGACGGACACGGTCTGACGGCTGCGCCACTGAGGGCGTCCGCCTCCACAACCCGGCCTGCCCGTACGGGACCGACGGCCAGTACGGGCAGGTGGCCAGGACGGCCGAGCGGGCGACTGCGTGGCCCGGAACGACGGAAGTGACGGCGGTGAAGGCCCTGGCCGATGCTGCCCGTGCCCGGAGCGTGCCCGACGCCCGGCCGGCCGCCGAAGCGCTCGTCCAGGCTGCCGGCGCCATGGGCCGCAACGTCGAGCCGGTCCGCAGGGCCTGGCTCACCGAGCAGGCCCGGCAGCTGCGCGACGAGTCCTGACCATCCCGTGCCCGGAACCCTGTGGGACGTCGTCGTCCCCAACCTCCCGTTCCGGCCGGACCGGTGGGGGACCACAGGTCCGGCCGGTGCCCGCGTCAGAGCAGTCCGTCGGCGATGGTGCCGAGGGACAGGGCGGGGAGGAAGTTGAGCAGCGCCAGGATGACGGACGCCGCGGTGGCCAGGACGACGAAGTTGACGCCCTCGGCACGGAGCGTGCCGACGGTGACGATTCCCGGCTGCTGCTTGGCGAGGCGGCCGGCCAGCGCCAGGACGCAGACCATCGGCAGATAGCGTCCGGACAGCATCGCCACCACCATGAGCAGGTTGTGGAAGTCGGTGGCGCCGTTGAAGCCCGCCATCGCGCTGCCGTTGCTGTTGGTGTTGCTGGTGTACGCGTAGATGAGCTCGCTCAGGCCGTGCGCTCCCGGGTTGCCCATCGAGGTCTGGGCATGGCCGAGCGCGAGCGCGAGGCCCGCGCACCCGAGGATCACGGTGGGCGGGATCAGCGCGTACACGACGACCCACCGCATCTCCGCGAACCCGATCCGCTTGCGCAGGTATTCGGGCGTGCGCCCGACCATCAGACCGCCGATGAAGACAGCCACCAGGACCATCATGATCAGGCCGTAGAGCCCGCTGCCGGTGCCGCCGGGTGCGATCTCGCCGAGCATCATCGCGGACAGCAGCACACCGCCGCCGAGGCTGGAGAAGCTGTCGTACGCGGAGTTGGCCGCGCCGTCGGCGGAGCCCGTGGCGGCCACGCCGAAGAGCGTGGAGCCGGGGATGCCGAAGCGGGTCTCGGTGCCCTCGTACGATCCGCCGACCGCCTCGGTGACCGTGCCGGTGTGGGCGCTCTGCGCGAGCGAGCCCGCCGCGAGCAGCAGGCCGAAGAGGATGCCGACGACCGTGAGGAGCGTCCAGCTGTGCTTCAGGCTGCCGGTCATCCGGCCGAACATACGGATACAGGCCGTCGGGATGAGCAGCATCAGCACGATCTCGAAGGCGTTGGTCCACGCCGAGGGGTTCTCGAAGGGGTGGGCGCTGTTGGCGTTGAAGACACCGCCGCCGTCGCCAGAGAACAGCTTGAGCCCCTCCCAGGAGGCAGCCGGGCCGTCGAGCAGGGTCTGCTTGGCGCCCGCGACCGTGGTGACGGTCTGACCGCCGCCGAGGCTCTGGACAACGCCGCCGGCCATCAGGACCAGTCCGGCGACGACCGCGATCGGCAGCAGGATCCGGAAGATCGTGCGAAGCAGGTCGGTCCAGAAGTTGCCGAGGTCGTCCGTCGAACGCCGGACCAGGCCCCGGATCAGGGCGAGGGCCGCGCAGATGCCGACAGCCGCCGAGGCGAACGCCTGGACGCCCAGGCCCGCCATGACGGCGAGGTGACCCGTCGTCGACTCACCCGCGTAGTTCTGCCAACTGGTGTTGGTCGTGAAGGAGACGGCCGTGTGCAGGGCGAGCCGCCACGGCATGCCCTCGTGCCCCGTCGACCAGGGCAGCTTGCCCTGGAGGGTGAAGAGGGTGAAGAGCGCCGCGATGCTCACGAAGGAGAAGGCCAGCAGCGCCGTCAGATAGTGCCGCCAGGTCTGCTCCTTGTCCGGGTCGACGCCGCAGACGCGGTAGAGGGCCTTCTCCGCCCGCCAGTGCTTGCCGCCGTCGAGGGCGCGGGCCATGTAGTCGCCGAGCGGGACGTGCAGCCCCACCACCACGGCGAGAACGATCGATGCCTGGATCCAGGCCGCCATGATCAGGCTCCCTGCTTCGGGGACGGCACCGGATGGGTGCGGTCGAGCGCGATGTTCAGTTCGACGACGTTGACGCCCGGTTCGCCGAGCACACCGAGCGCCCGCCCGGTGGTGTACTGCGCGATCAGCTTGCGGATGGCGGCCTCGTCCGCGGACCGCTCACGCGCGATGCGCGGCGCCTGCAGTTCGGCGTACGCCGGGCTGATGTGCGGGTCGAGACCGCTCGCGCTCGCGGTGACCGCGTCGGCCGGCACCTTCGGGTGGGCCGGTGCCGTGCCGCGTACGGGCACGGTCACGGCGCGGCTGTAGTCCGCGCCGTCCTTCGCGCATTCCACGGCGACTCCCTTGTAGGAGGTGAGGAACGGCTTGGCGGGGCAGGCCTGGTTGAGGCTGACGACCTTGGTGACCTTGCCGCTGGTGCCGCCGTCGTGGAAGACGCCGAGGACCGCGCCGACGCCGTCGTCCGTGCAGTACGGACGCGAGCCGTCGACGCCTTCGAGGGCGCCGACCGCCTTGCTGCGCCCGCACACCAGGGTGAGCAGGCCCGGCTTGTCCTTGGTGTCGACGACGGACTCGGGGCCCTGGTTGCCGGCCGCGGAGGCGGTGGCGTCGTAGCCCGTACCGGCGTTGGAGGGCCGGGACTGGAAGTACCGCGTGAGCGGGTTCCCCTTGGCGTCGGTGAAGGACTGGCCGATCAGCGAGCTGCCGGCCGGCTTGCCGTCGGCTCCGGTGATCCGGGAGCCCTCCGCCTTGCCGTGCAGACCGGGCACCTGTGCGAAGGCCGTCATCGCGAGCGGATAGGCCAGACCGGTGAGCAGTGTGAGTACGAGGACCACCCGGAGCGCTGCGATGTGCTGGGCGAGCCAGTGCGGGATGCGTGTCATGTCAGATCCCCGGGATGAACTGGACGAGGGCGACGTCGATGAACTTGATGGCCAGGAACGGCACGGCGAGCCCGCCGAGTCCGTAGATCCACAGATTGCGGGTGAGCAGGGACGAGGCGCTGCTGGGCCGGTAGCGCACGCCGCGCAGGGCGAGCGGGATCAGCGCCACGATGACCACCGCGTTGTAGACGACGGCGGACAGGATCGCGGACTGCGGCGAATGCAGGTCCATGACGTCGAGGCCGCCGAGCCCCGGGTACACCGCGGCGAAGATCGCGGGCAGGATCGCGAAGTACTTCGCGATGTCGTTGGCGATCGAGAAGGTCGTGAGCGCGCCGCGCGTGATGAGAAGCTGCTTGCCGATCTCGACGATCTCGATGATCTTCGTGGGGTCGGAGTCGAGGTCGACCATGTTGCCGGCCTCCTTGGCGGCCGACGTGCCGGTGTTCATGGCCACGCCGACATCCGCCTGGGCCAGGGCCGGGGCGTCGTTGGTGCCGTCACCGGTCATGGCGATGAGGTGGCCGCCGGCCTGCTCGCGCTTGATCAGGTCGAGCTTGTCCTCGGGGGTGGCCTCGGCGAGGAAGTCGTCGACGCCCGCCTCCTCGGCGATCGCCCTGGCGGTCACCGGGTTGTCGCCGGTGATCATCACCGTACGGATGCCCATCCGGCGCAGCTCGCCGAAACGTTCGCGCAGGCCGGGCTTGACGACGTCCTTGAGGTGGACGATGCCGAGCACCTGGGCGGAGCCGCCGTTCACCTCGGCCACGGCCAGGGGGGTGCCGCCGGAGGCGGAGACCTGTTCGACGGTCGCCTCCAGCGCCGCCGGGATCTCGCCGCCCTGCTCGCGCACCCACGCCGCGACCGACGCCGCGGCGCCCTTGCGCAGCCGCCTGCCTCCCCCGGCCTCCGGCCGGGAGGTGCCTCCAGGCAGGTCGACGCCGGACATCCGGGTGGCGGCAGTGAACGGCACCCACTCGGCGCCGTCCGCGACCTGCTCGGTCAACTCGTACTCCTCGTGGGCGAACTCGACGATCGAGCGGCCCTCGGGAGTGTCGTCGGCCAGGCTGGACAGCAGCGCGGCCCTCGCGAGCCGCTCGACCGGCACATCGCCGACCGGCAGGAACGCGCTCGCCCGCCGGTTGCCGAAGGTGATCGTGCCGGTCTTGTCGAGCAGCAGGGTGTTCACGTCACCCGCGGCCTCGACCGCCCGGCCCGACATGGCGAGGACGTTGCGCTGGACCAGGCGGTCCATGCCGGCGATGCCGATCGCTGAGAGCAGCGCGCCGATGGTCGTCGGGATCAGGCAGACCAGCAGCGAGACCAGCACGATGCCGGTGACGCCGTCCGCGGTCAGCGCCGCGGTGTCGGGCGCGGCCGCCATGACGTCCTTGGAGAAGATCGCCATCGGCTGCAGCGTCACGACCGCGACCAGGAAGACGAAGGTCAGCATGACGAGCAGCAGGTTGAGCGCCAGCTCGTTGGGGGTCTTCTGCCGGTTGGCGCCCTCGACCAGGGAGATCATCCGGTCCAGGAAGCTCTGTCCGGGCTCCTGGGTGATCCGCACGACGAGCCGGTCGGAGAGCACCCGGGTGCCGCCGGTGACCGCGCTGCGGTCGCCGCCGGACTCGCGGATGACCGGCGCGGACTCACCGGTGATCGCGGACTCGTCGACGCTCGCGGCGCCCTCGACGACATCGCCGTCGCCGGGGATCAGCTCCCCCGCCGGCACGGACACGATGTCGCCGCGCCGGAGTTCCGCTGCGGCGACGGTCTCTTCGACGTACGCGCCCGCCGCCGCGCCGGGCTCCCAGCCGGCCAGCCGCCGTGCCGTGGTCTGCTGCCGGGTCCTGCGCAGCGAGTCGGCCTGCGCCTTGCCTCGGCTCTCTGCCACGGCCTCGGCGAGGTTGGCGAAGACCACGGTCAGCCACAGCCAGCCGGTGATCAGCCAGCCGAACAGCGTGGGGTGAAGGACGGCGATGCCGGTGGTGAGCGCGGCGCCGACCTCGGTGACGAACATGACCGGGTTGCGGAAGAGCGTCACCGGGTTCAGCTTGCGCAGCGCCTGCGGAAGCGCGCGCCACAGCTGCGTCCGGTCGAGCACTCCGGCGCCGACCCGGTGCGGCCGCTCGGGCGCCGGTGGGTGGGGGTCCGGTACGGGCGCGGGTCGGACCTGTGCAGGAGCGGACATCAGAAACGCTCCGGCTTGATCAGGGCCACCACGAGGTAGGCCAGGAGCGCGACGGCCACGATCAGGCCGACGGTGTTTTCGACGGTCATCGAGACCTCGTCCTCACAGATAGGGGATACTCAGGGATTTTTCGGGCTGTTCACGGCGCGGACGGGACAGCTCTCCGCCGGGGGAGAACCCGGCGGAGATTCAGGGGGCGGTGCGCATGGGCGCCCCGGCTGCTAGACGCCGATGTCGCGGCTGCTCATGCCGGCCGGGGACGCACGGCGCACGAGCACCCCGACACGGCCTTGCGGGACGGCGACGACGGACGGGCGGGTCGCGGAAGAAGCGGGCGCAGGGGCCGGGGCGGGCGCAGGGGCCGGGGCGGGAGCGGGCGCAAGGGCCGGGGCTGCCGCGCGGGCAGGCGCCGGGGCGGAGAACTGGGGGTCGACGGTGAGGGCGGTGACGCCCAGGGGCGCGGCAAGAGCGCGCAGCGCGGTCTCGGAGAGCCTGACACAGGCCTGGTCCTCGCCCAGCGTGGCGGCGAGCTTCTCCACCGAGGTGAAGCCGACGGCCGTGCGGTGGCCCAGGGGGGTGCGGAAGAGGCGGGCTGTCCAGCCCGCGGGTCCCGGCCGGACGGGGACGAACATACGTCCGGCCGGGACGGGTTCAGAAGGTTCCGGGTCCTCGGAATGGCCGGCTGCAGACATGGTTCCGCTCCTGAGAGAGACGCGCCGCCCGGCCGGGTCGGCCGGATGCTTCGGCGAAGATATGCCCGTCCGCCAGGGCGACGGCCGCACCGCTGACGGATGCTTGACAGGAAGAGCCGTACCCGTAACGCGACGCTGATGCGCGGAGCAAGGACTCCCGGGCAAATCGTCGCGCCGGGGCGCCGGGCGCCGGGGCGCCGTCGTCAGGAAAGCCGCAGGTCGATCCAGGGGATGGTGTCCCCCGGCAGCAGATAGCGCTCGCTCTCGACGAATCCGTGCTTCTGCGCGAACCGCAGCCCGTCCGCGTTGGAGGACAGGACGACGGTCTCGATCACCTCCGCACCCAGCTCCCGCGCCCGCGCGACGCCGCGCGCATAGAGTTCCTCGCCGAACCCCCGCCCTCGGTGAGCGGCGAGCACGCGGGCGATGACGGTGGCCGTCGACGCGTCGTCCTCCGTGGGCGGGCGCACCGTGCTGCAGCCCACGGGAGCGTCACCGAGGTAGGCGACCTCCAGGTGGTTGCGGCCGGCACGTTCCCGTACCTCGTCAAGGGACAGGACATGGGTCGGGATGATGACGTTGTGGACGTACCGCCACTCCTCGAGTGCGGCGTCGCCGTCCGGCTGTTCGAAGCGAAGGTCAGACATCGCAGCAGCCAAGCCGAGCGCGGCTCGGAGCGTCAACTCTGTTTGTTCCGCGTCCGCTTGTGACGACTCCCCTTGTGCCGACTCCGTTCGTCACGGCCTGCCTTCGGCCGGGAGCTCCAGGCTGAGCTCGTAGCCGCCGTCGGTGGTCGGGCCGGAGGTGACGGTGCCACCGAGGAGCGCGGCGCGCTGGCGCAGGCCGACCAGGCCGTAGTGCGCACTGGGCAGGGGGAGCGGCGACTGGGTCGGTGCGGTGTTGACGACCGTGACACGGACGGTGTGGCCCTCGTGGAGGACGCGGACGGTCGCGGCGGCGCCGGGGGCGTGCTTGCGTACGTTGGTCAGTGCTTCCTGGACGGTGCGGTAGATCGCGCGCTGGACGGTATGGGGAAGCCCGTCGGGGACATCGGTCTGCAGCTCGGCCTCGATGCCGCTGCTGCCGACCAGCCGCGGGAGGTCGACCAGGGACGGCTGCGGCGTCAGCTCCGTGGGGCGGCCCCCGGCGGCACGCAGGACGCTGACCATGTGCCGGAGCTCGTCCAGGGTCTGCACACTCAGCCGGCGGATCGTGGCGGCGGCCTCCTTGACCTCGGCGTCCCGGGTGCCGACCTGGAGCGCCCCGGCCCGCACCGCGATCAGGCTCACCTGGTGCGAGACGACGTCGTGCATCTCCCGGGCGAGCTGTGCGCGCTCCCTGGCCAGCACGGTCTGGGCGGTCAGCATCCGTTCGTGGTCACGCGCCTCGGAGATCTCGGCGAGCCGCAGCGACAGATCGCGCCGGGTCTGGACGAGCTGGCCCAGGAAGACGGGAGCGGCCGCAGTCGCCGCGGTGTAACCCAGAGTGATCAGGGTCGCCGTGTCGGTCAGGTCGAAGTTCGGGGACGGCCACGAGGTCATGTCGGCGATCGTGAACGCCAGGGCGCAGACGGCGAGCAGGGCGCGACGGCGGCTGAGCGAGGACAGTGTGTACAGCGCGATCAGGGCGGCGACGCCGGCGTCGGAGAGCAGCACCGCGGGCAGGGTGAGGAGGAAGACGACCAGCGGCAGGCGACGGCGCAGCGGAAGGACGCAGGCGGCGCCCAGGGCGAAGGCGAGGCGAACCGGCTGACCGGTGTCGACGTTGGCCCAGACGTCCAGCAGCGAGGCCGCGACGAGAAGGGTGTTCTGCAACAGCGGGACGAGCACACGGCGGGAAGTCATTCCCCCTCCTGGTGCTGCTGGTCCGGCGGGCCCCCGGGGCACTGCGGGTCCTGCGGCGCCTTGAGCAGGCCGGCCCGCTCGGCGAGCAGGGCGGCCTGGACACGGCCCGCCACCTCCAGCTTGGTGAGGATGGCGCTCACATGGTCCTTCACCGTGCCGGTGCTGAGATGCATGCGGGTGGCGATGTCGGCGTTGGACAGTCCCTCGGCGATGAGGACGAGTACGGCACGCTCACGCTCGGTCAGCCGGCCCAGACCGCGGGCGGCCGGCTCCTGGGGACCGGCCTCGAGATAGCCGTCCACGACCGTCCGGGTGACCTTCGACGACAGCACCGTGCCGCCGTCGGCCAGGGCCCGGACCAGGAACGGCAGCTCCTCGGGGTCGGTGTCCTTGAGCAGGAACCCGGCGGCGCCGGAGCGAAGAGCCGCTGCCACGTACTCATCCATGTCGAATGTCGTGAGCATGGCCACCACCGGAGGATGCGGCAGCCGGCGGAGTCCGGCCAGGACGGTGAGTCCGTCCACGTCCGGCATCCGGATGTCCAGCAGTACGAGGTCGGGACAGATCTCCTCTGCCGTACGGACCGCCTGGCCACCGGGAACCGCCGCGACGACCTCGATGTCGTCCGCCGCGTCGAGAATGCGCTGGAAGCCCGTACGGATCAGGGCCTCGTCGTCGACCACCATTACCCGGATCACGGTGTGCTCCACTCGCTGTCGGACCACTGTCCGATTCGTACCATGTCGGCGCATGCCATGCCGTACCGGCGCCGGATCCGGCCGGACGGCGGGACCGGGGCAGCCGGTCGGCGGGGGCGATTCCGGACAGATGCCGGATGGTTGCCACCGGCAGCTTCCCGGACGCTGGGCTCATGACGCAGGACTCGCTCCGTGCAGGCGCACCGGCTCTTCCGGCGGGAATCGCTGGAAAACCCGTCGGGCGCCGCCACCGCCCCGCCCGCCTGGTCGGATGACCGGACGGCCCCCACCCCTGGATGACTCATGGACACGTTCAGCTACCACGGCAGCGACGGATGCTCCTTGCACGCCGCCACGCTCGGGACGGGACCGGCCCTGATCCTCCTGCACGGCGGGGGCCCGGACCATCACAGTCTGGTGCCGCTGGCACGCCGGCTCGCGGAGAGCTACACGATCGTCCTGCCGGATGTACGCGGTTACGGACGCTCGGTGTGCACCGACCCCGGTCGGCACACGTGGGCGCAGTACGCCGACGACATCGCGGCCCTCCTCGGCCATCTGGGCCTCGACTCGGTGGCCCTGGGCGGGACGGGCCTGGGCGGCACGATCACGCTGCGTGCGGCTGCGGCACACCCCGAGCGCATACGGGCCGCGGTCGTCATGAGCGTCGACGACATCGAGGACGCCGCGAAGGAGCCGGAGACGGCGATGATGGAGAGCTTCGCCGAGCGCGTCCTGCAGGAAGGGATCGACGCCGCATGGAAGGCCGTCCTGCCCGATCTCGCACCGGTCATCAGGAATCTGGTCCGTGATGCCATGACCCGCTCGGACCCCGCCAGCATCGCCGCCGCCTGTGCGATCGGCCGCGATCGTGCCTTCACGAGCGTCAGCGAGCTCGCGTCCATTCCGGTTCCGACCCTGGTCGTTCCGGGCAGCGACCACCGTCGTCCAGCGGCCTCGGCCGAGGAGATGGCCGATGCCCTCCCCCACGGGCATCTCGCCAAGGTCGCCCTCTCCGGCGATCTGCTCACCGCCGACGATCTGGCACAGACGATGGCTCCGGTGATGTGGGCGTTCCTCGCCTCACACCACCTGCCCGTCCAGACCTGCCGCAGGGTCGTGCGCCGCGAGCGGCCCCTGGTCGCACTCGCGCGGTGACGAGGGAAGGCGCGCACGGTCGAACCAGTCCCTGGTGCCCTCCCTGGTCGAGAGGGCGATCAGCAGAGCACCCACCGCGACGCCGGCACCGCCCAGCTCGTATCCGGCCGGCACGGCGACCGCGCTGCCGACGAGGACCACCCAGCCGATGACAACCGCGCCGACGCGGACCTTGTCGCCTCCGCCGGCGAACTTCGCCGCGACGACGAACGAGGCCACGGCCAGCAGCGCGAACGGAAGCGCCGCGAGGAGCAGCAGGCCCAGGATGAGTTCGCCCAGGGCACCGGTCTCGAACGTCGCGGCGACCACCGTCAGCCACAGGACGGGAACGACGCCCGACGCGCCGACGGCGAAGAGCACGGCACGAGCGCATCGGGCCGTGCCGGGCATCCGGCTCATGCAGGTTCCTTCGAACGGGCGGGTGCGGGTGGCCAGGCGCACGGGGTGCGCGATGCGCTTGTTGCGCGCCTGGCCACCGTAGCCGCCCTCCGGTCGCTCGTGCCCGGTTATGCCGCCGGGGCCTGGCCCTGGACCTGGCGGGCCACGGTGAAGCGGGCCTCGGCCATCGCCCCGTTGACGGTCACCGTGAGCGTCCCGGCACCGGGCCTCAGGCCCGTGAGGCGGCCCGTCGCCGGGTCGTACGCCGCGACGTGCCAGGGCATGGCGCGGTCGGGGTCGCCGACGTACACGGTCGGCGAGCCGCTCCAGTCCGCGCTCATCGGGAAGCCGACCGGCACCTCACGCCCACCGGCGCCCTCGCCCTGGAGCACCGTCGCCACGACGTCGGTGTCCTGCCCTGCGGGCAGCGCCGCCGGGGCGGTGAGCGTCAGGCCGTCGACGTGCGCCCTGGTCTGGACGGAGACCCAGTCGGGGCCGCCGTTCCACGGCTGCCAACGGGCCGCTGCCTGCTGCGCCCGCGACACCCGGTCGACGCCGACCAGCGACCATCCGGTGAAGCCGCCCCGGTCCGCGGGAGTGGCGGGGTTCTTCCCGGAGTTGCCGTTGATCAGGTACGGAACGCCGTCCACGTGCTCGGCGTGGAACGTGCCGACGTGGCTGCCGATGAGCCCCGCACCCTTGCCCGTCGTGCGGCGGAAGTCGGCGAGCCAGTTCTCCAGCACGGCGGCCTCCTTCCGGTCGCCCAGCTGACTGCCCTTCTGCGGTGTGGGGTCGCGCGGCGGCACGTGCTGGACGACCATCACCGAGCCGATCCCCGGGTCCGCCGCGGCCAGGTCCAGCTGCCGGCGCAGCTCCTTGATCTGCGCGAAGCCTCCTCCCCGCAGCCGGAGACTGGAGGTGTCGAGGGTGACGAAGCGGGTGCCGTCGTGGTCGAACGTCCGCTGTGCGGGGCCGAATTCGGCCACGAAGTTGTCGATCTTCCCACCCATGACCTCGTGGTTGCCCGGCACGTAGTACCAGGGCAGGTCGTCGCCCAGCTCCTCCTCCAGGATCCTGCGGGCGAAGGCGAGGTCCTCGGGCGACCCCTCGTCGACCAGGTCGCCGTTGATGAGCAGGAAGTCCGGGCGGGCGGCCTTGATCTCCCGCAGGGTTCGCCGGGCCTGGGCGACGATCGGGCTGCCGGGGCTGCGGGCGACGAACTGCGCGTCCGACATCACCGCGAACCGCCAGTCGCGGCCCTCGACCTTCGCCGCCGGGTCGACGAGCGGGTCACGGTGGGCCGGCTCGGCCGGCAGCTCGACGGCCGGCGGGACCTTCGCGGTCAGGTCGTCGATGACGATCTTTCCGGTGTACGAGCGGGCGGCCCCGGTCTCCGCGAGGTAGAAGCGGTAGCCGGTCAGGGGGTACGAGACGCCGGCGGGGACGGCGAACTCGACGTACTTCCAGCCGGTCCAGGTCACATAGGGCCCGCGCAGCAACTGGTCGGAGCCCGCCGAGTCCTTCAGGTGCAGGGTCGGCCAGGCGCCGTTGCCGTCACCCTTGATCCACAGCCCGAACGACTGCGGCTGGCCGTCGACGGGTATCTGCTGCCCCGGCGGATTGGCGTACGCGGCGCGGGTGGCGGTGGACTGGGTGAAGTCGTAGGCGATCTCCAGGCCGGTGCCGGTGTGCCCGTCGGCCGTCGGCGCGACCGAGCCGGAGGCGCGGGCCGCCGTGAACGTCCAGCGGTCGGCGTCGTCGAAGGACGCCTCCTGCTGCTCGGCCAGACCGACGGTGACAGCGAGCACCGTGCTCCTGCCGGCCACGGTCGCCCTGACCTGACCGGCCGCGGGCTGCGTGGTGCGCGCCTTGACGGTGAAGCCGCCCTCGGCGTCCGGCGTGATGTCGAAGAGGCCACGGTCGTAGTCGAGCCTCACGTCGGTCGGCTCGATGGGGGCGCTCGTGCCGTGTGCGTCGAGGCCGACGATGCCGAAGCGCCCGGACGCCTGCGCGTCGGCGAGGCCGACCCGCCGGGCGGACGGCGTGATCCGGTCCAGCTCGTCGATGACGGTCAACCGGACGCTGCCGCGGGCGCTTCCGCGCTGTGCCGTCACCGTGGTGCTGCCGCTGTGCCGCGCCGTGAACACACCGTCCGGCCCGGCACGTCCGACCAGGGGGTTCTCGGCGTACCAGCGCGGCGCCCCAGCCGCAGGACCGTACGTCTCGTCGTATCCGGCCGCGGTGAGGCGGCGGGTGAGTCCGGGGAAGACGCGCTCGGGGTGGCCGCCCCTGACCGGGTCGACGGTGGGTGCGGAGCCGGGGTTCACGGCCGTCTCGACCCAGTAGCCCTTGAGCTTCCCGCTGCCGTCGGGGGCGGTGAAGGCCAGACCGTTGGGGACGGTCCGCTCGGTGCCGTCCGAGGGGCTGTTCTCCACCTGCGTCGTGTCGCTGCCCGGCTCGCGGGCGACGAGCGTCGAGGAACCGCCGCCGTCGAGGTTGATGGCGTTGTGTGCGCCGGCGCGGTGCATCATCAGGGCGAGCTCGGTGAGGGTGGTGCCACCGGAGTCGGCCTGGCGGCCGTCCACGCTGAGGATGTGCATCCGGCTGCCGTCCTGCGAGAAGCCGACGGCGGTGCGTGGGGCCGCGGTGTTGTTGCCGCCGCCCTCGTGGTTGACCGGCTTGCCGTCGACGACGAGGAGTTCGTTGGCGCCGATGGCGGTGTGCGGCGCGTCGCCGGTGTCGGCGCGCGGGCGGTACTCCAGGGCGACCGGGTCGCCGACGGCCAGCTGGGCGAGTGCGTCGGCCCCGGCGTCGCGGCCGACCAGCACGGTTGTGCCGGCCGGTATCGGCCCCTTGCCGGGCGCGGCGGCCGGGGTGGCCACCTTGCCGTCCACGACGGTCACTTCTGCGGTGCGCTGCGCTCCGTCGACGGTGAGGGCGCGGTCCGCCTCGCCCCACTGGGCGTTGTAGGCGCCGACGCCGCCCGCCGGAACATTGGCCGCGTTGAGCGCGGCGAGCGAGCGGGTCCCGGCGGGAAGGGTCAGCGTCCCGTCGAAGTACAGCTGGAGGATGCGGCCGGCGTCGGCCGGGCCGATGCCGATGGCCCGGTGATAACCATTCGCGGGGGAGTTGACGAGCTGTCCGTCGTCGACGGCGACACCGCTCGGAGCCCCAGTCTGGTTGATGTCGAAGAAGTCACCGTTGATCGCGGCCACGGTGCGCCGCCCCGGTCCGGGATCGTGCTCGGCGGCGAGCTGCGACACGGTCTTCCGGGCGGCGACCCTGCCCGGGTAGAGGTAGTCGACCTTCGTGCCACCTGTGAGGTCGACGGAGAGCGCGTCGACCCGCAGCCACTTGTCGGACTCCAGCCGGTCGTACGAGGTCAACTCGACGCCCGGGGCGAGGGGACGGGTGGTCCGGGCGGTCTCGAGCCCGTCGCCGTCCGCGACGGAGAAGCTCCCGAAGCCCCCGCCCGGGCCGCCGTCGTCCGCGTTGCTCGCTCCGGGCGGCGAAACGGCCCGCAGCATCTCGGCTGCGGACCGTGGAAGCGGCTCGGGCGGCGGTACGGTCCCGGCGGCGGCCGGCCCGGCGGCGCCCAGCGCCAGGGCCGAACACGCCGCCACGACGACCGCGGGTCTTGCGAGTCCAGGAAATAGCACGGCAACTCCGGTGAAGGCGGACAGGGTGCGCGCCTGCCGCGCACTCATCGGCGATTCAGGATCGCCATGCCTGTGACGGCTTACCAGAGGGCGTCGGCGACGTCGGGAAGAACACCTGGTCTCGACCAGTTCACTCGGCCCGGACCTGGGACGCATGGCTCGTCGTGATGGCCTGTACATGTGGCGGAGAATATGACGCTTCGTCACTTTATCGCGCAATGGCTGACGTTGCGCCAGGGATGGCACTCCGCATGCGGTCAGGCCAACCGCGGGATCCGGTGACCGCTCGGCCAATCCGGTGGGAACACAGGGCGAAGCAGTCCCGCGTCGGGCGCCCGGACGCGCCGGCCGGGCTCGCGGTCCACGATCCCGCTCGTCCTCGAGGCGGAGGCACACGGCGACCCGGCAACGAATGCGGCGACCGGCAGCGCGAGTTCGGCCTCAGTGCCGACGGCACGCGGACGGAGGACGGCGTCTCCGGAGGGTCCGGGCCTCCGGCCGAGGCCCGGTTCGTGCGGACCCGGCCCTGCCCGTCCCGTTCACCCGACCGTCGGATCCGGAGGCCCGGGGCACCGACCTGGGCCTCCGGATCGGCCCGTCACCCCGCCGCGTCGCCGTCCCACAGCTCGGTAGTGTGTGCGCTCACCAGGGCGCCGATCCGGGCCAGGACCTCGTCGGCGGGCAGGGCGTCCAGACGCCGTCCGTCGCGCAGGCGTACGGCGACGTGATCGTGCGCGGCCTCCTTGGCGCCGATGACCGCCTGGTAGGGGACGAGCCGTGCGGCGCGGACACGGGCGGCCAGGGTGCCCTGGTCCGGTGCGGCGAGCTCCGCGCGCAGCCCCTGGTCGACACAGCGGCGCACCAGCCGGGCCGCCTGGTCCAACTGCCCGTCGGAGACCGGGAGCACGACCAGTTGGGTGGGGGCCAGCCAGGCGGGGAAGGCGCCGCAGTGGACCTCGATGAGGTGCGCGACGGCCCGCTCCACGCTGCCGATGATGCTGCGGTGGACCATGACCGGCCGGTGTCGGGCACCGTCGGGGCCGATGTAGTCAAGATCGAACTGCTCGGGCTGGTGGAAGTCGATCTGGACGGTGGACAGGGTGGTCTCACGGCCCGCGCTGTCGGCGATCTGGACGTCGATCTTGGGGCCGTAGAACGCCGCCTCCCCTTCGACGGCCTCGTAGGCCACGCCCGAACGGTCGAGGACGTCGGTGAGCAGCGCGCAGGACCGCTGCCACATCCCCGGGTCGGCGACGTACTTGCCTCCGGGACCGGGCAGCGACAGCCGGTAGCGGACAGGGCGGACGCCCAGGGCCTCGTAGGCGCGGCGGATCAGCTCCAGCGCCGCCCGTGCCTCGTCGGCCGCCTGGCCCAGGGTGCAGAAGATGTGCGCGTCGTTGAGCTGGATGGCCCGTACGCGGGTCAGTCCGCCGAGCACGCCGGACAGCTCGGAGCGGTACATACCGCCCAGCTCGGCCATCCGCAACGGCAGTTCGCGGTGGCTGTGGGACCGGGAGCGGTAGATCAGCGCATGGTGGGGGCACAGGCTCGGCCGCAGGACGACCTGTTCGCCTCCGAGGTCCATCGGGGGGAACATGTCGTCGCTGTAGTGGGACCAGTGGCCGGAGATCTCGTACAGCTCACGTTTGCCCAGCACGGGCGAGTACACGTGCCGATAGCCCGCCCGGCGCTCGGCGCCGCGGATGTACTCCTCCAGGGCGTGCCGCACGGCCGCGCCGTCGGGGAGCCAGTACGGCAGCCCCGCGCCCATCAGCGGATCGGTGTCGAACAGGTCCAGTTCACGGCCGAGCTTGCGGTGGTCGGGCATCGTGGTCTCCTCGCGGACGTCGGCTCGGGACGGATGACCACACGGCAAAGCCCCGGGGCACTCGCCCCGGGGCTTCGGACAGAACAGCTGTCAGCGCGCCGGGACACTCTCCGGCGTCGTCGTCATGCTCACAGCAGCGCGCTTCATGCCGGCCACCGTACCGCCGTGCCCGAGCCGCGGGCGATCGGATTTCCGGTGCGGCCGCGCCTGGTCGGGCGGGTGGGCCCCTCGGGTGAACCCACAGTCCGGCGCCACGGCCCCGCAGTACGGCCCCGCAGTCCCTCCGGGCTGCGGGGCCGTCGTTGTCGGGTCGAACGGTCGGGCGGTCAGGCGCTGGCCGTCGCGCACTTGCCACGGTCCGCCTTCATCGGCCCTGCGGCGGAAGGCCGGACCTCGAAGTCGAACATGGCGGTGGGTACGTAAAGCGAGCAGCAGGCGTTGGGGATGTCGACGATGCCGCTGATGCGTCCCTCTATGGGCGAGGAGCCGAGCAGCAGGTAGGCCTGCTCTCCGCTGTAGCCGAACTTCTTGAAGAACTCGACGGCGTTGAGGCAGGCCCGGCGGTAGGCCAGCGTCGCGTCAAGGTAGTAGTTCGTGTCCGTGTCGTGGTCGACGGAGATCCCGATGAAGGTGAGGAACTCCGTGTACCTCGGCTCGACGTTGCCCGGAATGAACACGGGGTTGGTGGAGATGCCGTACGTCTCCATGCCGCCCTTGATCAGGTCGACGTGGAAGTCGATGAAGCCGCCCATCTCGATGGCGCCGCAGAAGGTGATCTCTCCGTCGCCCTGGCTGAAGTGCAGGTCGCCTCCGGAGAGCTTGGCGTCCTTGACGTGTACGGGGTAGAAGACCCGCGAACCGCGCGTGAAGTTCTTGATGTCGTGGTTGCCTCCGTTCTCGCGGGCCGGCACCGTGCGTGCGCCTTCAGCGGCGATGCGCTTGGCGAGGTCCCCGGTGGCCGTGCCGGCGAGTGCGTTGGTGCTGTCCGGCGGTACGGCGAGTGGCGGGACCCGGTTCGGGTCGGTGTCGATCAGCGCCTGCTCGCGGGTGTTCCAGCGGCCGAGCATCTCGGCGGACGGGGCTGTTCCGAACAGCCCGGGGTGGGTGATCCCGGTGAAGCGGATCCCGGGAAGGTGCCGGGAGACCGCCTGCTGTCCGTGGAAGTCCCATATCGCCTTGTAGGCGTCGGGGAAATAGTCGGTCAGGAAGCCGCCGCCGTTGGCCTTGGCGAAGATGCCGGTGTAGCCCCAGCCCTGGCCGGCCGCGTCGCCGGTCTGCTGCGGCACGGGGCCGAGGTCGAGTATGTCGACGACGAGCAGGTCGCCGGGTTCGGCGCCCTCCACGCCTATCGGACCGCTGAGCATGTGAGGGATGGTCAGGTCGATGTCGCGTACGTCGTTGGCGGTGTCGTTGTTGCCGACCTGGCAGTCGGTCCAGTCGCGGCATTCCATGCGGAACTCCGCTCCCGGCTTCACCATGGCGACGGTGGGGACGTCCGGGTGCCACCTGTTGTGTCCGGGAACGTCCTGGTCACGCATCGACTTGCTGTGGTCCACATGGAAGATTTCTTCGGGCATAACAGCTCCTCATTTTCGGATCAGGTCACGTGGGTGCGCCCACGCTTCCGGCCGGCGGGGCCGCTGGGGCCGGCTGCCGCGAACTCCGGGTGAGCGGCCACAACGCCGCGAATACCACCACGCCGAACACCGCCAGTGCGATGGCGATTTCGGTGGGAGTCACCCAGTAACCGGAGAGCAGCAGCGCCGCGGGAATCACGCCCGTGACCCAGCCCTGGATCGCCGTGACCCAGCCCGTGTAGATCCTGAGACTGTCCATCTTGAGGCCGAGCAGGAGGAAGAACAGGAACCACAGGAATGCCCAGTAGAGCCAGATGACCCCGAACGCGTAGTCCTGGAAGAGCCGGAAATTGACGAACGAGTATCCCAGGGCCGTAACCGCCACGAACAGCGAGTAGTAGCCGACGCCGGTGCTGTCGATATCGGCGAGGAGGCCCACGCCTACATACAAGTAGGTGAAGCCGAACAGATAGATGCCGGATGCCGCCAGGATCCCTGCGGGATCTCCGGCGGCGACAAAGATGAGGTAAGTCGGCGTCAGCACCTGCAGTGCACCGACGAAAAGGTTGAACACCGCCGCCGCTTTGGCGTCGACCTTCCCGAGCAGCAGCATTCCGTTGATGAAGAGCACCGCACCGACAAAGAGCAGTCCCACGTTGCCCACGGGACGCACCTCCTCAGCCCGCGAGGGGCCGGAATCGTCGTAACCCGCCTGGAGACGTTCAGCCTTGTCGACCACCGCCCTCAGGGTCTTGGCAGCCGCGAGAGCGCGGGGTGCGGGCGCCGTGGCACCGCCCTGCGTGGCGGCACTTCGGAAACCACCGCCGGGGCATCACGGGACTGTTCCTCCCGTTCGTGGAGGGCAGCGACCGTGTGCGAACTCTGCGTGAACCCGGGCGAGGTGTACACACGTCTCGCAGTACCTGCGCAGACAGGGCAGCCGTGAACGGTGGGCGCTGTTCCGATGGCCAACTTCACGTCGAAAGGTCCACAGCTACTGCATAGATATTCATAGGTTGCCATCAGCAGCCTCCGGATGCCGGTGGACGCTGGCCAACCCGAGTATGTGCGACGCGCCCCGATCGGCGCACGCCACAGTGCATTTCCTCTTTCAAGGAGACGTCTCGTACATCCACGTGTCAAGTGCCGGACGGTCCGGGCCGGCCCTTGCCGGAACCCTTGCCGGCACTCACGCGGGGGCCCTGTCCGAACGACCCCACGGCGAGCCCCGCCGCTGCCGCCGCCGGACCGACCACGAGGCTCGACGCGGCGTACAGCACGGCTTTTTCGGTCTGCACTTTCCGGCTCAGGAGGATCAACTCGTAACTGAACGTGGAAAACGGGGTGCATGCGCCGCAGAAGCCGACGCCGACAATGGTCACGACCTGTTTCCGGCAGCCCGTGCCGTGCGCCGAGGCCCACGAGGAGCCCGAGCACGAACGAGCCGGTGACGTTGATCAGCCACGTGCCGCGCTGGAAGTCGCCGGGGCTTCGGTACTGCACGTCCTGGTCGAGCACGTAGCGCGCAACTGCCCCGAGCGCGGCCGCCGCACCGACGACGGCGAGCAGAGTGATCACCGCATCCACCGCCCGTGCCGGTGTGCCGCCCGTGCCGGTGTGCGGGGCAGCGTCGCGTGGCGAGCCGTGCCCGCCGCGCCGCCGACCGCCTGCGACGGCCGGGCCGAGCACGGTGGCGGCCGGTCCGGCGAGGAGACTGCCGAGGACGTTGAACGCCGCGGTCGCGTAATGGCCGTGGCCCAGCAGGCGATCGGTGTCGACCATCCGGGTCGAGAAGGCGGTGAAGGAGCCGAGGAACCCGACGCCGGCGAACGGCCGCACGTACCGGGTCGGCGGCCGGATCTCGAGCACGCTCACGAGCGGCAGCGCCGGCAGGAACGAACCGGACACGTTGATGGCGAACGTCGTCAACGGGAACGCCGTCCCGGGCCTGGGAAAAGCCAACTCCAGGGCGTAACGGGCCGAGCCGCCCAGGAGCCCTCCGAGCGCGATCATCGCCAGGACATCCCGCTCAGACGCGAGCGGAACGGCTCGATCGGCGGTCTCATGGATATAGCGGCATTCCTATCCGCTCGCACACCTCCCCCATTATTGCCGGGGATTGCAGCTCCGACGCCTGCTCGACTAAAATTCAAGATCATCGGCGCCTGTCCGGTTCACCGGTGCCCTGCCGGTTCGACCGGAGCAGTGGCCCCACCGATGGAGGACGGCCATGGCAAAGATCCTTGCGGTGCTCTATCCGGATCCCGTGGGCGGTTATCCACCCGAGTACGCCCGCGACGAGATTCCCACCATCACCGGCTATCCGGGCGGTCAGACCGCACCGACCCCGCAAGCCATCGATTTCACTCCGGGACAGCTCCTCGGCTGCGTCTCCGGAGAACTGGGGCTGCGCCGCTTCCTGGAGGAGCGGGGCCATACCTTTGTCGTCACGTCCGACAAGGAAGGCGCGGACTCCACCCTGGACCGCGAGCTTCCCGACGCCGACGTCGTCATCTCGCAGCCCTTCTGGCCCGCTTATCTGACCCCCGAACGGATCGCCGCGTCTCCGCAGCTCAAACTCGCGATCACGGCCGGGATCGGATCGGACCACGTCGACCTGCCGAGCGCCATCTCCCACGGCATGACCGTGGCGGAAGTGACCTACAGCAACAGCATCAGCGTGTCCGAGCACACCGTCATGCAGATTCTCACCCTGGTGCACAACTACATGCCCGCCCATGAGTGGGTGACCGCCAAGAAGGGCTGGAACATCGCGGACAGCGTGACGCGCGCCTACGACATCGAAGGCATGGACGTCGGCGTCCTCGGCTCCGGCCGCATCGGCCAGGCGGTACTGCGCCGCCTCAAGCCGTTCGGCGTCACCCTGCACTACTGCGACGTGCACCGGCTGCCCAAGGAGGTCGAGGAGGAGCTCGAGCTGACCCATCATCCCGACGTCCGCGCGCTGGCCTCCTCGGTCGACGTGCTGTCGATCCACACCCCGCTGCATCCCCAGACGCAGAACCTCTTCGACGAAGAGCTGATCGGGGCCATGAAGCGAGGCTCGTACATCGTCAACACGGCACGCGCCCTCATCGTCGACCGCGACGCCGTGGTCCAGGCCCTCAACAGCGGCCAACTGGCCGGTTACGCCGGTGACGTCTGGTATCCGCAGCCGCCACCGCCCGACCATCCCTGGCGGACCATGCCGTACGAGGCGATGACGCCGCACGTGTCCGGTACGACCCTCTCGGCGCAGGCCCGCTACGCGGCCGGCACCCGGGAGATCCTGGAGTGCTGGCTCGACGGGCGCCCCATTCGCCCGGAGTACCTGATCGTCGACGGCGGCGGACTCGCCGGGACGGGAGCGCGCTCCTACACGGTCGCGGGATAACGAATAACGACCGGCGGACGAATCGACAGAAGATCCGGGAATATCCACCGGA
Source organism: Streptomyces sp. NPDC002133 (assembly GCF_040296405.1). Classification (NCBI taxonomy): domain Bacteria; kingdom Bacillati; phylum Actinomycetota; class Actinomycetes; order Kitasatosporales; family Streptomycetaceae; genus Streptomyces; species Streptomyces sp. NPDC002133. The sequence continues at coordinate 92,129 of NZ_JBEOXF010000013.1, read as the reverse complement.
AGATCCAGCAGAAGGCACGGCAGATGACCCGGCAGAAGACCGGGCATGAGATCCACCGCCCTGCTGTGAGCGCACTCACGCCGAAATTGCTGGACGGGCGACGAGAGAAACCTTTAGCGTCCGTAATTAGTTTTTGTTTTCCTTATGCGGAGGCACCCGCGCCGCGCATACTGTTTCGCAAGAAAAGACCAAGGTGAAGGCCGGGAAGGTGGATCTGTGAGCAGCATGGACGCCGTGTGGGTACGGGGCGTGAACGGCATTCAGATGCATCACGTGACCGACCTTCAGGATGCAGGCCGGTTTCTGGGCAACGCAGTCATGGCGCTGCGGGCCGCACACGTGAGGACCGGCGCCGACCGGTACGCCGGCATCGCCTCCGAGCTCAGGAGCCTGGTGCAGCGGGTGCGGGAGCTGGAGGACGAGGCGCGGTCGAGCATGCACGACCTGCACTCCACCGACCCCGAGCGGTTCGCCCGCTGCCGGGACGGTCACGAGCCGTGGCCCGGTGAGATCCCGGCGGGCTTCATCCCGCGCCACACCTGCAAGGACGAGTGCCTCTACCACGATCGCGAGGTCCTCGAGGCGATCATGCAGTGCACCTGCGGCCGGCCGCCGTGCCGGGCGTGCGAGATCGGCGGAAAGCTCTGAGAAGCTCGCGGCCGCCTGCTTGAGAAGAGGAACGTGAGAAGAGGGAGCCCCTGGCCGGGGGCTCGCTCTCCACGACTGACGCGAACATACGGTCGACGCCACGGCCGCACAGCCGGTAATCCGCGCGGCCCGGAGCCGACGGGTGGCGAACAGTGCGTATCCGCGCGACGGAGCCGCGTAACTCCTGGCCTCCCGCGTGGGCGACGACACGGGCCGGCGTGACCGGGCAAACGGCCCGTCCCCGACAGTGGCATCGGGGCGGACGTGCCCGGCCCGCCCACCCGGTCCTGCCCGCGGACACGCCGTCGCCGACCCGGTGCGGGGCGGCGTCACGGAGGCCTGTCAGGCTGCACTCGGGGCGGTGAGCGGGGAGTATCGGTGAGTGAGGGCGCCGCGAGCCGGGCCCTCACGCCGCACGGCGTGCCCCGAGCCCCGACAACTGCTCCGCCTGACCGCACCGGCCCGTCGGCACGGCTGTCGTCGCAGGAAGGGATTCCCCCATGAAACTGCCTACTGAGCGTGGTCGAGGCTCCGCCGTCCACGGCGCGGGCCCTGCGCCGTGGACGGTGAGCGCTGCCGACGTCGGCATGCTCCTGCTGCGGCTGGCGGTGGGCGTGATCCTGGCCGGCCACGGTGCCCAGAAGCTGTTCGGCTGGTTCGGGGGGCCGGGCCTGGACGCCACTGCCGGGGGCTTCGCGAAGCTCGGCTACGAGCCCGGCCTCTTCTTCGCCGGCCTGGCGGGAGCCTCCGAGTTCCTCGGCGGTCTGGGCCTCGCCGTCGGACTGCTCACTCCGCTCGCCGCGGCAGCCTCGATCGGCGTCATGATCAACGCCATGTCGGTCGCCACCGACATGTCGCTGTGGTCCGCGGCCGGACCGGCCTTCGCCTACCCCATGGTCCTGGCCGTCGCCGCCCTCACCATCGCCGCTGTGGGCCCGGGACGCCTCTCGCTCGACGCGCCCTTCCCCTGGCGGGACGGCGGATGGCTCCCGGCTGCGGTCGCCCTGGGCCTCGGTGTCGTCGCGGCCGTGATCGTCCTGGCGCTGTAGCCGGCCTCTCGGCGTACGTCCCCCGGCGCGAGCGCCGCTGCCCGTCCGGGACGCCGGGTACGTGGTCGAGTCGGGGCGCTCGCCCCGAGGGTTCGTGGACCTCGGGCCGGCGACCCACAGCGCGGATCGCGGTCAGGCGAGGGAAGCCCAGCTCTTCCAGTACGTCGCATCCCCGGCCGGGACGCGGTTGGCGAAGGTGCCGGTGCCGGTGCCCGCGTTGAGCCAGAGGCGGTTGGAGGTGTCGCGGGAGACGAGGTCGTTCCTGCCGTCGCCGTTGAAGTCTCCGGCGCCGATGACGTCCTTGCAGGAGCCGCCCCACGGACGCGTACAGATACAGAGACACGTACGGACGCATACAGAGGCGAGGCGCCCCGTCACTCCTCGATCAGGAGCGGGAAGGAGTGGTGCTCGTGCGCCACGACCCAGCGCCCGCCCTCCTTGCGCAGCCCGATGGTCAGGCGCAGCCGGTTGTCCGGATCCTCCCGCAGCTCCTGCTCGGTCCCACAGCGCAGGAGCGCGTGGGCGAAGGCCACGTCATCGCCCGCCGTGACGTCGAGCGAGACGATCTCGAACGAGGCGCCCTGCCGCTGCCACAGGAAGAACGGCGGCCAGGTGTCGCGGTAGCGGTCGATGCCCCGTACCCCGTCGTTGGGCGGCGGCACGTCGAACATCACGATGTCGTCGGCATGATCGACGAGGACACCGTCGATGTCACCCTCGTGCACCGCCTTCGCCCAGCGCTCGACGAGCGCCCTGATCTCCCTCTCGTCGTCGGCCATGACCGCGTCCCTTCATCGGTGCCGCGCCGTGCGGCGGATGTGTGCGGATATGTATAGCGGATGCGCATAAGTGAGGACCCTCGCGGCACGCGCAAGTCATCGGTCACCGGCCGGCTCTTGTCGCGGCACCCGCCGCCTGGTTGGGTACGCGCAGCGCGATCGGGCGCGGACGAGGTTGATGCCGAGGGGTGGCGCGTGGAGTCGACGAGCGGGCAGAAGCGGGGCGTACGGGAGCGAGGCGTGCTGCCCGAGGGACTCGGCGACGCGATACACGGCACCGCTGAGGAGATCGCGGCGCTGCTGCGCGGTGTCACCGACACGGGCGTGCCCGTCCCCGGGTCGCAGTGGAGTCTCGGGGAGGCGGCGGCGCATCTGGCACAGGCCAACGAGTTGATGGCCGACCTGGCGGCCGGAACCGAACGCGGCTACGGGGACGGCACGCCGCAGAGCCTGGCCGCGGCCAACGAGCAGGCGCTCGCCGCGTTCGACGAACGCGGGGCCGACCCGCTGGCGGACATGATCGTGGCGCAGGCGGAGGCCTTCCTCGCCGCCTCCCTCAAGACGGCGGAGCAGGGGTCCGCCGCGGCGACCCCGCTCACGCCGCTGGGTCCGATGGGCCTGGCCGAGCTGGGTTCGTATCTGCTCACGCACATGCTCGGGCACGGCTACGACCTCGCCCGCGCGCTGGGCCGTCCACACATGATCGACCGCACCCGGGTCGAGCTGACCCTGCCCTTCCTGATCACGGCCATGCCGCGGGTCGTCAACTCCGCCGCCACCACCGGGCTCAATGCCCGCTACTCGGTCCGTCTGCGGGGCGGTGCCGGCATCGGTGTCACGTTCACGGACGGCGAGGTCGCCGTGGGCACGCAGGCGCCGGGCCGCCCGGACTGCACGATCCTGATCGAGCCCGTCACGTTCCTGCTCATGGCGCTCGGCCGCTGCGCACCGTGGGGCGCCATGGCCCGGGGCCGTGTCCTCGCCTGGGGCCGCAAGCCCTGGCTCGCCCCCCGTTTCCCGACGCTCTTCACGGCGCCCTGAGCTCGTCTCGGGGCACCCTTGTTTGCGTACAGACGCAATAAAGGGCACCGCCACCGCGCGGTCGGCCCCGTCCGCATCCCACGATGTGAATTGCGCTTCCGTGCAAGGCTCGTGACGGGCCGCCCGCACGCCCCACAGGCACGCAGGCACGGGACCCCGAGCAAAGCAGGACGTGGTGTCAGCCGAGCCGCCGGACGGGTGAGCCCGCGAGGAAGGCCTGGATGTCCTCGACGGCGTGGCCGTAGTACGTCCGGTAGTTGTCACGGGTCACATAGCCGAGGTGCGGCGTCGCGAGCAGCCGCGGCGCCGTGCGCATCGGGTGGTCGGCCGGGAGCGGCTCGATGTCGAACACGTCCACGCCCGCGCCCGCGATCGTGCCGTCCCGCAGCGCGGCGAGCAGCGCGTCCTGGTCGACGATGGCCGCCCGGGACGTGTTGATCAGATAGCCGGTCGGCCGCATCAGACCGAGCTCCGCGGCGCCGAGCAGACCGCGCGTACGGTCGCTGAGGGCCAGATGCACGGAGACGAAGTCGCTGGTCTCCAGCAGCTCCTCCTTGGAGGCGGCGAGACCGGTGCCGACCTCGTCGGCGCGCTCCTTGGTGAGGTTCTGGCTCCAGGCCACGACGTCCATGCCGAAGGCGAGCCCGATCTGCGCGACCCGGCCGCCGATCTTCCCGAGGCCGAGCAGACCGAGCCGCCTGCCGTGCAGATCGGCGCCGAGGGTGGACTGCCACGGCCCGCCGCTGCGCAGTGCGGTGGACTCGGCCACGATCCCGCGGGCGAGGCCGAGGAGAAGCGCCCAGGTCATCTCGACGGGCGGGACGGAGGAGCTGGCGGTGCCGCACACGGTGACGCCGTGCCGCTCCGCAGCGGCGAAGTCGATGACGGAGTTGCGCATGCCGGACGCGACGAGCAGCTTGAGCCGGGGCAGCCGGGCGAACACCGTGGCCGGGAACGGAACGCGTTCGCGCAGGGTGACGGCGATGTCGAAGTCGGCGAGCACGGCGACGAGTTCGTCCTCGGAGCCGCAGTGCTCCGGGAAGGTGACGACGTCCACGTCGTCGGTGACGGGGGACCAGTCGACGACGGTGGTCGCGACGGACTGGAAGTCGTCGAGCACGGCGCAGCGAAGTCTCATGTCGGCGCTCTCCTCGGTTGGTGCCGTTGGTGCCGTTGGTGACTCGGCGTGAGTCGCCGGCAGATCGTTGGTGGGTCGCCGGGTGGCGGGGCGCTCGTGTCGCTCGTGTCGGTGACGGCCGGACACCGGCAACGTACCTGTGCCGGGGAACCCGGCCCGCGGAGCCACCCGTCGGAGGAGCGCGAACGACTGTCAGAGCTGGGCCGCGATCGTCGGGCTGGCCGTCGGGGCGAATGCCGCCGTCGTGTTCGTCGGGTACGACCGATCGCCGGAGGCCAAGTACCCGGTCGCCGTCACGGCGGCGGCTGGGTCCTCGGCAACGCCGGCACTCATGACCGTCCGGGTCGGCGCGGACGCCCTGATCATCAGCGAGAAGATCCACCGGGTCGCGGCCGCACTCGGCGGCGCCGGGCTGATACTCGCGATCGGCGCGACCGGCGACGTCTCCGCGTTCCGCCTCCAGAACCGCGGCATCGACTGGAACGTCGTCTTCCTGCTGCTCGGCATGATGGTGATCGTCGGCGTGCTCAGAAGACCGGCATGTTCGAGTACCTGGCCCTCTCGGCGGTCGAACGGGCCGGGGCCGAGCCCTTCCGGGTGACGACGCCACCGACCCGGCCCGCAGACACCGACGGGCGGGACACCGGCCTGCGGGACGCTGACCCGTACCGGCTTCCTGCCGGGCGCGGTGCCGTCGTACGCCGTGGAACGCCCGGCATGCTGAGCGGATGAGTCATCGCAGCCCCGAACCGGCGGCATCGACGGCCCGGGACTACTCCGGCGCGGTCTACGGTTCGCTCCTCGCCGCCTCGGTGATCGCCACGGCGGGAACGCTGGGCGCCTTCCCCCGGCTCCAGCTCGTGGTCATGCTGCTCACCACCGGCGTGATCTTCTGGATCACGCACGTCTACGCCCGCCTCGTGGGCGACCGGCTGGCGCATCAGACGCTGTCGTGGGAGGTGGTCCGCCACGAGGCACGCAGGGAATGGCCGATCGTCCAGGCCGCCGTCCCGCCGGCCGCCGCCGTGGCGGTGAGCCCGGCCCTCGGACTCGGCGAGGGCGACACCGCATGGCTGGCGCTCGGCGTCGCCCTCGCCGAGCAGGTCGTCTGGGCCACCGTCCCCCTGGTCAGAGCCGGTGCCCCGCGCCGCCTGATCGTCGTCACCGGTGTGGTCATCCTCCTTCTGGGACTGGTCATCGTGGGCACGAAGGCCCTGCTCAAGCACTGACCCGCGGCGCCGATGCGCCGGGGTCACAATGGGGAGGAGGGGGACTCTGCCGCTGCGGAGAGGCGGGATGCCAGTGCCGTACGTAGCCGTGACCGCCCTGAGCGATGTCGGGCTGATCCGCGACCACAACGAGGACAGCCTCGTCGTCGGGCCGTGGACCCTCTGCGGCACCGTGACCGAGAATCCCCAGACGCTTCTGTTCCCTATGGGCACCCCCCTGGTCGTCGCGGTCGCCGACGGCCTCGGCGGGCAGCCCGCCGGGGAGGTGGCGAGCGGGCTCGTCGTCCGCCACCTCGCCTCGCTCGGGCCCTCGCTGGAGGACGAGGAAGCCGTCCGTGAGATTCTGGCCCTCTGCAATCAGTCGGTGTACGCGGCCGCGGACCGCGATCCGGCACTGGTCACCATGGGGACCACGGTCGCCGGAGCCGTCGTGCTGGAGAAGTCGCTGGTGACGTTCAACGTCGGCGACAGCAAGGTCTACGGCATGGCCGACGAAGGGCTCCGCCAGGTGAGCGTCGACGACAGCCCGCCACCGCCACCCGGACGGCGCACCACCTCCGCCGTCACCCAGACGCTCGGCGGCGGCCCCGTCTTCACCGCCGTCACGCCCCATGTCGCGGTCTCCGCGATGTCCGCGGGCGACCGCTGTCTGGTGTGCACGGACGGACTCACCGACCCGGTGCCGGACGACGAGGTCGAGAGCCTGCTGCGGGTGCACGACGACGGCAGGGCCGCGTTCGAACTCTGGAAGGCCGCCATGGAGGCCGGGGGCCCCGACAACATCACGCTCGCGCTGGTCCGCATCGGCGAATAGCGCCGGACACGGGGCGGGCGGCCCCGCTGCCGACGGAGTCCGGAGGTTTGGCTGTGGTGTGGCCGGAGGTTCCGGCTGCGCCTGGCGTGCGAGGCGGGAATGCTGAGGGGAGCAGCGAGGAAGCGTCACGGCGTCCGCACAGTCGGGCAGGAAGGAGCAGGCGATGGAGCCTTTCCCGCCGATGCCGCTCGCCGAGTGGCGGGACACGAAGGAGACGCTGCACCGCTTCGCGCAGGTCGTCGGAAAGATCCGCCTGGCCGCGAGTGACCGGCGCAACCACTGGTGGAACGTTCCGTTCCATCTCACCGGGCGCGGCATCACCACCCGCCCGACGGGCCACGTCGACGGCAATCCGATCTTCACCATGGACTTCGACTTCGTCGGCCACCAGCTGATCGTCGCGACGCTGGACGGCCGGGCGGTCTCGTTCCCGCTCTTCGGCCAGTCCGTGGCGTCCTTCCACCGCACGACCCTGGACTCGCTGGCCGCACTGGGCGTCGCCGTGGACATCGACATTCCGCGGCCGTTCGACCTGCCCGACGCCGCCCGCCCCTTCTCCGAGGACACCGAGCACGCGACCTACGATCCCGTGCAGGCCAACCGCTACTGGCAGGTCCTCAGCCAAGTGGCATCGGTACTCGAGGAGTTCGCGGCCCGGTTCTCGGGCAAGGCCAGCCCGGTCCATCACTTCTGGCACACCTTCGACATCGCCCACACGCGGTTCTCCGGGCGTCGGGTCGACCAGCCGCGGCAGGTCGACCCCGTGACGCGGGAGGCGTACTCCCGCGAGGTGATCAGCTTCGGCTTCTGGTTCGGCGACGAGACCTTCCCCGAGCCCGCGTTCTACTCCTACACGGCTCCCGAGCCCGCCGGTCTGACCGCGGAGCCGCTGACACCCGCGTCCGCGCGCTGGGTTCCGCGGGGGGACAGCCATCTGGCCGTGCTGCGGTACGACGACGCCCGCGCCGAGTCCGATCCCCGTACCGCCGTGCTCGACTTCTACGACGGCGCGTACCGGGCCGGAGCCACACGCGCCGGCTGGGACATCGACGAATTCGCGTGCCCCGGCGGAATCACAGACCCCCACCTGCCGCTGCCACCGATCTGATCGCGCTTCAGTGCAGGTACGCCTCCCAGTCCGCGGGAACCCTGCCCTGGGGGCCCGGGGTCGGCTGGGAGGCCGGGTGGGAGTCGGGGCCGGCCAGCTGCGGCCCCTCGTAGTACTCGCCGGTCTCGATGTTCCAGAACCAGTCCTCGTCCGGCTCGAAGCTGGTCAGGAACGGGTGCCCCGACGCGCGCGCGTGCTTCGTGCCGTGCTGCCCCGGCGAGGAGTCGCAGCATCCGATGTGCCCGCACGCGGCGCAGCGCCGCAGGTGCAGCCACCACCCCGGCCCTTCGCCCGCCAGGCACTCGGCGCAGCCGTCCCCGCTGGGTGTCGCAGTGGGATCGATGCCCGGGATCTGGTCGTGTGCCATGTCCTCAGTCCTCCGCTCGCAGGGTGACGGGCGCCTCGGTACGGTCCCCGAGGAACTCGTACCACCGGCGCTGCAGGCAGACGTAGCGCGTATCGGCCTCGACGAGCCGCAGGAAGGCCTCGACGGTCTCTGCCAGCCGCTGCTGCAGCCCGGAGTCGGTGAGCAACCCGTCGTCGGTGAAGCCCTGATGGGCCATGCCAAGGCTGAACATGTCCGGGTAGACGCGGGTGCCGAGGTGCTCCAGAGGCACCCTCAGCGCCCACAGGCCCCGGTTCCCGCCCACCATGGACGGCGATGCGGAGACAAGCATCGCGTGCTTGTCCTTGAACGGCTGCGGCTGGACCCGGGAGACCCAGTCGATGGCGTTCTTCAGCACGCCGGGCACGGAGGCGTTGTACTCGGGGGACGAGATCACGAAAGCCTCGCACTCCTCGAGCCGCCCGCGCAGCGCGAGGGCGCCGGCCGGCACCCCTTCGGCGGCCTCCGCATCGCCGTCGTACAGCGGCATCTCGAACTCGCGCATGGTGGCGAGGTCGGCGGTGGCGCCGCTGTCGGCGATCAGACGCGCGACGAGGGCGGCGAGGCGTGCGTTGGTGGAATCGGCCCGCATCGCCGCGCCGAAGACGAGCACTCGCAGGGGACCGGCTGGGGATTCCGTGGGCATGGCTGACGTCCTTCCGATGTACCGACACGGACCAGTCTGGTCCGGGCGTGGCCACCCCGCGATCGGACCGGGCACCCGGCGCCCGGTCCGCGTGTCCCGTGCGGCGAGGAGGACGGTGTCCGTGGCCGGCCCGATGCCGACGGACGTCACGGACACCTTCGCCCCGCTCCGCGGGGCCCGCGCGCCCGCATCCGCGACCGGGCGGCTCCGGCGGCCCCTACCGCCCGGCGGAACCGCTCATGGCCCGCAAGGTCCGCTCCTCGATCACCAAGGACCCGCGCGATCTCGAACGCACGCTTCCGCAGCACTGAGCGTCACCGTGTGGCGCGGCCGTCCCGACACGCGCCGTCCCCCCACGCGCCGTCCCGGATGCGCCGTCCCACACTCGCCGTCGCTCCGGCACTACGCTCCCGGCGACGACCGGCCGCGTCCCCGGAGGCTCCGATGGCATCCCCCGACTCCCCGCGCCCCGCCGACCTGCGCTACGACGACCTGCGCGCGATGTTCATCAACTGCACGCTGAAACGCTCGCCCGAGGTCAGCAACACCCAAGGGCTGATCGACAGGAGCCGCGCCGTCATGGAGGCGGGCGGCGTCGCCACCGAGCTCGTGCGGGCCGTCGATCACGACATCGCGACCGGCGTGTGGCCGGACATGACCGAGCACGGCTGGGAGAACGACGACTGGCCCGCGCTGTACGAGCGGGTCATGGCGGCCGACATTCTGGTGCTGGCGGGGCCGATCTGGCTCGGGGACAACAGCTCGGTGATGAAGCAGGTGATCGAGCGGCTGTACGCATGCTCGTCACTGCTCAACGACCGCGGGCAGTACGCGTATTACGGGCGCGCCGGCGGTTGCCTGATCACCGGCAACGAGGACGGCGTGAAGCACTGCGCGATGAACGTCCTCTACAGCCTCCAGCACCTCGGCTACACCGTCCCCCCGCAGGCCGACGCCGGCTGGATCGGGGAGGCGGGGCCCGGGCCCTCGTATCTCGACCCCGGTTCCGGCGGGCCGGAGAACGACTTCACCAACCGCAACACCACCTTCATGACCTGGAACCTGATGCACGTGGCCGCCCTGCTCAAGCGCGCGGGCGGCATCCCCGCGCACGGCAACCAGCGCTCGGAGTGGGACGCGGGCTGCCGCTTCGACTTCCCGAACCCCGAGCACCGCTGAAGCGCGGGCGGCGGGCGGGCGGTGCACGGGCATCGCACCATGAAGGTATGGACGACGTCCGCCGCGGGGAGAGCCTCGCGGAGATCAGTGCACCCGGGCACCTCGCGAACCCCGGCGAGGGCATCAGCGAGGAGGAGCTGGCGCTCGCGGCCCGCAACCACGGCATGCCGCTGGAGGCCCTGCGCTACGGCGTGACGCCACCCGGGCTGCACTACGTCCTCGTCCACTACGACATCCCCGCCGCCGAGGCCGCCGAGTGGCGGCTCACCGTGCGGGGGCGGGTGCGCGCGCCGCTGGCACTCGGCCTGGAGGCGCTCAGGTCGTACGAGCCGGTCACCCAGCGCGTCACGATGGAGTGCGCCGGCAACGGCAGGGCCCGGCTCAGCCCGCGCCCCGTGAGCCAGCCGTGGCTCGTCGAGGCGGTGGGGACGGCGGAGTGGACCGGAGTGCCGCTGCGGGCACTCCTGGCCGACGCCGGCGTGGAGCCGGACGCCGTCGAGGCGGTCTTCACGGGCGCCGATCACGGGGTCGAGCGCGGAGTCGAGCAGGACTACCGGCGCAGCCTGCCCCTGCCGGTGGCCGCGGGCCCCGACCCCGAGGTGCTGGTCGCGTACGAGATGAACGGCGCACCCCTGCCGCCGCAGCACGGGTATCCGCTACGGCTGGTCGTACCCGGCTGGTACGGCATGGCGAACGTGAAGTGGCTGTGCGACATCAGCCTCACCGCCACCCCCTTCACCGGCTTCCAGCAGTCGGTCGCCTACCGCTACAAGCAGTCCCCCGACGACCCGGGCGAACCCGTCACCCTGATCGCACCCCGCGCCCTGATGCTCCCGCCCGGCTTCCCGGACTTCATGTCCCGGACCCGCGCCGTGCGCCCCGGCCGGATGGGACTGGAGGGCAGGGCATGGTCCGGGCACGCCCCGGTCGTCCGGGTCGAGGTCAGCACCGACGACGGCCGCACCTGGCACGACGCCCCCCTGGACCCGCCGGAAGGCCACCCCTGGGCCTGGCTCCACTGGCACACGGCCTGGACGGCCACCCCCGGCACCCATGTGCTCACCGTCCGCGCCACCGACGCCGAAGGCCGTACGCAGCCCCTCGACCAGCACTGGAACCGCGGCGGCTTCGGCAACAACCTCGTCCAGCGGATCCCCGTGGTGTGCCTGGAGGAGGACGGCTGAGCCCGCGAGCCCCGCGGCCGCCGGCACGCGCCCCCTCAGGGCACAATCGTCGATGCCCCGACCCGTCCCTCCGTCCCGCACGCTCGAAGAACTCGAGGACAACCGCCGGCCACCGCCCGCGCCCGGGGGCTCCACCGGCCTCGTCCTGGCCGTGCACGCCTTGCGCAAGCGGCCGGTCGGCTCACTGACCGTGGACGAGCTGGTGCGGCTCATCGGACAGGACCTCGGGCTGCTCTTCCTGATGCCCGTCGCGCTCAAGATCCTTCGGGACACACTGCCCGCGCAGCACGCGGGCGGCTGGTACGACGACGACCTGCTGACCGTGGCGCTGACGAGGAGCCCGGCGGCCTGGACGGCGGATCCGGAATGCTCACGCGAACTGCTGGCACTCGTCGGCGACTTGCGCCGGCCGTTGCCGTCGTACGTGCGGCGCGGCATCGAGCACTTCCTCGCGTCCCTGCCCCCGGAGGTCTCCGCTCGCTGACCGCCGGTGTCGCCCGCCGTGATCGGGCCGGCCTCTCACCGCCACCACGTGGTGCGGCCCCGAGTTGCGAAGCCGCCCGCCATGGGGTTGGTTCGAAGGAGAACCCCTGTTGGGGGTGAGCCATTGTGCTGTTCACCGATCGTGAGGACGCGGGGCGGCGCCTCGCGGATGTGCTGAAGCACCTGCGGGGGGCGGATCCCGTGGTGCTCGGGTTGCCGCGGGGTGGGGTGCCGGTGGCGTTCCAGGTGGCGCGGGAGCTGGGAGCGCCGCTGGATGTGATCGTCGTACGGAAGCTGGGAGTGCCGTACCACCGGGAGCTCGGGTTCGGGGCGATCGGGGAGGGCGGAGTGCGGGTCATCAGTGACGACATCGTGCGTCGCGGGCGTGTCTCCCGCGCGGACGTCGAGTCGGTGGAGCAGGTCGAGCAGGCCGAACTCGCCCGGCAGGCCCGTCAGTTCAGGGCCGGTCGGGAGCGGGTCGACATCGCCGGGCGAACCGTGATCGTCGTGGACGACGGGATCGCCACCGGGTCGACGGCCGCCGCGGCGTGCGAGGTCGTCCGGGCGCAGGGCGCGGCCAGGGTGGTGCTGGCCGCGCCCGTGGCACCGCCTGACGCCGTGGCATGGCTGCGCACGGAGGCGGACGAGGTCGTGTGCCTGTCGACGCCGCGCGCGTTCTCGGCGGTCGGGGAGTGGTACCGGGACTTCTCGCAGACCCCCGACGAGGAGGTCGTCGCGCTGCTGGAGCGGGCCGCGAAGACCGCACCGCCCGCCCCCACGAAGACCGAGGAGGTCGAGGTGGACGCGGGAGGGGTCCGGCTCGCCGGGGAACTCACGCTGCCGGACGGGGCCGCGGCCGCGGTGATGTTCGCCCACGGCTCCGGCAGCAGCCGCCACAGCCCGCGCAACCGCTCGGTCGCCGCCGCCCTGAACCGGGCCGGCCTCGGCACGCTGCTCTTCGACCTGCTCACGGAGGCCGAGGGCGCCGACCGGGCGAACGTCTTCGACATCGAGATCCTCGCCCGCAGACTCGCGGGTGCCACGCACTGGCTGCGCACCCGGACGCCCGTCCCGATCGGGTACTTCGGGGCGTCGACCGGGGCCGCGGCGGCGCTGTGGGCGGCGTCGACCGCCGGTACGGACGTCGGCGCCGTCGTGTCGCGCGGCGGCCGCCCGGACCTGGCCGGGCCCCGGCTTCCCGGCGTCCGCGCGCCGACGCTGCTCATCGTCGGCGGCCGTGACACGACGGTGCTCGACCTCAACCGCCAGGCCCAGGCGGCGCTTCGCTGCGGGAACCGCCTGGAGGTCGTCCCCGGCGCGACACACCTCTTCGAGGAGCCGGGCGCACTCGACGAGGTCTCGGCGCTCGCCCGGGACTGGTTCACGCTGTATCTGACCCCGCAGGAGCCATAGGGCCTGCAGAGCCTGCAGGCCTGGCGAGGAAATCAGAAGCCGATCGCCCCGCCGCCCCAGGGCGATCGGCTTCTGTCCGGCTCATTGACACCCGGCCGTGCCGACCTGACACTCATACGCCCGGAAGAGTGAATTCAAGTTCACATGGCGAACGGATTCAGGGGTGACCCCATCGCCCCACGCCTTGCCCTTCCGCACAGTGCTCCCCGTCCTCGCCCTCTGCCGGCTCGCCGTCTTCTTCGACGGCATGGACGTCAACATCCACGGCGCCGTCATGCCGCACATGCTCGACGAGACCGGCCTCGGCCCCACGCCCTCGTCCGCGGGCACCATCGGCAGCTGGACCACCTTCGGCATGCTCATCGGCGCGCTGACCGCAGGGAACATGACCGACTGGCTCGGCCGCCGACCCTTGCTCGTCGCGAGCGTCACGCTCTTCTCGCTCGGCTCCGCGCTCTGCGCCGGCACCAGCGAGATCGCTGCGGCGCCGAGCAGCCCGGCCAGGGCGAAGGCGGTGAAGCCCCAGCCCTCGTTGCCGTTCGCGGCGAGGACGCCGCCGAGCCAGGGGCCGACGACCGCGCCGGTGCGTCCGACGCCGGTCACCCGGCCCGGACCCGCGGCGCGTTCGCTGCTGCGGCAGACGGTGTTCGTGGCGGCGTACACCATCACCTGCGCGCTGAAGAGCCGGATGCCGGTGACGGCGACGACGACGACGTACGTGATGCCGAGCGGCAGATGTGCCGGCTCGTGTCAGCCGGGGAGCGGCAGACCCGTGTAGTTCTCCGCCAGTTCGGCCGCCGCGTGCGGCGACGCCGCCACCCGCTCCAGCTGCGACAACTGCAGCCGCGTCTCGAACGCCGACTGCGCCGGGTCGACATGCAGCGTCGTCGTCATGAGGTCCGGGCGCCGAGCGCGTCCGCGATGTCGAGGACGAGCCGGCCGAGGTCGGCGACGGTCGCGCCGGCGGGCAGCAGGCCGGCCGCGGAGGCCCCGTGGCCGGGGAGGTCCCAGCGGATGACGCGGTGGTCCCGGGCGAGGTCGGGGACCTGGGCGTCCCAGACGGAGAGGGAGGTCCCGAGGGACGGCCCGAGGATGAGCGAGGGCGCGTCGGTGTCCTGATCCGGGTGCGGGCCGGTGGGTGCACCTGCCGGGCCGTCGACGCGGTGATGGAGCAAGGAGGTCACGCGGCGTCGTCCCCCTGGTTCCGTGGGCCGTCGTCCCGTGCGGAGGGACGGGTGGGCGAAGTACCACCCACCGGGCCCCGGACGCGCGACAAGGCCCGGTCGACCAGGGCTGGGGCGCGGCCCAGGTACCGGCACGGGTCGGCGAGGGGGCCGAGGTCCGGCAGCTCCTCGTTCCGGGCGAGGACGTGGAACACATCCGCACCCTCCTGTGCCGCGCGGCGCGACGCCTCCGCCACCGTGCGGAGCGCCTCCTCCCGCCCCAGGCTCGGCGCCAGCGCCGCCGCCACGCGCTCCGTCAGCATCAGCCCGCCCGTCAGCTCGAGGTTCGCCCGCATCCGGTCGGGCCGGACGACCAGCCCCGCACACAGCTCCACCGCCGCCGCGGCCGCGCCGCCCGTCAACCGGAGTGCCTCCCTCAGCGGTTGCCACTCCGCGTGCCACGCCCCGGCCGGGCGTTCGTCCTCGGCGGCCAGTGAGCCGAGGAGGACCGCGGCCGACGCCGGCACCTGACGGGCCGCGGACGCGATCAGCGTCGCCCGCACGGGGTTGCTCTTGTGCGGCATGGCGGACGAGCCGCCCCCTGCGCCCTCCGCCAGCTCGCCGATCTCGGTACGCGACAGGACCAGCACGTCCGCCGCGATCTTCCCCAGCGCACCCGCGCAGAACGCCAGCGCGGCGCCCAGGTCGGCGACCGGCGTGCGCAGCACATGCCACGGCAACTGCGGTTCTGCCAGCCCGAGTTCGCGGGCGTAGGCACCCACGGGAGCCGGCCCCGCGCCCCCGAACGCCGCCAGCGTCCCCGCCGCGCCCCCGAGCTGCGCGGGCAGCGACGCCCGCACCCGCACCAGCCGCTCGTGCGCGTCCAGCACGAGGGACCGCCAGCCCGCCGCCTTCAGTCCGAAGGTGGTGGGGACGGCGTGCTGGGTGAGGGTGCGGGCGGGCATCGGGGTGGCGCGGTGCTCCGCGGCGAGAGGGCCCAGGGCGTCGACGGTCCGCTCCAGGTCGCCGAGGACCAGGTCCAGCGCCCGGGCGGCCACCAGCATGAGGCCGGTGTCCAGGATGTCCTGGCTGGTGGCGCCCCGGTGCACGAACTCCGCGTGCGCCGCGTCCACTTCGGCCACCGCCGCGGTGAGGTCGGCGACCAGCGGGATCACGGGATTGCCCCCGGCCCGCGCGCGCAGCGCGAGGGACCGCGCATCGAACCGGCCGGAGGCCCGCGCCACCGCGGTGACCGTCCCACCCGCCGCCGCGTCCTGGACCCGCGCCAGCGCGGCCTCGGCGTCCAGCAGGGCCCGGAGGAACGCCCGGTCGCCCGTGGCGGCCTCCACGGGGGTGCCCGCCCACACCGGAGCGAGCAGCCCGACGTCATCCACGGAGGTCACGGACGCCACGGAAGTCGCCGAAGTCGTGGAAGTCGAAGAAGACCGTCTCCTTCTCCCCCTGCAGATGAATGTCGAAACGGTACGTCCGCTCCCCGTCCGGCACGGCGATCAGGGTGGACCTGCGCTCCTCCGGAACCGCCGCCGGCAGCGCATCCGCGCCCGCGTCACCCACGTACGCCCGCGTGAACAGGTGGTGCATCAGCCCTCGCGCGAACACACACACCGAGAGGTACGGCGCCGCAGCCCGCGGTGGGAGCGTCCGCACCACCCAGCGCCCGTCCGCGTCGGTCGCCACCCGCCCGAACCCGGTGAAGTCGACGCCGTTGCGGCGCAGCGAACCGGGACGCCCGGCCGGCTGCCAGAGTTCCAGCAGCGCGTCCGGCACCGCATCGCCGTTCCCGTCGCGCACGTAACCGTGCACGGTGACGGTGTCGGGGTGCCCGGCGGGGGCGATGTCCCCGCCCCCGGCGAACGGCAGGGCGTACCCGTAGAAGGGGCCCACGGTCTGAGAGGGAGTGGGAGCGGGCATCACAGGCTCTCCTCGGGGTCCGGAAGCATCGCCGCCGGGCCGTCGAGCACGATGTCCCAGCGGTAGCCGAGGGACCACTCGGGCTGCGAAAGCCCGTGGTCGTACGCGGCGACGAGCCGGGCCCGTGCCGCCGGGTCGGTGACCGACTGGAGGATCGGGTCGTACGGGAAGAGCGGGTCTCCCGGGAAGTACATCTGCGTCACCAGGCGCTGTGTGAACGCGGTCCCGAAGAGGGAGAAGTGGATGTGCGCGGGGCGCCAGGCGCCCACGTGGTTGCGCCACGGATAGGCCCCGGGCCTGATCGTCGTGAACGCGTACCGCCCTTCGTCGTCCGTCAGGCAGCGGCCCACACCCGTGAAGTTCGGGTCCAGGGGCGCCGGGTGCCGGTCGCGCCGATGGGCGTACCGGCCCGAGGCGTTGGCCTGCCAGATCTCGACGAGCTGGCCGCGCACGGGCCGTCCCGCCCGGTCCAGCACGCGGCCGGTGACCGTGATGCGCTCGCCGAGCGGCTCGCCCGCGTGCTGCCGGGTCAGATCCGCGTCGAGCTCGCTCACGTCGGCGGCGCCGAAGACCGGGCCGTACAGCTCGGCCGC
Organism: Streptomyces sp. NPDC002133; assembly: GCF_040296405.1. NCBI lineage: Bacteria > Bacillati > Actinomycetota > Actinomycetes > Kitasatosporales > Streptomycetaceae > Streptomyces > Streptomyces sp. NPDC002133. The sequence goes on along the minus strand of NZ_JBEOXF010000013.1, from coordinate 75,345 downwards.
CTCCGGGTCGTCGGCCACGGCGACGAGCGGCTGCCGGGGATGGCGCAGGATGCTGCTGCGGTACGGGGCGAAGTCGCGGGCCGGGTGGTACGGCGGGGACGCGGTGCCGTCGGCCGGGGCGGCCTGGTGCGCGGCCGCGATCTCGGTGCTGATCTGCTCCTGGCTGGGGATCGCCGGGGTCACGCGCGTGATCGGGCCCATCGGCGGCGTCACCTCTCCAAAACGAGCGCGAGGCCCTGCCCGACGCCGATGCACAGCGTGGCGAGGCCCGTGCCGGAGCCTGCGGCGGCGAGCTGGTGGGCCACTGCGCCGGTGAGCCGGGCACCGGACGCGCCGAGGGGGTGCCCGATGGCGATGGCGCCGCCGCGCGGGTTGACGACGGCCGGGTCGAGCCCCGGCCACTGGCGCAGACAGGCCAGCGCCTGGGCGGCGAAGGCCTCGTTGAGCTCGACGGTGTGCAGGTCGCCGAACTCGCGGCTGGCCTTCTTCAGGGCCCGGCGGACGGCCTCGACCGGGCCCGCGCCGAAGTACTGCGGCTCGATGCCGGTCACGGCCGACGCGCCGATGCGGGCGAGCGGTTCGCGGCCGGTGGCGCGCAGTCCGTCCTCGTCCACGAGCAGAAGCGCGGCGGCGCCGTCGTTGAGCGGGGACGAGTTGCCGGCGGTGACGGTCCCGTCCTTGCGGAAGACCGGCTTCAGCTTGGCGAGGGCCTCCGTCGACGTGCTGTCGCGGATGCACTCGTCGCGCGCCGGCTCGACGCCGTGGACAGGGACGACCTCGCCGTCGTACAGGCCGTCGGCCCAGGCGCGGGCCGCGTTCCGGTGGCTGGCGAGAGCGAAGGCGTCCTGCTCCTCGCGCCCGATGCCGTACCGCTCGGCGAGCAGCTCCGCGCCCTCGCCGAGGCCGACGGTCCACTCCTCGGGCATGCGCGGGTTGACCATGCGCCAGCCGAGGGTCGTCGAGTGCATCTGCTGGTGTCCGGCGGGGAAACCGCGCTCCGGCTTCTGCAGCACCCAGGGCGCGCGGCTCATCGACTCGACGCCGCCCGCCACGGCGATCGACGCGTCTCCGACGGCGATGGCGCGGGCGGCCTGGATGACGGCCTCCATGCCGGAACCGCAGAGCCGGTTCACCGTCGTGCCCGGCACGGTGACCGGCAGGCCCGCGAGCAGCACGGCCATGCGGGCCACGTCGCGGTTGTCCTCGCCGGCGCCGTTGGCGTCGCCGAAGAAGACGTCGTCGATACGGGACGGGTCGAGCTCGGGCGTGCGGGAGACGAGGGCGCCGAGGACTCCCGCGGCGAGGTCGTCGGGACGTACGCCGGACAGGGCGCCGCCGTACTTGCCGATGGGGGTGCGGACGGCATCGACCACGTACACATCGCGCAGACGGTCGGTCATGTCAGCTCAGCTCCAGTCTTGTCTCGTACGTCGTCGGGGGTGACGCCCGGCGCCGTCTCGACGAGGGCGAATCCCTCGCCGGTCACATCGAGCACGCCCAGGTCGGTGATGACGCGGTGCACGCATGCCCTGCCCGTCAGCGGCAGCGTGCACACCCGGACGTGCTTCGGCGAGCCGTCCTTGGCCGTGTGGTCGGTGAGGACGACAACACGGCGGGCGCCGTGCATCAGGTCCATCGCGCCTCCCATGCCTGGCGGGCGAACTCCTTGTTCCCGCCGATGTACGAGCCGGTGACCCGGGCGATGCGGCCCGCGGCGAGCAGAATGGCGAGGCCGCCGCCGTCGACGCCGCAGTTGTTGGAGACGACGCTCAGTCCGCGGACCCCGCACGCGTGCACCGCCTCGATCAGTACATTCGGCACACCACTGAGGCCGAAACCGCCGACGGCGAGCGACGCGTGATCCGCGATGCCGGCGACCGCGTCCGCCGCGGACCGTTCGACCTTGTCCATGGGGCTTCCGTTCGATGCCTGTCGTGCGACGTCTGTCGTGTCACGCCCGTCGTGCCCGTTCGCCAGATGAACTAGAGTTCATGAACGACTCGCCCTGAGTCTGCGTGCACCGGTCACGCATGTCAACGCCCTGGAGATCCGATGCCGGCCACGCCCCCTGACGAGGCCGTAGGTCCGCTGATGCGCGGCATCGCCGTACTGTGCGCGATCAGCGACGCCGGCGGCCGGGTGCCCCTCAGCGAGCTCGTCCGTACGACCGGGCTGGCCCGCTCCACCGTCGACCGGGTCGCCGCGACCCTCGCGCGCATGGGTTACCTACGCCTCGACGGCCATGAGGCGAGGCCGGCGCCCCGGCTCATGGAGCTGGGGAACGCCTATCTGGCCGCCGTCGGTCTGCCGGGCCCGCTCGGCCCCCTCGCCGAACGGCTCGCCGACGAGCTCGACGAGTCGGTGTCGCTCGCCGTGCCGGACCGCGACGGCATCCGCTTCGTCCACCAGTCCACGCTTCGGCGTGCCATGTCGCTGACCTTCCGCATCGGCGACCTGCTGCCCGCCGAACGCACCGCGCCGGGAGCGCTGTTCGCCGCTGCGTGGACGGACGAGGAGTGGGCGGCGTGGCGCCGCGGAGCGGGCCCCGGGACCGCGCCCGGGGAGGACTTCGGGGAACGGGCCGCCCACGCCGCGGAGGACGGCTGGGCACTGGACGACCAGCTGATCGAGCCCGGACTGATCGCCCTCGCGGTCCCGGTGCACGACCCGCAGGGGCGGACGGTCTGCGCACTCAGCATCGTCAGCCACACCAGCCGGCACAGCGCCGACTCACTGCGCCGCGCGCTGCTTCCCCGCGTCCGCGAGGCCGTGACGGCGATGGAGCACGAGCTGCGGCAGGCGCCGACCGCCGCCGGGCCGACCGTGGCGGTCGGAGCCGCCGAGAGCACCGCCGGGCAGGGCCTTGCACACTGGACCGCCGCGTCCAAGCAGGAGCTCGGCGCGGAGTTCGTGGAGTCGCTCGCCCGCGGGCTGACCGTGATCACCGCCTTCGGCGAGGGCCGCGCGGAACTCGGACTCACCGCGATCGCCGAGGCCACCGGCCTCGCCCGCGCCACGGCGCGCCGCGCCCTCATCACGCTGGAGCACCTCGGCTACGTCACCTCCGATGACCGGGCCTTCCGCCTCACCCCGCGCGTGCTCGCCCTCGGTTGCCCCCCGCTCTCCCGGACGACACTCCCCGACATCGCCGTCCCGCACATGGCGGAACTGGTCCGCCATGTCCACGACTCCGCGTCCCTGGCCGTCCTCGCCGGCGACGACATCCGCTACACGGCCCGCGTCGCCACCGAACGCATCATGAGCGTCAACATCACCATCGGCACCCGTTTCCCCGCGTACGCGGCGTCGATGGGCCGCGTCCTCCTCGCCGGCCTCCCCGAGGACGAGCGCACGGCCCTCATCGCCCGCAGCGAGCCGCGCGCCCTGACCCCCCGTACCGTCACCGACCCCGCCCGGCTCGCCGCACTCGTCGACCGCGTCGGCGACGAGGGCTACGCCCTGGTCGACGAGGAACTCGAGGAGGGCCTGCGGTCCCTGGCCGTCCCGGTCCACGACCACACGGGCCGCACCGTCGCCGCGCTCAACGTCGCCATGCACACGACCCGGCGCACCCCGGACGAGTGCCTCACCGAGGTGCTCCCACAACTCCGAGTCACGGCCGCCCACATCGAGGCCGATCTCCACGTCGTGGGCCGCTTCACCCGCATCGCCGAGGTCTGACGTCAGCTGATCCAGAAGTCCCACCAGCGGGTCAGGACCAGCATCCCGATGCCCCCCGTCCACATCACCGGCGGCACCCAGCCGAACTCGCGCAGACCGCGGCGCAGGCCCGCCGGAGCCGGGAGCATCCGGTGCTCGACGGTGTGACGGGTCACGTAGCAGAACAGAAGAATCGTGGCGACCCAGGCCAGCGAGCACCAGAGACACAGCGCGCTGATGCGGTACAGCGACTGGAACTGGAGCCAGGTGCAGAACGCGACACCGAAGAACGCGCCGGCGTTGAGGGCGAGCCAGAACCAGCGGCGGTAGCGGGCACCCGCCAGTAGCCCCGCGCCGACGCCGATCACGACGGCGTACGAGACGAGGCCCAGCATCGGGTTGGGGAAGCCGAAGGCCGCGGCCTGCTCACTCTTCATGATGTTGCCGCAGGACACGACGGGATTGAGGCTGCAGCCGGGTGTGAAGCCCGGGTCCTCGAGCAGTCTGAACTTGTCGATCGTGATGACCCATGACGCGAGCAGCCCCGCCGCGCCCGTGACGATCAGCAGCCACGCGAACCCGCGGCTGCCGCCGACGGCATCTGACGGTGTGTCGTCCGGTGCCTGCGCCGGACGCGGAATGCGCGTCCTCGTACGTGTCTCCATACCGCTCTCCCTCTCCCCCGCCCTGCTCAGGCAGACCAGGAAAGATCGTTTCGACGACCCTCGCCCACGTGGACCGATGCGCGCACGCAGTAATCGACCCCCGCCCAACGCGACGGATCGTCAGATTCCGATTAGCGTCGGATCGACCCGACCCGTGCAGCGAGGAGCTCGATCATGAAGCTGACGCTTCGCCACATAACACTCAGGCTCGCCGGGGCCACCCGGGAGGTCGCGCACCCCGCGGCCGCCCGCCCGGCGAGCCGACCCCCGCATATCTGATCCGCCAGGCATGACACGGCCCGGCAGGCGGCCCACCGGCCGCCCGCCGGGCCCTTTGACGTGCGGATCGCGGCGCGGTTCATCCACTCAGCTGACGCACCGGCAGCAAACAGTGCGCGGCCCTGACCAGCATCTCCTCGTCACCGACGAAGTTCCGCAGCTGCTCCTCGGTGACCGGCACCCCGGGTGCCGCCTGCGGCCAGGGGCGGGTGGCGAAGAGGAAGTAGACGTGACCCCGCTCCCGGACCGCCGCAAGCCACTCCGGCGGCACCGGGCACTGGGCACTGAGATGAGGCATCGTCAGCACGGCCTGACCCGCCTCGACGAGAAGGGTCAGAGGGAAGCCGACGGCTTGCGCGGCGTCCACGTACTCGGTGCCGACCGGCAGCCCCACCTCGTCGAGCAGCTGCCGGGCGGCGACCTCCACCCCCTCGGGGCCGAGGTCGCCGTCACCGAGGGAGTACGCCAGCAGGAACGGCATGTCCCGCTCGTCGTCGGGGTGTTCACCGCTCCAGGCGATGACGCCGAGGGTGCCCAACTGGGCCGGGCGGAAGGCGCGCACGGCGCCGGAGGTTGAGGTCACCGTCGGACCTTAGCGACTTACCGGGATCCTCCGGGCGCCCGCGTCACCTGCGCGGGGGAGTCCCGCCGCCGATTACTCCGAAGGTGTCGGGCTCGCTCGCCCGTACGGGATCGATGCAGTGGCAGTACGGGAGCGGCCGATCGCGGACCGGCCCCGCGCAGGAGGGACCCGCGGGCCCGGCGCCCCTCCGTCGGCGCAATGCCCCAGATTCATCCGGGTGAATCCACGACCGGCCGCGCGGCCGCCCCCGGTACGCGACCCGGCCGACCACCCCCGCCGATCGGCGCAAGTTGCTGTGGCACGTCGGTGACCTCATCCTTGAGCACGCCGACGAAATTGCCGAGTTGGAAGCGCTCGATACGGGGAACCTCGATCTTGTCGGCCCAGCCGGCGTAGTAGTGCCAGTGTCCAGCGGCACTGGCCACCTCCAGCCGGGCGAGCGGCAGACGCCGTGAACGAGATCGAGCGCACCACCAGTCGGCGCATCGACACGATCGCGTGACCGGCGCTCAGGCGCCGACCGGAAGCCCGCCGAGGAGCCCCTTCGGGCCGAGCTTCCCCGCGTCGTTCAGATCGCCCGCCGCACCGTTGGCGGTGTGGAGCAGTGAACCCTTCTGCTCCGTGTCCAGCCTCTCGTTCGCCAGCGACCCGGCCGCGGCCGACGACTGGGTCGTGACGGTGTCCAGCGCACCGTTGAGACTGCTCGGCGCGAGGTCGGCGGCGAACGCCGGCGCGGCGGCGAACGCGGCCACCAGGGAACCGGCGACAACCGCGGCAACCTTCATGGGCTTCATCAGTGAATCTCTCCTTCGGCGACGCGTGTCGCGCGCGCAAGTGTCCTGCGGTTCAGGCATATTGCGGATGCTTGCGGCCGCCGCTCTGCCTGCCATTCGGCTACACCTTGTGTAACGATCCCTCGGCGCGTCAGAAACTCCGGAATCCCGGGAATTCCTTCATCCCCACCCGTATGAATTGCCCCGGCCGGATTCTCGTATGAGCTGTCGGGAACGCGTCCGTTCCGGCGACCGAACCTCGTGAAAACACGTCGTGCCGACCCCTGTGCAGGGCCGGCACGAACGGTCGGAGCAGCAGCTCCGGGTCAGCTCTCGGGCTGCGCCGGAGCGACGGCGGGCGTCTGTGCGCCGTCCGCGGGCGGCTGCAGCGACGGCAGACCCTGAAGGTCCGCAGCGGGCAGGTCGCCGCCGTGCAGGGTGGCCGCGATCAGGTTGGCGACGCCGGTCACGACGGCCGTCACTGCGGTGGCCACGGCCTCGGCCTCACCCGACCGGGACGCCTCGACAAGCGCGTCCACGCTCTTCTGCAGCGCGGCGAGCGCGTCTTCCCTCACGTCCGCCGAAGCCGCCTTGTCGTCGCCGGCCGACGGCACGGCCGCCGGTTTCTCGGCCAGGGGGCCCTCGGGCATCTGCGGGATTCCCGGGGCCTCCGGCTTCTCGGCCGCGGGCTTCTCCGGGGCTGCCGGGGTATCGGGGACCGCCGGGGCCTGCGGCGTCGTGGCGGGAGCCCCGACGGCGGCTTCGATGGCCGCCCTGATGGCGGCGGCGTGCTTCGCGACCTCTTCGGCCGAGAGCCGCCCGTCGTCGGCCGCGAGTACGGCCTTGATCAGGTCGGTGACGGGGGTCAGCACACCGCCGAGTTCGGCAAGCACAGCGGCCTGGGCGACCAGGGAATCGGCGTCCGGGACGGGAACGCCGGCGGCGTCCGATGCGGCGATGGCGCCGGCGCGCGGAGCCTGCTTCTGCGCTGCCATGGCGGGACCGCCGGCGCCCAGAACGAGCGCGAGGGAGAGGGCAGTTGTGGTGACGCGGCGCGTTGCCTGAGCACGCATGGAACATCCCTTTCGGTGATCGACGGGTCTTCTGATCACCGTGCGAGGAGCCTCTGCCAGGCGCAACCGTTCGACTCCGGAGCGTCCTCAAACCTGTCCGCGCCCGGTTCATACGTTGGCGCGTTTGCGCTGGTCAGTGCTTGATCCTCGGGTGTGTCACGTAGTCGCGTGCCGACCCCGCCATTCGAGGGACCCCACTGTCGGACACAGCGCAAGGCCGCTCTCCCCGAGATGACGGGGAGAGCGGCCCGAGGGAAACGCGGTGAAGGGCGGTCAGTCGTTCACGCAGAGGTTGCCGAACGCCGGGTTCAGCAGGCCGACGACGTTGACGGTGTTGCCGCAGACGTTGACCGGCACGTGGACCGGTACCTGGACCACGTTGCCCGAGAGAACGCCCGGCGACTGGGCCGCGGCACCCTGCGCGCCGCTGTCGGCGGTGGCGAGGCCGGCCGAGCCCGCAACGGCGGCGGCAGCGACGGTGGACAGGACAAGAGCCTTCGCGGTACGCGACATGGAGAGGTACTCCTTGGTCATTTGTTCAGTGGCCGTGCGTGACTGCCCGGCCACTGCTCCAACGCAGGCGGGGACTGTCAGGTTGCGCGGCCAAAGGGGTGAACACGGGTCGGTCGGCACGAACGCCGGGCCTGGCAGCGAGACACTGCCAGGACCAGACGTCAGGCCGAGCGCCCCGGCCTCGGCGCTCGGAAGCCCCGCAGCCATGAGGTCTGGTAGGTCGTCGACCGGATCAGCCGTTGGCGCAGGTGTTGCCGAACGCCGGGTTGAGCAGGGCGATGACGTTGACGGTGTTGCCACAGGCGTTGACCGGCACGTGCACCGGGACCTGGATGACATTGCCGGAGGCGACACCGGGCGAGCCCTCGGCGACGCCGTTCGCGCCACTGTCGGCGACGGCCATGCCGGCGCCACCCAGGACCAGGGCAGCACCGCTGCCCGCCAGCGCGACCGACTTCGCGATTCGCTTCATCATTGCTTCCTTTCGGATATCCGATGGGGGTACAACGCTCAACGACGATGGGCGACTTCCGGACACGGCTGAACATCAAAAGGATTGATTCGTCGCGCGCCGTCCCCTGCGGCTCGGACCGAAAAACGGTTAGAGTCGCATCCCGGCCCCCGCGTAACACGTGAAGCATTGGCAGATGGATTCCCCCCTTCGCCCGCGAATACGGAGGGCCGGTGAAAGCGTCATTCCAGGGGTGCCGCCTTCCAAGACGCGGGAAATGAAGTTCCGAACTCCACGACCAGAGAACGTGACCGATCTGCGTGTGCTGCCGCATTCCCTTCCGCACGGCCGGCGTCCGGCCGTGCTCCACGTCGTGCAGCCCGTCGACGGCGGGGTCGCGCAGGTCGTCACGGACCTGGTGACGAACCAGGTCCGCGACGGGCTGAGCGTGGCCGTTGCCTGCCCCGACGGCGGCGTCCTGGGCCAGGCCGTACGCGGACTCGGCGCCGACGTCCACCGCTGGCGGGCCGGCCGCGTGCCGGGGCCGCTGCTGCTCGATGAGATCCGGCAGCTCGCCCGCCTGGTGGGGCGGCTGCGACCGCGTGTCGTGCACGCCCACAGCGCGAAGGCCGGCCTGGCGGCGCGGCTCGCCGTGCGCGGCAGGATCCCGACCGTGTTCCAGCCGCACGCCTGGTCGTTCGAGGCCGTCGGCGGGGCTACGGCCCGGCTGGCGCAGCGCTGGGAGCGGTACGGGGCGCGCTGGACGGACCGTGTCGTCTGCGTCAGCGAGGCGGAACGGCGCACGGGCGAGACGGCCGGTGTCGACGCGCACTGGAGCGTCATCCCCAACGGCGTCGACACCGAGCGCTTCCGGCCGGCCCCCGACGTCCGGCAGAGGTCGCTGCCGCCGCTCGTCGCCGACCTGTCCGAGTCCGCGCCGCTCGTGGTGTGCGTGGGGCGGCTGTGCCGGCAGAAGGGGCAGGATCTGCTGCTCGTGGCCTGGGAGCAGGTGCTGCGCAGACTCCCCAACGCCTGTCTCGTCCTGGTCGGGGAAGGACCCGACGAGGAGTCACTGCACTCCTTCGCCTCCGCGTCCGTGCGCTTCGCCGGCGCCGTGCAGGACCCGACGCCCTGGTACCGGGCCGCCGACCTGGTGGTCCTCCCGTCCCGGTGGGAGGGCATGGCGCTCGCGCCGCTGGAGGCAATGGCCTGCGGGCGCCCGGTCGTCGTCACCGACGTCGACGGGGCGCGCGAGAGCCTGCCGCCCGGGCACGCCCTCTTCTGCCTGGCCCCGCCCCGTGATCCGTACGCGCTGGCCACGGCGATGGGAGATCTGCTGCTCAATGCGCCGCTGCGCAGCACACTCGGCCGTCGAGGCCACCACCACGTCCTCTCCGCACATGACGTGCGGCACACCGCGGAGGCGGTCGCCGAGGTGTACCGCGAACTGGTCGGCGGCCGGCCCTGAGGTCCGTCGGAGCAAGCGGGCCGGTGCAGGCCGGTGCAGTCGCGCAGGCGGCAGCCCTGCGAAGACCGAAAGGCCGGGAGAGTCGAGGGGAGACTCTCCCGGCCCGGGGCCACGCAAGTGACGTGCGTGTACGGACGGTTCAGCGGCGGGCGGCAGCCCTGCCGCGCCGGTAGAGCACTCCACCGCCGATCAGCAGACCCGCAGCTGCGGCGCTGGCAGCCAGCATCTCGCCCTGGAAGCCGGTCTCGGCCAGCTGCGGCGCAGGGGCGGCCGGCGTGATCGTCCGGCCCTCGTCGGTGGGTACCGGCGGGTTCGCGATCACCGGGGGCTCCGGGGTCGGCTGGGTCGGCACGCCCGGCACCGTCGGCGTCTCAGGCACGTTCGGCATGCCCGGCACCGTCGGCGTCTCCGGCTCCGGAGGCGACTGCGGCTCCGGAGGCGTCTGCGGCCCCGTGGGCGGCTCCGGCAGCTCTGCGTCACCGTTGACGCAGGTGTTGCCGAAGGCCGGGTTGAGCGCACCGATGACGTCCACGGAGTTCCCGCAGGCGTTGACCGGGACGTGCACCGGAGCCTGGATGGTGTTGCCGGAGCCCACTCCCGGGGAGTCCGCCGTGCCACCCGTCGCCGAGGACCCGGAGGCCGCGTCGCCCGGCTCGTCGGTGTCCGACACGTTCGCACAGTTGTTGCCGAATGCCGGGTTGAGCAACCCGACCACGTCCACGGAGTTCCCGCAGACATTGACCGGGACGTCGATGGGCGCCTGAACGAGGTTGCCCGACAGCACCCCGGGGGAACCTGCGGCGCCCCCGTCCGCCTGGGAGTCGGCGCTGGCGGTTGCGCCGTTCAGAGACAGAATGCTGGTGGCCGCCGCGGCCGTCAGGATTCCCTTGCTGATGACCTGTCGCATCATGTGTGTTCTTCCCGCTCTCAGTTCGAGAACCAGTCCCGGAGCGCACCGGCGGTACATCCCAGGACCGGCAGAAAACGACCCCTAAGGGCTGTGTGCCAGGCCGTACGTCAGTCGGCTGTGCAGAAATTGCCGATCGCCGGGTTCAGCAGGGCGATGACATTGACGGTGTTGCCGCACACGTTGACCGGAACATGCACGGGAATCTGGATGACATTCCCGGACAGCACACCCGGCGAATCAGTGGCCGCACCGGCGGCGTCGGAGTCCGCGAGGGCCGGCGAGGCCATACCCATGGCCAGCATCACGCCGGCGAAAGCCGCAGCGGTCTTCCTGTACTTCATCGGACTTCCTTCTTCTTGCGATCGTGTCGGTGTCATGACGAACCCGCTCGGGCCGCCCACTGACGCACTGCCAACGAGGGTGGTCCGCCGGGAAAGCCGCCCGGGCGGCCATTTCCCTGAGCCCACTCGGACGTCCACCGGACGATTCCTGTTGGTCGATCCGGAAACTCCGGAATCAGCCGTTGCTCTCGCCGTTGCCGGAGAGCGCGGCGATGTCGTTGAGTACGTGCGACAGGGACTCGTCGCCCTTGGCCTGCGTGGAGTTCTCGGTGCACTGCTGGTTCTGCGGGTTGGCGAGGACGTTGACGTCCTGGACCGTGACCGGCACGACGCCGACGAGCGAACCGGCGTTGGCCTTGGCCGGCAGGCCGACGCAGGGCTTGTTGAGCGAGCCCTGGACGAGGGCCATCTGCGGGCTCATGTTGCCGTACGTGGCCTGGTTGCCGTACACCTGCGAGGCGCCGATGCCGCTCTGGGAGACGGTGCCGATGTCATCGCCGATGGCCAGGGCCTGCGGCGCCGCCGCGGCCGAGGCGCCGACGACGGAGGCCGTGACGGCTACCGCAGTCATAACCTTCTTGATCACCAAAACTTCCCTTCCATCCGGAGCGCATGAGCTTGTCCGCGCGCCGGTTCAACTCGTGGGGCGCGGCTTGGTTCTGCGAATTCACCCGGATGGCCCGCAACGATCTCCACGCATCCCGCCGATACCGGCATACGGATGAGCGGGGCTCCGCGACCGCGTTCCGCATTCACGGGCCGCTCGTCATTCCGCCCGGTTCCCTACGCCCTGAGGGGCGAGGGACGGGCGTCGTATCCCTATGTCGGGACAGGCGGTTCGGCGCCGCCCGTTGGAGTGAAGCGGAAGAACCAACTCCGGTGGTGGGAGTTGGTCAGGAGGCTCCGGAATCGGGCCCCAGCGCCTTCCGGTACCCCTCTCACCCCCCAGAAAGGGAATCAGTCGTGATCAAGAAGGCTATGGCGGCTGTCGCCGTGACCGCCTCCGTCGTCGGCGTTTCGGCCGCGGCGGCGCCGCAGGCCCTGGCCATCGGTAACGACACCGGCACCATCTCGGAGAGCGGCACCAACTCCGCACAGCTGTACGGCAACCAGGCCACGTACGGCAACATGAGCCCGCAGATGGCCCTCGTCCAGGGCTCGCTCAACAAGCCCTGCGTCGGCCTGCCGGTCAAGGGCAACGCGGGCTCTCTCGTCGGCGTGGTGCCCGTCACGGTCCAGGACGTCAATGTGCTGGCCAACCCGCAGTACCAGCAGTGCACCGAGAACTCGACGCAGGCCAAGGGCGACGAGTCCCTGTCGCACGTACTCGACGACATCGCCGCGCTCTCCGGCAACGGCGAGAACAACAGCTGATCTCGGCACCGGGCCTCGGGCCGGGCCGTCGCGGTACTCCGCGGCGGCCCGGCCCTTCTGCATGTGCGGCTGCGCGCCCTACCAGCGCGGCCAGCAGGACCGGGATACGACCGTGTTCCATTCGCGGTCGGGGACGCCGGGGACGGTCCTGCCCTCATCGGACCACTGAGCCATGAGTGATGCGTAGATCGGCTCGGCCGGCCGGAGTGCCGGCTCGCTCCGGCTCGCCGGAATCAGTCGCTGCCGTTCCCATCGCCCTTTGTGCTCCGCCATGACCCCAATATCCCCCAAAGCCCCGCCTCGTGGCGCGAAAGAGGAACCATGCGCGCCATGTGCTTCACCTGCTCGCACCGTTCGTGTGACACGTCGTGGCGGGCACGGCCTCGCGCGGGGCCGTTCAGCGCTGTCTGACCGCGCGCAGCACGACGAACTTCGGGTTGCTCGCGACGGTCTCGCAGTTGCCGAAGAGCCGGCGCAGCCGGACGTGGTAGCCGAGATGCCGGTTGCCGATCACCCACAGTTCGCCGCCGGGGCGCAGCGCGGCGCGTGAGCCGGTGAACATGCGCCAGGAGGTGCTGTCGGTGAGGGCCCGGTGGGTGTGGAACGGCGGGTTGTTCAGTACGAGGTCCACTGACTCCCGCTCCAGGCCCGACAGCGCGTCGCCCACGAGGAACTCGGCCTTCGCGGCCGGGCCGGTGTTCGCCCGGAACGTCGCCTCGGCCGAGGCCACCGCCTGGTACGACTCGTCCGTGAAGACCACGTCGGCCTCGGGGTTCGCCACGGCGGCGGCCGTACCGACCACACCGTTGCCGCACCCCAGGTCCACGACCCGGAGCGGGCCGCTGCGCTGTGGCAGGTGCCGGAGGAAGAAGCGCGTGCCGATGTCGAGGCGCTCGGCGCAGAAGATGCCCGCGTGGTTGGTGACGGGGCGGCCGGACATGACGCCGATGTCCGGGGGCAGGTCGTAGCGGCGCGGCCAGCCGGCCGCGGCGGCCGAGGCGAGCAGCTCGGGATCCGGCGTGCAGAAGATCAGCCGCGCCTTCTTCACGGCCAGCGAGGTCCTGGTCGGGCCGATGATCCGCTCGAACAGTCTCAGCGTGGAGGTGTGGATCTCCGTCACCATGCCCGTACCGACGACGAGGGTGTCCGCGTGCAGATGCGGCGCGAGCCGCTGCAGCTGGACCTCGAGGAGGGCGAGGCTCTTGGGCACGCGCACCAGCAGGACGTCGATCCGGTCCGGGGGCGAGTCCTGGGTCGACAGCAGCCGTACGCCGTCGGCCTCGGCCGGCGTGCTGTTGCGGGCCAGATTGGCGCGGGTCGCCTGCTGGGTCAGGTACGAGTCGGTGATCTGCACGGGCCGGTGCGCGGCGAGCGCGGTGGTCAGGGCACCCCAGCGGTCGCCCAGAACGACGACGGTGCCGGCGGGCTCTTCGCCCTCCAGGTGGCGCAGCAGGTACTCGTCGGAGGCGTCCCAGGCGCGGAGCTGGTCACGGGGGTCCTCGGGAAAGCGCGTGAGGCCGAGGTCGCCCCATGACGTCGTGAAGGTGTTCATCGTCCTTTCAGGCTACGCGGCGGCTACGAGGCCGCCTTCGTGAGCTCCGCCGCACCGAAGGAGACGTCGAAGCGGTCGCACCAGATGGCGACGCTGGAGTACGTGCCCAGATCGACGTCGGCGGGCAGCGCGTAGTTCTGGTCGCCCTTGTTCCCTTTGAGCTTGCCGAGGCTGACGTACGCGCCGTCGTCGAAGACGCGCCAGCCGGCCACGCCCTCCTTCACCGGTGCGTCGGTGAGCCAGACCCGCAGGTCGGGGCCGTTGCTCGTGTCGAGGCCCTCCAGCCGGAGCGTGCGTGAGCCGTCCGGGAGCTCGACGATCCTGACCGTGCCCTTTGTGGCGTGCTCATGACTGATGAACGAGCCCGAGGCGAGGGTCACGGGGGTCGCCGGCGAGGAGGGCGCGGAAGCGGCCGTGTCCGGGGTGGCGGAGGCGGCCGGGGGCACCGCGGCCGGAAGTTCCTCGCGCACGGTCCGGTCGACGAACAGCTGCCACGGCTGGAACCAGTACAGGCCGAAGCCGAGCGCCACCGTCACCACTGCCAGGCCGATGGCGACGGCCGGTTTCCTCAACACTGCTGCTGCCTTCATGCCCCCATTGAAGCGGGGTCCACGCCCCGGCGGGCCTTTTGGCCGGTGACGGAATTCTTACGGCGGGCCACGGTCCGGCAGGCAGGTGCGGGCATGGGCGCGTTTTCACCGGAAGCCGGCCCTAGTCGTCGCCCTCCAGGTCGCCCTCGGTCTCCAGGAAAACCTGCCGAAGCGCCTCCAGCACCGCAGGGTCGGGCTTGGCCCACATACCGCGGGACTCCGCCTCCAGCAGGCGTTCGGCAATGCCGTGGAGCGCCCAGGGGTTGGCCTGCTGCAGGAACTCGCGGTTCTCGGGGTCCAGGACGTACGCCTGGGTGAGCTTGTCGTACATCCAGTCGGCGACGACGCCGGTGGTGGCGTCGTAGCCGAACAAGTAGTCCACGGTCGCGGCGAGTTCGAAGGCACCCTTGTAGCCGTGGCGGCGCATCGCCTCGATCCACTTGGGGTTGACGACCCGCGCGCGGAAGACGCGGGACGTCTCCTCGACCAGCGTCCGCGTACGGACCGTCTCGGGTCGGGTGGAGTCGCCGATGTACGCCTCGGGCGCGGTGCCGCGCAGGGCGCGGACGGTGGCGACCATGCCGCCGTGGTACTGGAAGTAGTCGTCGGAGTCGGCGATGTCGTGCTCGCGCGTGTCCGTGTTCTTCGCGGCGACCGCGATCCGCTTGTACGCCGTCTCCATCTCCTCGCGCGCCGGGCGTCCTTCGAGCCCGCGGCCGTACGCGTAGCCGCCCCACACCGTGTAGACCTCGGCGAGGTCCGCGTCGGTGCGCCAGTCGCGGGAGTCGATCAGCTGCAGCAGGCCGGCGCCGTACGTGCCCGGGCGGGAGCCGAAGATCCGGGTCGTGGCGCGGCGTTCGTCGCCGTGCTCGGCGAGGTCCGCCTGGGCATGGGCCCGTACGTGGTTGACGCCGGCGGGCTCGTCGAGCGAGGCGGCGAGCCGTACCGCGTCGTCGAGGAGTCCGATGACGTGCGGGAACGCGTCCCGGAAGAATCCGGAGATGCGGAGCGTGACATCGATGCGCGGGCGGCCCAGCTCCTCGGCCGGGACGGGCTCCAGGCCGGTGACGCGACGCGACGCGTCGTCCCAGACGGGCCGGACCCCGAGCAGGGCGAGGGCCTCGGCGACATCGTCGCCCGCCGTACGCATCGCGCTCGTCCCCCACAGGGAGAGGCCGACGGAGGTCGGCCAGTCGCCGTTGTCGGTGCGGTAGCGCGTGAGCAGCGAATCGGCGAGGGCCTGGCCGGTCTCCCAGGCGAGGCGGGAGGGGACGGCCTTGGGGTCGACGGAGTAGAAGTTGCGGCCGGTCGGCAGGACGTTGACCAGTCCGCGCAGCGGCGAGCCGGACGGGCCGGCCGGGACGAAGCCGCCGTTCAGCGCGTGGACGCTGTTGTCGAGTTCGTCGGTCGTGGCGGACAGGCGCGGGACGACCTGGCGGGCCGCGAAATCGAGGATGTCGGCGACGGCCGGTCCGTGCCCGTCGGCCACGGTGGCGACGGCGGCCGGGTTCCAGTCCGCCGCCTCCATCGCCTCGACCAGCGCGCGGGCCGTGGCCTCCGCCTCGTCGGCGGTCGTGCGGGTCGCGGCGGACTCGTCGAGGCCGAGGGCCTCGCGCAGTCCGGGCAGGGCCTGGGTGCCGCCCCAGATCTGGCGGGCGCGCAGGATCGAGAGGACCAGGTTGACCCGCTCGGGGCCGGTCGGCGCGCCGCCGAGTACGTGCAGACCGTCGCGGATCTGAGCGTCCTTGACCTCGCACAGCCAGCCGTCGACGTGGAGCAGGAAGTCGTCGAAGCCGTCGTCGTCGGGGCGGTCGTCCAGGCCGAGGTCGTGGTCGAGCCTGGCGGCCTGGATCAGCGTCCAGATCTGGGCCCGGATGGCGGGCAGCTTCGCCGGGTCCATGGAGGAGATCTGCGCGTACTCGTCGAGCAGTTGCTCCAGGCGTGCGATGTCGCCGTACGAGTCGGCGCGGGCCATCGGCGGCACGAGATGGTCGATGAGCGTGGCGTGCGCCCGGCGCTTGGCCTGGGTGCCCTCGCCCGGGTCGTTGACCAGGAACGGATAGACGAGCGGCAGGTCGCCGAGCGCCGCGTCGGGCGCGCAGGCGGCGGACAGGCCGGCGTTCTTGCCGGGCAGCCACTCCAGGTTGCCGTGCTTGCCGAGGTGGATCATCGCGTCGGCGCCGAAGCCGCCGTCGTCCTCCGCGGCCGCGATCCAGCGGTAGGCGGCGAGGTAGTGGTGCGAGGGCGGCAGATCGGGGTCGTGGTAGATCGCGATCGGGTTCTCACCGAAGCCGCGCGGGGGCTGGATGAGGATCAGCAGGTTGCCGCGCCGCAGGGCGGCCAGCACGATGTCGCCCTCCGGGTTGCGGGAGCGGTCCAGGAACATCTCGCCCGGCGCCGGGCCCCAGTGCTGCTCCACGTGCTCGCGCAGCTCCTGCGGGAGCCTGGCGTACCAGCGCCTGTAGTCGTCCGCCGGGATACGGACCGGGTTGCGGGCGAGCTGTTCGTCGGTGAGCCAGTCCCGGTCGTGGCCGCCCGCCTCGATGAGCGCGTGGATCAGCTCGTCGCCGTCGCCGGAGACAAGGCCGGGGATCTCCTCCGTGCCGAAGTCGTAGCCCTCGTCGCGGAGCCGGCGCAGCAGGGCGACGGCGGACGCGGGGGTGTCGAGGCCGACGGCGTTGCCGATGCGGGAGTGCTTCGTCGGGTACGCGGACAGGACGAGCGCGAGGCGCTTGTCGGCGTTCGGGATGTGGCGCAGCCGCGCGTGCCGTACGGCGATCCCGGCGACGCGGGCCGCGCGCTCGGCGTCGGCGACGTACGCGGGCAGGCCGTCCTCGTCGATCTCCTTGAAGGAGAACGGGACGGTGATGAGGCGGCCGTCGAACTCGGGGACCGCGACCTGGCTCGCGGCGTCCAGCGGGGACAGGCCCTCGTCGCTCTCCTCCCACGTGCTGCGCGACCCGGTCAGGCACAGCGCCTGCAGGACGGGCACGTCGAGCGCGGCGAGCGCGCCCGCGTCCCAGGACTCGTCGTCGCCGCCGGCCTGTGCCTCGGCGGGCCTGGTGCCGCCCGCGGCGAGGACGGTGGTGACGATGACGTCGGCGCCTCGGAGCCGGTCCAGCAGCTCGGGTTCGGGGGCGCGGAGCGAGGCGACGTAGAGGGGAAGGGCCTGACCGCCCGCGTCCTCGACGGCGTCGCACAGGGCGCCGACGAAGGCGGTGTTGCCGCTCATGTGGTGGGCGCGATAGTAGAGGACCGCGACCGTGGGGCCGGTCGTGCTGCGCGGGGTGCGGTCGAGGGGGCCCCAGGTGGGGGCGGGCGCCGGCGGCTCGAAGCCGTGGCCGGTGAGCAGGACCGTGTCGGAGAGGAACCGGGCGAGCTGCTCCAGGTTGGCCGGCCCGCCGTGCGCGAGGTAGGCGTGCGCCTCGGCCGCGATGCCGATGGGGACGGTGGAGGCCTCCATCAGCTGAGCGTCGGGGGCCTGTTCGCCGGTGAGGACCACCACGGGCCGCTCCTGCGCGAGCAGGGCGTCGATCCCCTCCTGCCAGGCACGGATACCACCGAGGAGGCGTACGACGACGAGGTCCGTGCCGTCGAGCAGCCCGGGCAGCTCCTCCTGCGCAAGGCGGGAGGGGTTGGCGAAGCGGTAGTCGACCGGGCCTGCGGCCGCGCGGGCGCTGAGCAGGTCCGTGTCGGAGGTCGACAGCAGCAGGATCGTGGGCGTCGCCAGGGGCGTCGTCGCGTGCGTCATCGCGTGCGCAGGCCTTCCTCGGGGTTTCCGCGCCCCGGGTGGTCGTCGTCGGCGGGAGTTCCTGACTCACCCGGCCTCCGTGTCGAGGCCCGGTTCACAGTGGCGGGACCGCGCCGGATTCTCACCGGGCTTCCTCCCTAGGGTCCTGGGACCCTGTGCCGTCTGCATAGTAGAGGCTGCCCGCTGCCGCCGGGGCGGTCACCTCGGAGGAGCTCGAAGGACGCGGGCGGGGACGTGGGAAGGACGTGGGTATGCTCGCCGCCATGCCGCCGACACCACCAACACCCCCGGACCGGGGCGAAACCCGCATACGGGACCGAGGCGATGCCTGCCCGGGTGCGTTGCGGCTGCATACGGCCGACGACGGCGGACTGGCCCGACTCCGGGTACCCGCAGGTGTTCTGACAGCTCGTCAGGTCGATGTCCTGGCCGCGTCCGCGGAGGCGCTGGGCGACGGTGCGCTGAGCATCACCTCGCGCGGGAACGTGGAGCTGCGCGGCCTCGGCGAGGGCTGCGGGGCAGAACTCGCAGCGCTGCTCCGGAAGACCGGGCTGCTTCCCTCCGACAGCCATGAGCGGGTACGGAACGTGGTGGCGTCGCCGCTCGCCGGACTCGACGGACTCGGCTGTGCCGACGTGCAGTTGTGGGCACGCGAACTGGACGAACTGCTGTGCGCGAGCGACTGGGCGGCCGGGCTTTCGGGGCGTTTCCTGTTCGCGCTGGACGACGGGCGCGGGGATGTGGCGGGGCTCGGTGCGGATGTGACCTTGCTCGCAGAGCCGGGAGGTGCGGCGGTCCTGCGCGTCGGGCCGCAGGCCTTCCGCGTCCGCACCGCTGACGCACCGCGTGCCGCCCTCGCCGCGGCCGAGGCGTTCCTCGCCGCGGCGAACGCGGCGGGCACGGGGGCGTGGCGGGTGCGGGAGCTGCCCGCGGGTCGGGACGTGGCGTTGGGGGCGTATCTGGAGGCGGCGGGTGTCGCGGCGGAGCTCTTCCCGTTCGGAGCCCGTCCGGCGCTCGAGGACGGACATCCCGCGGGCCCCCTCCCCGGGGTCGCCCAAGGGGCCGAAGGCTGGGCGCTGTCGGTCGGAGCGCCGCTCGGACGGCTCACCGTCCGCCAGGTGCGGGCGCTGCTGCCCGCGCCCGGGGGCGAGGTACGGCTCACTCCGTGGCGCGGGGTCGTCGTGCCCGGCTTCGCGGATCGCGACGCGGCCGATGCGCGGCTCGCCGCACTCACGCGGGCGGGGTTCGTCACCGGCCCCGACTCCGCCTGGTACGGCGTCGGCGCCTGCACCGGCCGGCCCGGGTGCGCCAAGTCCCTGTCCGACGTACGGGCGGACGCGGCGCCGGGCGGCCGGGGCGGCGGCCTGCCCGTGTACTGGTCCGGCTGCGAGCGGCGCTGCGGGCATCCCCACGGGGCGTACGTGGACGTGGTTGCGACGGGCGGCGACCGCTACGAGGTGAACGGCTCGCCCGTCACCCGAACTGCACTGGCCGACGCCGTGACGGCGGCGTCACGTACGAGGAAATGAGCGACAGCACCGTGTTCGACTACGAGAAGGACGGCGCGGAGATCTACCGCCAGTCCTTTGCCACCATCCGCGCCGAGGCCGACCTCTCCGCGCTCCCGGCCGACGTCAGCCAGGTCGCGGTGCGGATGATCCACGCCTGCGGCATGGTCGACCTCGTCCGCGATCTCGCCTACTCGCACGCCGTGGTGGCCCGCGCCCGCGAGGCCCTGCGCGCCGGCGCACCCATCCTGTGCGACGCCCGGATGGTCGCCAGCGGCGTCACCCGCAAGCGGCTGCCCGCCGACAACGAGGTGATCTGCACGCTCTCCGACCCGTCCGTGCCGGCACTCGCCGCCGAGCTCGGAACGACCCGGAGCGCCGCTGCCCTCGAACTGTGGCGCGACCGCCTCGAAGGCTCGGTCGTCGCCGTGGGCAACGCGCCCACCGCACTCTTCCGGCTCCTGGAGATGATCGAGGAGGGCGCGCCCCGTCCGGCGGCCGTCATCGGCGTCCCGGTCGGCTTCATAGGCGCCGCCGAGTCCAAGGAAGCGCTCGCCGGGCACAACAGCGGCATCGAACACCTCGTGGTACGCGGGCGGCGCGGCGGAAGCGCCATGGCCGCGGCGGCGATCAACGCGATAGCGAGTGAGGCGGAATGAGCAGCGGGATGACGACCGGGAAGCTGTACGGAGTGGGGCTCGGTCCCGGCGACCCGTCCCTGATGACCCTGCGCGCGGCCGAAGTCGTCGCGGAGGCGGACGTCGTCGCGTATCACAGCGCCCGGCACGGCCGTTCCATCGCCCGCTCGATCGTCGCGAGGCATCTGCGCCCCGACCACATCGAGGAGCGCCTGATGTACCCGGTCACGGTCGAGACCACCGACCACCCCGGTGGCTACCGCGGGGCGCTCAACGACTTCTACGAGGAGGCGGCGGAGCGCCTCGCGGCCCATCTCGACGCGGGGCGCACCGTCGCCGTGCTCGCAGAGGGCGACCCGCTCTTCTACGGCTCGTACCAGCACATGCACAAGCGGCTGGCCCACCGCTATCCAACCGAGGTGATCCCCGGGGTCACGTCGGTGAGCGCGGCCGCGGCACGGCTCGGGAAGCCGTTGTGCGAGGCGGAGGAGGTCCTGACGATCATCCCCGGCACGCTGCCGGAGGAGGAACTGACGGCCCGTCTGGCCTCGACCGACTCGGCCGTCGTGATGAAGCTGGGGCGTACGTTCCCCGCGGTGCGGCGGGCGCTGGAGCGCGCGGGGCGGCTGGACGACGCGCGGTACGTGGAGCGCGCCACGATGGACGGCGAGCGCACGGACCGGCTGGCGGACGTGGACCCGGAGTCGGTGCCGTACTTCTCGGTGGCGGTGCTGCCGAGCCGTGTCGACGAGGTGCCTCCGGCCGCGCGTGCCGAGGGTGAGGTCGTCGTCGTGGGCACGGGACCGGCCGGTCCGCTCTGGCTGACGCCCGAGACCCGGGGCGCGCTCGCCGCCGCCGACGACCTGGTCGGCTACACGACGTACCTGGACCGGGTGCCGGTGCGGCCGGGCCAGTGCCGCCACGGCTCCGACAACAAGGTGGAGTCGGAGCGCGCGGAGTTCGCGCTGGACCTCGCGCGGCGCGGGCGGCGCGTGGCCGTGGTGTCGGGGGGCGACCCCGGCGTCTTCGCCATGGCCACGGCGGTGTTGGAGGTCGCCTCGCAGGAGCCGTACGCGGACGTGCCCGTACGCGTCCTGCCGGGCGTCACCGCGGCGAACGCGGCGGCCGCTCGCGCGGGCGCTCCACTGGGCCACGACTACGCGACGATCTCGCTCTCCGACCGGCTCAAGCCGTGGGAGGTCATCGCGGAACGGCTGCACGCCGCGGCCGCGGCCGATCTGGTGCTGGCCCTCTACAACCCGGGCTCGCGCAGCCGCACCTGGCAGGTGGCCAAGGCCCGCGAGCTGCTCCTGGAACACCGCGCTCCCGACACCCCGGTCGTCGTCGCGCGCGACGTGGGCGGCCCCGAGGAGAGCGTACGGATCGTGCGCCTCGGCGAACTGGACCCGGCGGTGGTCGACATGAGGACGCTGCTGCTGGTCGGTTCCTCGCAGACGCGCACGGTCAGGCGAGGCTCGGACGACGGCGAGGGCGAGACCGTCGTCTGGACCCCGCGCACGTACCCCGTCTAGCCCGGGCGGCACACGCCGCGCGGGAGATCGGTTCGCGGCCAGGACTTCGCGGGCGGCGCGGTCCCTGGCCTCGAGCACCACGACCTCACGCCCGGCCCGGGCGAGCTGCCCCGCGGCCGCCAGTCCCGCGAATCCGGCGCCCACGACGCACACGTCCACTGCCATCCGCTCCATGACCCACCTCCACGGAGCAGCCTCGCTCGCCGGGGCCCGCGGCGCCCGGTGGGGGATCCGGCCGAGCGGGAAGGGTCCGGCCGGGTGGCCCGGACGGGGAACGGTGAGCCCGCGTCCGGTGTCGGCCGGCCTCAGACGCCGATGAGCTCGTCCAGGCCCGCCTTGATCTGTTCCGGGGTCACCCCGCGCTCGGCCGTCAGATGGTGGAAGAGGCTCGGCACGAACGGCGCGAGCAGCAGATGGGCCAGTACGGCCGCGTCCGCGTCGGGTCGCAGCTCCCGGAGGAGCATCGACACGTGCAGGTGCATGGCCGGGTACGGGCCGCTGGTGTAGCGCGCGGCCGGTGACGCGGCCTCGGCGGCGAGCATCAGTGTCTGCTGCGCGGCGACGTGATCGGCGAGCGCGTGGAGGAAGGACCGCAACCGGTCGACGGCCGGGGCGCCGGGGCCGAGCGGGGGCGGGCCGCTGAGGAAGCCCTCCTGGAACTGGCGCTCGCGGTCGTCGAGCAGCGCGAACAGCAGCTGCACCACATCGCCGACACGCTCCACCACTGGGGCTCGATCATCGTCTCGCCGGGCTACACCAGCCCCGTGGTCTACGGCGCGGGCGGCAACCCGTACGGCACCTCCCACCCCGGCGGCGCCGGCGCCCCGTCCGACGAGACCCTCGAGGCCGCGCGCTACCAGGGCGAGCGCCTGGCGACGATCGCGGCACGGCTGGCCGCGGGCGCGCGGTAGCACGGATGAGCGAGCCCGGCGGGAGCGGACGCGATCCGGTCCGGCCGGCCCCGGACGCGACGCACAACTGACGCGCCGGGGCCGATGCCGTCCCGGATCCCGTCAGGGTTTCGGGGAGGGGCGGGGCGGGGGAACGACCCCCGGCCCCACCGGGGCACTTCGCCCCACCACCGACCCCGCACGGTCGATGCACACCACGTCCACCGTGACCGGCGCGCCCCGGAGCACGCCGAGCGCCTGGTCGCGGGCGGCCGCGGCCACGAGGTCGCCCAGCGGTACACCGCGCGCGGCGCACATCTGCAGGGCGGCCAGGCCGGTGTTGGCGGTCGCGACCTCCTGCGACAGCGCCTCGTCCGCCCCGCCCGCCCGCGCCAGCTCCGCCAGGAAGCCCTTGTCGACCTGGGAGCGGGCGGAGTGCAGATCCAGATGCCCGGCGGCGAGTTTCGACAGCTTCGCGAAGCCGCCGCAGATGGTGAGCCGCTCCACCGGATGCCGGCGTACGTACTTGAGCACCGCGCCCGCGAAGTCGCCCATGTCGAGCAGGGCGTCCTCGGGGAGCCCGTACAGCGAGACGACGGTCTTCTCGGACGTGGATCCCGTGCAGCCCGCGACATGGGTACGGCCCGCCGCCCGGGCCACGTCCACACCGCGCCGGATCGAGTCGATCCACGCCGAGCAGGAGTAGGGGACGACGATCCCGGTCGTGCCCAGGATGGACAGCCCGCCCAGAATGCCGAGCCGTGGGTTCCACGTGGAACGGGCTGTCTCCTCGCCGTGGTCGACGGAGATCGTGATCTCGACGTCGGCGGCTGTGACGCGGTGCCGTGCCGCGACCCGGGCGACATGATCGCGCATCATCTGACGCGGTACGGGATTGATGGCGGGCTCACCGACATCGAGCGGCAGTCCGGGACGGGTGACGGTGCCGACGCCGGGACCGGCCCGGAAGACGACGCCGGAACCCGCCGGCAGGAGCCGTACCGTCACACGGACCAGCGCGCCGTGGGTGACGTCGGGGTCGTCGCCCGCGTCCTTCACGACGCCCGCCATGGCGTACCCGTCCGTCAGCTCCTCCGCGGCCAGCGCGAATGCCGGGGTCTGCCCCTTCGGCAGCGTGATCGTCACCGGGTCGGGGAAGTCGCCGCCGAGCAGCGCGGTGTACGCGGCGGTCGTCGCGGCGGTGGCGCAGGCACCGGTGGTCCAGCCGGGGCGCAGGCCGGTGTGCTTGAGTTGGGCGTCCCGCCCACCACCGGCCTCACTCATCGGAAGACCTCATGGACCGCACGCACATCCTCGTCCTCGGCGGTACGACGGAGGCCCGCGCCCTTGCCGGGGCCCTGCACGCCCGCGGGGTGCGGCTGACGACGTCGCTCGCGGGCCGGGTCGCGGCGCCCAGGCTGCCCGAGGGCGAGGTGCGCATCGGGGGCTTCGGCGGGGCGGAGGGCCTCGCGGCGTGGCTGCGCGGGCACCGCGTGGACGTGCTCATCGACGCCACCCATCCTTTCGCCGGGACGATCAGTTTCAACGCGGCGCGAGCCGCAGGCCTCGCCCATGTTCCCCTGCTGGCCCTGCGCAGGCCCGGGTGGGCCCCGGTCGAGGGCGACATCTGGCACTCCGCGGGCTCCCTGGAGGAGGCCGCACGGGCCCTGCCCGCGCTGGGCCGGCGGGTCTTCCTCACCACCGGCCGGATGGGCCTCGCGGCCTTCGCGGACGCGGACGACGCGCTCTGGTTCCTGGTCCGCTCCGTCGACCCGCCCGAGCCCCCGCACCCCGCCCGGATGGAGGTCCTCCTGGACCGCGGCCCCTTCACCCTCGACGGCGAACGCGCACTCCTGCGCGGCCACCGCGTCGACGTCCTGGTGACCAAGGACAGCGGCGGCGCCGCGACGGTTCCGAAGCTCACCGCGGCCCGCGAGGCGGGCGTCCCCGTGGTGATCGTCCGCCGCCCGCCGGTTCCGGACGGGGTGCCGGTGGCGACGACGCCGGAGGAGGCGCTGGCGTGGGTGGACGGCCTCGGCCCGGTCTGACGTCGCTCAGCAGACGTGGCGCTCGCGCGCCGGGTCGTACAGGTGGCTGTCCCGGAACTGCGACGCCGCCAGCGTGCGGCCGACGATGATCACCGCCGTCTTCGTGATCCCCGCCGCCTTCGTCTGTTCCGCGATGTCGTCCAGCGTGCCGCGCAGGACGACCTCGTCGGGGCGGCTGGCCATGGCGACGACCGCGGCCGGGCAGTCGGAGCCGTAGTGCGGCAGCAGCTCCGCGACGACGCGGTCGACGTAGCGGGCCGCCAGGTGCAGTACGAGCAGCGCGCCGCTGCGGCCGAGGGTGGCCAGGTCCTCGCCGGGAGGCATGGGGGTGGCCTGCTGGGCGATGCGCGTGAGGACGACCGTCTGGCCGACCGTCGGGACGGTCAGTTCGCGCTTCAGCGCGGCCGCGGCCGCGGCGAACGCCGGCACCCCCGGCACGACCTCGTACGGGATCCCGGCCGCGTCCAGCCGCCGCATCTGTTCCGCCACCGCGCTGAAGACCGAGGGGTCGCCGGAGTGGAGCCGGGCGACGTCGTGGCCCTCCTCGTGGGCGCGGACCATCTCGGCGACGATCCGGTCCAGGTCGAGCCGGGCCGTGTCGACGAGGCGGGCGTCGGGCGGGCAGTCGGCGAGCAGTTCGCGGGGGACGAGGGAGCCCGCGTACAGGCAGACCCGGCACGACGCGAGCGTCCGCGCGCCCCGCACGGTGATCAGGTCGGCCGCGCCGGGGCCAGCGCCGATGAAGTACACAGTCATGGGGCAGCTCCTGCCGGGGACTTGGTGACGGACCATTGGGTGACGGGCATCGCCTGGCGCCAGCCGGTGAAGCCGCCGACCGGGACGGCGTGCGCCACCGCGAGCCGTACGAGCTCGCCTCCGTGCCGCCGGTACCCGTCGGCCAGCAGCGCCTCGGACTCCAGCGTCACCGTGTTGGCGACGAGCCGGCCCCCGGCCGGCAGGGCGGACCAGCAGGCGTCCAGCAGACCGGGCGCGGTGAGTCCCCCGCCGATGAACACCGCGTCGGGCACGGGGAGTCCGTCGAGCCCCGACGGCGCGGCGGCGGTCACGATGCGCAGGCCCGGCACGCCGAGCGCCTCCGCGTTGCGGGCGATGCGTTCCGCCCGTACCGGATCCCGCTCCACGGTGACCGCCCGGCACGACCGGTGCGTACGCATCCACTCGATCGCGATCGACCCGGACCCGCCGCCGATGTCCCACAGCAGCTCGCCGGGCGCGGGCGCGAGCGCGGCCAGCGTCGCCGCGCGGACATGGCGCTTGGTGAGCTGGCCGTCGTTCTCGTACGCCTCGTCCGCAAGGCCGGGCACGGCCGACAGCCGTAGCGCGCCGGGCGCCCGTGCGCACTCGACGGCGACGATGTTGAGAGGGTCCCCGGGGGCGTGCGCCCAGGTGTCCGCGGTGCCGGTGACGTGGCGCTCCCGTACGGAACCCAGCTGTTCCAGTACGTGCATCCGGCTCGGCCCGTACCCCCGCTCCCGCAGCAGCGCCGCGACCGCGCCCGGCGTGCCCGCCCCCGCGCTGAGCGCCAGTACCCGCCGCCCGTCGTGCAGCGCTGCCGCGAGCGAGCCGAGGGGCCGGCCGACCAGGGGCACGGTCTCGGCGTCCTCCAGCGGCCAGCCGAGGCGGGCGCAGGCGTACGACACGGACGAGGGGTGCGGCAGTACCCGCAGGGCGTCGCCGCCGAGCTCCTCCGCGAGCGCGCGGCCGATCCCGTAGAACAGGGGGTCGCCGCTGGCGAGGACGGCCACGCGGCGCCCGGCATGCGTGGCGAGCAGCCCCGGCACTGCGGGCCGCAGCGGTGCGGGCCAGGTCACGCGCTCGCCCGGGCAGTCGGCCGACGGCACCAGGTCCAGCTGGCGCTCACCGCCGATGATCACGTCGGCGGCTCGCAGGGCGGCGCGGGAGCTGTCGGGGAGCCCGGCCCAGCCGTCGGCACCGATCCCGACGACGGAGACGGCGCGGTGGATCGGGCGGGGGTCGGGGCTCACGGACCGGAACTCTACTCAGTGTCCCCGGGCCCCGACCCGGGCGGGCCGATCACTTCTGGGCGTGCTCGCCCACGTAGAACAGCAGCCAGACGAAGCCCGCGAAGAGATGCGTCGCGAAGACGTACACGAAGACGCGCAGGGCGACGCCGCGCCCCTTCCAGCGCTCGCTCTCGCTCATCCGGACTCCTCGGGTGTCACAGCGTGCGGGGTACGTCGGTCCACAGTACGGGCGGAATACGACCGCGGTCGCTCCCGTTCACCATGATGGTTTAAGGTTCAACCAAATGAAACTCTGGAGGCGAATGCGATGCAGTTCGGCATCTTCACCGTCGGCGATGTGACGACCGACCCGACCAACGGCCGCACCCCGACCGAGCACGAGCGGATCAAGGCGACGGTCGCGATGGCGCTGAAGGCCGAGGAGGTCGGACTGGACGTCTTCGCGACCGGTGAGCACCACAACCCGCCGTTCGTGCCGTCGTCCCCCACGACCCTGCTGGGGCACATCGCGGCGAGGACCGAGAACCTGATCCTCTCCACGTCCACGACGCTGATCACCACCAACGACCCGGTGAAGATCGCCGAGGACTACGCGTACCTCCAGCACCTCGCCGACGGCCGCGTCGACCTGATGATGGGCCGCGGCAACACCGGGCCGGTCTACCCGTGGTTCGGGCAGGACATCCGCCAGGGCATCCCGCTCGCCATCGAGAACTACGCCCTCCTCCACAAGCTGTGGAGGGAGGACGTCGTCGACTGGGAGGGCCGGTTCCGCACGCCGCTCCAGGGCTTCACGTCCACGCCGCGGCCGCTGGACGGCGTCCCGCCGTTCGTGTGGCACGGGTCCATCCGCTCGCCGGAGATCGCCGAGCAGGCCGCCTTCTACGGCGACGGCTTCTTCCACAACAACATCTTCTGGCCGGCCGAGCACACCCGGCAGATGGTCCAGCTGTACCGGAAGCGGTACGCGCACTACGGGCACGGCACCCCGGAGCAGGCCATCGTGGGCCTCGGCGGACAGGTGTTCATGCGCAAGAACTCGCAGGACGCCGTGCGCGAGTTCCGGCCGTACTTCGACAACGCGCCCGTCTACGGACACGGCCCGTCGCTGGAGGACTTCACCCAGCAGACCCCGCTGACCGTCGGCTCCCCGCAGGAGGTCATCGAACGGACCCTGTCCTTCCGCGAGACCGTCGGCGACTACCAGCGCCAGCTGTTCCTCATGGACCACGCCGGCCTGCCGCTCAAGACCGTGCTGGAGCAGCTCGACATCCTCGGCGAGGAGGTCGTCCCGGTCCTGCGCAAGGAGTTCGCGAACCTGAGGCCCGCCGGGGTCCCGGACGCGCCCCTGCACCCCGCCGTCGCCGCCGCCCGTACGGCCGGTAAGGAGGCCTGACCATGGAGCAGTTGAAGCTCGTGGCCATATCCGCCGGACTGAGCAGCCCCTCGTCCACCCGGCTGCTAGCCGACCGCCTCGCGGAGGCGGTACGCGGCGAACTCGCCGAGCAGGACCGCAAGGTGGAGGTCGAGGTCGTCGAGCTGCGCGACCTGGCCGTCGCCATCGCCAACAACCTGGTGACCGGCTTCCCGCCGCCCGCGCTGGGCGCCGTGATCGACGCGGTGACGGACTCGGACGGGGTGATCGCCGTGACGCCGGTCTTCACGGCCTCGTACAGCGGGCTGTTCAAGTCCTTCTTCGACCTGATCGACCCGAACGCCCTGACCGGAAAGCCGGTGCTCATCGCGGCGACGGGCGGCACCGCCCGCCATTCGCTCGTCCTCGACCACGCCCTGCGGCCGCTCTTCACCTACCTGCGGGCCGTGGTCGTACCGACCGCCGTGTACGCGGCGTCGGAGGACTGGGGCTCGGGCGGCGACGAGTACACCGAGGGCCTGCCCGCGCGGATCCGGCGGGCCGGCGGCGAGCTGGCCAGGCTGATGGCGGCCCGGCCGGCGCGGGAGGCGGACGAGGCCGACGAGGTGACGGACTTCGAACGGCAGCTCGCGGACCTCCGCTTCGACTGATCCGAGGCGGCGGCGATGACCCGCCGCCTCACAGCTCCACCACGTCCGCCACCACACACCCCACGTTGTCCGGCCCGCCCGCCTCGTTCGCCAGCGCGATCCGGGTCCGCCGCGTGCAGCTCGCAGACGGACCGGACACGGGCGAGCGGCATACCGATGCGCCGCAGCCATGCCACCGGCCGAGCACGCTCCAGCCGGGCCTCGGCGTGGTAGCGGTAGCCCGTGACCGCGTCGACACGGTCCGGGGGCAGCAGGCCGAGCTCGTCGTAGCGCCGCAGGGTCTTCGCGGACAGCCGGGAGGCCCGTGCGAACGCTCCGATGGTCAGCAGCGACGCCATGCCCGATCCCCCGCCCTCTTCCTCGTACCGGGCGCCTCGCCCGGCCCCGCCGATGCTGGGGCTTCCCCCGCCGGGAAGGTCAAGCAGGAAGTGGAACATGGCGGCGGCCTGTGGCTCCATCCCTCGCAGAGCCACAGGCCGCCGTCGCCCCCCTGCCCGCGTCCCTCACTTGCGGTTGTAGAGGCGCATCGTCGCCGCGCCGAAGACGACCACGAAGACCGCCGACCAGCCCAGCGACCAGGCGGTGTCCGCCGTGGGCCAGTTGCCCGCCATCAACTCCCGTACCGCCGTGGCCAGATGGGTGACAGGGCTGTTGTTGACGAACGCCTGCAGCCAGCCTGGCATGGTCCTCGGATCGACGAAGACGTTGCTCAGGAAGGTCAGCGGGAAGATCACCATCATGCTGACGCCCATCACGGACTTCTCCGTGCGCAGCAGCAGGCCGAACATCGTCCAGACCCAGGAGAAGGCGAAGGAGAACACCATCAGCAGCGCGACACCGAGCAGGATGCCGACGACGCCGCCTTCCGGGCGGTAGCCGATGACGACTCCGACCGTCAGCATCACGACGGAGGCGATGAAGTAGCGGACGACATCGCCGAGGAGGTAGCCGACCATCGGGGCGGGGCGCCAGATCGGGAGCGTACGGAAGCGGTCGAACACGCCCTTGTCGATGTCGGTGTTGATCGCCACTCCCGTGTACATCGTGATCATCACGACGCTCATCACGAGGATGCCGGGCAGCAGGAACTGGATGTACGCGTCGACCGAGCCGGCCAGCGCCCCTCCGAAGAGGTAGGTGTACATCAGCACCATCATGATCGGGAACGCGGTCACGTCGAAGAGCTGCTCGGGCACATGTTTGATCTTGAGCATGGCCCGCCAGCCGAAGGTGAGCGACGCGGAGAGCGCGCTCGGCCGCGGCGGGCGGTCCTTGGCGACGAGCAGGGCCGCCAGATCCTCGGCCTTCGGGGCGACGAGGGCGATGTCGGCGGCTTCCTTGGTGGCGACGGTGCTCATGCCACGGTCTCCTTCGTGTCCGCCACCGCGGTGGCCTTCTTGTCGGTGAGGGCGAGGAAGACCTCGTCCAGGCTGGGCTGGCCCAGCGCGAAGTTGTCGACGGTGATGCCCGCCCTGGCCAGCTCGGACAGCGCCCGCGCGGCCTGCTCGGCCGCGCCCAGTTCGGTGCCGTGGCCGTTGACCCTGGCCGTCAGGGCGACCGGGTCCGGGTCCAGCTGGACCACCGCGTTCAGCGCGGCGGTCAGCACACGCTCGGCTTCGGGGCGCTGGTCGGCGTCCCGCAGACGCACATGGACCGCTCCGGAGCCGACGGATGCCTTCAACTCGCCCTTCGTGCCCTCGGCGATCACCCTGCCGTGGTCGATGACGGCGATGCGGGACGCCAGTTGGTCTGCCTCGTCCAGGTACTGCGTGGTCAGCAGCACCGTCGTGCCCTGCGACACCACGGCCCGCACGATGTCCCACACCTGGTTGCGGCTGCGCGGGTCGAGGCCGGTCGTCGGCTCGTCCAGGAACAGCAGGTCCGGGGTGTTGAGGATGGACGCGGCGATGTCGATACGGCGCCGCATACCGCCCGAGTAGTTCTTCACCTGCCGGTCGGCCGCCTCCGACAGCCCGAAGGCGTCCAGCAGCTGCCCGGCCCGCTCCCGGGCGGCCGGCTTGCGGTGGCCGAGCAGCCGGGCGAGCAGCAGCAGGTTCTCGGTGCCGGTGAGGTCCTCGTCCACCGAGGCGTACTGTCCGGTGAGGCTCACCCGGCTCCGTACGGCGTCGGCTTCGTGCAGCACGTCCTTGCCGAAGACCCGCGCCTCGCCGCCGTCCGGCCCGAGCAGGGTGGCCAGCACCTTCACCGTGGTCGTCTTGCCGGCGCCGTTCGGCCCCAGGAGGCCGTAGACGGTGCCGGCGGGCACGCGGAGATCGACGCCGTCGACGGCGCGGTTCTCACCGAACGTCTTCACCAGGCCCGTCGTCTCGATGGCCAGATCTGTACTCATTGTCGGGTTTCCTCGGTTCCCTCGGTGGCTCGGTCGGGGCGGAACGGTCTTCCAGGAGGTGCAGACTCCCGCCGTTGCACAAACTCACCGCATGAAGCCCGGTGAAAACCAGACGCCGCGCGGCCGCCGGATCGGATCCGGCGGCCGCGCGGTGGGCCGGGTGAGGACGGGCAGGTCAGCCTTGCAGGTCAGCCCCTGCAGGTCAGTCCCGCACGTCAGTCCTCGTGTGTATAGAGGTAGTAGAAGGTGACGCAGAAGGTGGCCGCCGCGAGCACCAGGGCGAGCACCGTCACCGTGAGGATGCTGCGCCCGCTCAGGCTGTACAGGTAGCCGACCGCGATACCCGTCAGCGCCGCGTACGCCGCCGCGCGCAGCTCACGGGGCAGCGACTGCTGGAAGCGGCCCAGCGCGAAGCACAGCCCCGCAAGCACCAGGCCGGAGACGAAGCCGATCACGAGTTGTGCCCCGACGGACGCCCCGGCCTCACGCGTCATGAACGACGTGTAGAAGCCGTAGATCACGCCGATGCCGAGGGGCAGCGCCCATCCGAGAGTGCCGTGGTGCCGGGCCGGTACCGCCGCATGTGCCATGGCAGAGCTCCTTCCGCTCCAACCGCTACTCCCCCACCAGCGGACACCCGCGCGGCGCGCGTGGCAAGTGGATCAGGCGGTCCCGTCCGGGGTGGCGCCACCGGCGGCGGAGCGGACCGCGACCGCGTCGATCTCGAAGGGCATCCCGGGCAGCGCCGGCGAGGCGACCCCGTTCAGCGTCCGGGCCGGCAGCCGCTCGCCCCACGCGGCATGCAGCGCCTTGCCGGGAATCTCCAGCTTCTCCAGGTCGTGCTCCACGGTGTACGAGCCGAGGCGTACGACGTGCTCGACCGGTGCGTCCGAGGACCCGGCTCCCGGCCCCTGCCGCCGGATCTTCGGGGCGAGGGCCGGGAGCTGCTCGCCGAGACGGGCGGGAGGCAGGTCGTGCTACGCCGCCGGCCGGGCGGCCGTGACCGCACGCTCGTGACCGAGCCGGCCCAGGTCGAGGCAGGCGTGCAGCGCCCACTCGGCGCCCTCACCCATCCCCATATCCCGGATGCCGGATATCCAGGATGTCCGGTGCGTGGGATGCAAGACCGGCAAGCGTCCTCAGTGCCCGCGCAAGTTCGCCCGCCGGCGGCGACGCCAGCCCGATCCTGACCGCGTCCGGCGCCGGGTGTGCGCCGGTCGCTGCCCCTGCTCCCACCACGCCCACCGCGAACGCCGAGCCCGGCGTCACCGCGATCCCGCGTTCGGCGGCGGCCGCGACGAACGTCTCCGCCCGCCAGGGAGCGGGCAGCCGCCACCAGCAGTAGTACGCGCGCGGGTCGGTGCCGATGTCGAAGCGGCCGAGGTACTCCCGCACCAGCAGGTGGCGCGCCGCCGCGTCCGCCCGCTTGGCCCCGGCCACCGCCGCCACGATCCCGTCGTCCGACCATCGCGTGGCCGCCGCGAGGCTGTAGCCTGCGGCGGTCCAGGCGCCGGACCGCAGCGCCCGCACGAGGGCCTCCCGGTGCCTCTCGGGCGGAACGAGATAGCCCAGCGTGAGTCCGGGCGCGAGCCGCTTGGAAAGGCTGTCGACCAGGACGGTCCGCCCGGGCGCGTGCGCCGCGAGCGGGGCCGGGCCTTCCGGCGCGAGGAACGCCCAGGTCGTGTCCTCTATCGCCGCGAGCCCCAACCCGTCGAGCGTCGCCGCCAGTTCGGCCCGCCGCGCGGACCCCGCCGTCACCGTCAGCGGATTGTGCAGGGTCGGCTGTACGTAGACGGCGGCGAGCGGTGAACCGCGGCAAGCGCGTCCGGACGCATGCCCTCCGCGTCGAGCGCGATCGGCACGAGGCTCACGCCGAGCCGTTCCGCGATCACTTTGACCAGCGGATACGTCAACGACTCGACACCGAGGCGACCACCGGGCGGCACGAGCGACGAGATCGCGGCGGCGATCGCCTGGCGACCGCTGCCCGCGAAGAGCACCCGGTCCGGCTCGGGCGCCCAGCCGTTCCTGGCGAGCACGGCGGCCGCGGCGCGGCGCGCCGCGGGCGTGCCGTCCGGCGCGGCGGGCCGGGTCGCCTCCGCGAGCACATCGGGCCGGGCCAGGGCCGCGAGCCCGTGCGCCATCAGCTCCGACTGACCCTCCACCACCGGGTAGTTGAGTTCCAGGTTGACCGGGGCGTCGCCGACCGCCTCGGCGAGCGCGGGCCCGGGCAGCAAAGGCGCCGACCGCACGAACGTCCCGCGTCCCACCTCACCCACCACGAGGCCCCGTCGCACGAGTTCGCCGTACACCCGGATAGCCGTCGAGGGCGCGATCCGGCGCCTGCGCGCGTACGTCCGCTGCGGCGGCAGCCGGTCGCCGGGCCGCAGCCGCCCCTCCGCGATGTCGTACGCGATCTCGTCGGCGAGCCGCCGGAAGTCCTGCATCTCCGCCCTCCCAGGATTGCACCGAGAGCAAAGATCTTATTGCACCGAGGAGTTGGGGCGCCTAGCGTCGGGAGCATGCCCTCCGCACTCATCGCCACCCGCACCGACGACCTGACCGACGGCCTCACCGTCGGATACGACGACAAGGGTTCCGGCCCCGCGCTCGTCCTGGTCCACGGCCATCCCTTCGACCGCTCGATGTGGGCCCCGCAGCTCGCCGCGTTCTCGGCCACGCACCGGGTCATCGCCCCTGATCTGCGCGGTTACGGTGCCTCCACCGTCGTCCCCGGAACGACGCGCCTCAGCGACTTCGCCACCGACCTGGCCGCCCTCCTCGACCAGCTCGGCGTGCCCCGCTTCGTCCTCGGCGGCCTCTCCATGGGCGGCCAGATCGCGATGGAGTGCTACCGCCTCTTCCCCGAGCGCATCACCGGCCTCGTCCTCGCCGACACCTTCCCGGCCGCCGAGACCGAGGAGGGCAAGGTGTGGCGCAACGCCATGGCGGACCGGCTCCTCAGGGAGGGGATGCGGGGGTACGCGGACGAGGTGCGGGACACGATGGTGGCGCCCTACAACACCGAGGCCTCGGAGACCGTCCACCGGATGATGCTCGCCGCCCCGCCGGAGGGCGCGGCTGCGGCGCTGCGCGGGCGCGCCGAGCGCCCGGACTACCGCGAGCTGCTCACCCGGGTCCCGGTCCCGGTGCTGGTGGTCGTGGGACGCGACGACGCGTACACCCCGGTGGCCGATGCCGAGGCGATGCACGCGGCGATCCCGGACTCGACGCTGTGCGTGATCGAGGGGGCGGCCCATATGCCGAACCTCGAGCGGCCGGAGGAGTTCGACGCGGCGCTGCGGGCGTACCTCGAACGGCTCAGCTGAAATATCCGATCAGCATCCCCGGCCGCATGCTGGCGCCATGAGCCAGAACACAGCACCGACCGCTCCCCGGACCCCCGGGCCAAGTCCCAAGAGCAGCTGGGCCGAGGGCGGCACACTCTTCGCCGGCATCCTGCTGACGGTCGTCGGAGTGATCGGCATCCTCGAGGGAATCGCCGGCATCGCCGAGGACGACGTGTACGTCCGCATCGGCAGCTACATCTACTCCTGGGACCTCACCGCCTGGGGCTGGATCCATCTGATCATCGGGATCCTCGCCGTCGTCGCGGGCTTCGGCATCCTCAAGGGCATGGAATGGGGCCGGGCCCTGGGTATCGCCCTGGCGTCGCTCAACATCATCCTCCAGTTCCTGTTCCTGCCCTACGCACCGGTGTGGGCGATCTTCTCGATGGCCATCTCGGTGTTCGTGATCTGGGCACTGGCGACGGACAAAACCCCTGCCAAGGTCTGAGGGCCGCGGGGCACCGTCCCCGCATGCCCCGCTCCGCCGCGCCAGTGTTCCTTGCGCCCCTGCCCCGGTCCGGCACGGCCGAACTCCTCGGCCGGGCGGCCGCGTGGCGGTGGTTCGAGGTGGCCACGGCGCCCGGGCGGGTGCGAGGGCGTGACGTCCACTGGTACAGCGGCCCGCTCGCGGCCGACCGGATCGGCGGGCCGCTCGGGCTCGGCCTGCTGGAGCCCTCCGACGACTGGCTGACGTCGCTCCCGTACGAGCTGACGCGGCGCCGCATCCGGCTGACCACGCCGGCCGATGCCTGGACGCTGAGGTCGCCGTCGTTCGTCAAGCCACCGTCCGACAAGTCGGTCCCGGCCGCTGTGTACGAGGACGGGACCTGCCTGCCGCGCACGGGTGAGCGGTGGGCGGTCGTGGAGGCCAACATGCGGTGGTTCGCTCAGAGTTGCGCCGCCGAGCCCGCCGCGATCCTCGATGTCGTCGTCCGCGCGGCGGGGGCCCGCCGACGGGTCGCGCCGACAGATGTCCGGTATCTCCGGGGACCTGCGCCCGACTGTGCCGGGCACGCGCCTCGATGACGGACACCCGGGCCACCCGGCGGCGGCACCGGGCGGCAGGCCTCGCCCCCCTACTCGCCGTTCGCCAGGGCGTCGAACTCGTGCGCGTCGTGCGACGAGAAGATGCGGACCAGCCGCGGATGCGCACGGCGCAGCTGCATCAGCCGCTCCAACTGACCCAACCGCAGTTCGTGGTCGTCCGCGACGAGCCGCTGGTGCAGCGCGAGCGTCCGCGGACAGCGTGGCCGCCGGAGATCGATCTCACCGTGGAAGAAGTACGCGTCGCCCGCGTGCAGCAGCCAGCGGTCCGGCTCCTGGACGGCGACCGCGCTGTGGCCACGGGTGTGGCCCGGCAGCGGCACCAGCAGGATGTCGGGAGCGCGCAGCACACGGGACGCGGGGAAGCCGAACCAGTCGAAGTCGGCGGTGTCGTGGACGATCCAGTCCACGCCGTGCGCCCACTGGGCGGGCAGATAGCGGTTCGCCTCGAGGCGGGTGTCACGGCGCATCGCCGACCGGTACTCGTCGGCCATCACGTGCACCCGGGCGTGCGGGAAGTCGGCGATGCCGCCGGCGTGATCCAGGTCGAGATGGGTGATGACGATGTCGCTCACGTCGTACGGGTCGTAGCCGAGTGCCCTCACCTGATGTACAGCCGTACGGGACAGATCGAGCTCGGGCCGCAGCGTGTGGCGGAACAGCGCACCGAGCCGCCGCGGCTCCGAGACCTCCGCAGCACCCAGACCGGTGTCCACGAGGACCAGCCCGCTGCCGGTCGCGATCAGCAGGCAGTGCGAGACGAGCGGAGCGCCGCCGAGGGGGCGCATGGGTGCGCAGTCGAGGTGGTGAATGGTCAGCGAGGAACGCCGCTGAGGGGTGGGGGTGGTACGCACAGACATCTGTGCCTCCTGCTGCCAGGGGGAGACCCGGCGGGAGGCCGGGCTGGGAGAGGATGGTGGCGGTACTGACGTGGATGCGTACATCTCGCCCCGCCTCCCGTGCAGTTGTGCCACTTACACCGTAAGTATGAAGAGGAGAGAAGCACTTACGCTGTAAGTCGTCAAGCGTTACCGCGCGTAGCCACCCGAAAGAGGAGCCACCACCCATGGCCCACGGATCAGGACGCGAACTGCCCCGACCCCGCGAACCGTTGACCCGGGAACGCATCGTCGGAGCGGCACTGGTGATCATCGACGAGGAGGGGGTCGACGGACTGTCCATGCGACGGATCGCCGCCCGCCTCGGGGTGCAGGCGATGTCGCTGTACAACCATGTGCAGGGCAAGTCGGACATCCTGGATGGGGTCACCGAGTACGTCACCACGCAGATGCGCATGCCGCGGCGGATGACGGGAAGCTGGGAGGACGGTGTCCGCTCGATCGCGTACGCCTTCCGGCAGGCGGCGCTGCGGCACCCGCGCGCGTGCGAACTGGTCCTGCTGCGCCAGCTGTCGACGCCGACGGCGCTCGCGCCCGTCGACACGATGCTCGCGATGATGCTCGACCACGGCTTCGACGAGGAGACGGCGGTGCACGCGCTGCGGCTGTTCATCTCCTTCCAGGTCGGCTCCCTGCTGTGGCACGTCCACACCTCGCCGTCGGGCGCCGGCCGCGATCCGGCGGCGATACGGGAGGCCCGCACCGCGTACTTCGCGGGTTCGGGCTTCCCCGCGGTGGCGAAGGTCGCGCCGATCCTCGCGGTGAACGACCACGAGGCGGACTTCGCGTTCGGCGTCGAGCTCATGATCGACGCGCTCCGGAGCCTCGCTCCGGTCCGCGACCAGGCCTCCGCGCCCGCTGCCGTCCCGGTGCCGGACGGCGGGCCTCGGCGCCGCACGGTCTGAGGTGTGCCCGGCACCGTCCCTGCGGCCCGGGGTCCGTCCTCGAACGCCTGGGCAGGCTTGGAATGCGCCCCGTACCGGCAGGAGGGGCCGGGGTGTCCGTCGCAACCCGGACGGGCCGGGCGTGGGCTTGGGGGCCCGAGGGCCTGCCCCGGCCCCACACCCCCCGAGTGGCCGAACGCCACGCGTCGGCGCAGGCTTGGGCGTATGAGAACGGCCCGAGGCGCCTCGCGCGCCCGCAACGCACTCATAGGCGTCGCCACCGCCGTACTGATCGCGGCGGGAGCCACTGCCTGTTCCGACACCGACCAGACACCCGAGTCCCTCGCCTCGAAGGCGAGCGAGGCCGTCGCGTCCGCAACGGCCCGGCTGTCCGACATCCAGGGCGGCTTCAACGCCAAGGGCGACGTGAAGGCGGGCGCCACCGAGAACAAGGACGGCCGTGCCGTCTCCGAGATCACGGCGACCAACAGCTCGGGCGGCTCCGCGGACTACACGATCCAGGTGAACTTCAAGGACGCGGACGGCAACCTCCTCGACGCCGCGGTCGTCACCATCAACGACGTCCCGGCAGGGGGCTCGAAGACGGGCGAGGCGCGCAGCAACCGCGATCTGTCCGGCGCCCCGGAGGCCGAGATCGCCCGGGCGGTACGGCACTGAGGCACTGACGGCGGTGGCCGCAGAACTCTTCCCGCGCGCCGACCGTTCGACGGGCATGGATCCTCTCGACACCGGCCGGGCGAGGCAGTCCACCACGGACCCCGCCCCTGCGGCACGGACGACTGCGCGGACGGCGTGGACTGCGCGGACGGCGTGGACTGCGCGGACGGCACGCCCGGCCCGGACCGCCACCGCCTGGTCCGCCGGGCTGCTGCTCGCCGCGGTCGCCGTCGTCGTCGGCTGCCGAGCCGCCGGAGTGGACGCGTACACGCCCGTTCCGCAGCTCCTCGCGTTCCTGCCCTGGCTCCTGGTGCCCGCCGTGCTCGCCCTGCTCCTCGCCGTGCTGGCCCGGCACCGCGCGCTCGTCGTGTGCGCGGTCGTGGTCCTGGCCGTGACGGGCTGGTACGTGCGGCCGTACGGGGCGGGAGCGACCCACCCGCGCGGCCCCGTCGTCGCCCAACTCCGGGTGCTCACAGCGAACGTGGAGTTCGGGCAGGCCACCCCGGACCTCATCGGCACCGTCCGCCGCGAGAAGCCGGACCTGGTGTTCGTCCAGGAGTGCGCCCGCGCCTGCAGCGACGCACTCGCCGCCCGGATTCCGCGCGCCGACTACCCGTACCGGCACGTCGTCGAGGGTGATCTCGCCCATGGCTCCGCGATCCTCTCCGTCCATCCGATCAGGAACAGCCCGGGGATTCCCGGCGAGCTGGCCATGCCGGGGGCCGAGGCGCGGATCGGGGGCCGGGCGGTCCGGTTGCAGCTCGCGCATCCACTGCCGCCCATCCCCGGCGGCATCGGGTCCTGGCGCGAGGAACTCGGCCTGGTGCGCGCGTACGCCGCCGACAGCAGGGGCACGCCCACGATCCTCGCGGGCGACTTCAACGCCACCCAGGACCACGCCGCCTTCCGCCGCATCCTCGACGCCGGGGCCCTGCACGACAGCGCCCGCGTCGCCGGGGCCTTCCGCACCCCCACCTGGCCCGCGACGAGCCCCCGTCCCTTCGGCGCACAGGTCGACCACGTGCTGGTCAGCGACGACTTCGGGGTCCTGGACGCCAGGATCCTCGACTTCGCCGACACCGACCACCGTGCCCTTCTCGTACGCCTCGAACTGCACGGAGGCTGACCCCATGGCGCAGGAACACGGACGGCTCTCCCCGCCCCCATGGCTGGTCAGGGGCCTGCGCCCGCAGCCCGCGCCCATCCCCTGGGCCGCCGTGGTCCGCGCCTCCGTCGCGCTGTCGGCGCCCCTCGCGGTCGGCTTCGCCACCGGCCGGCCGGTGTACGGGGCACTCGTGTCGATGGGCGCCCTGACCGGAGTGATCGGCGACACCGCCGACGCGTACCGGATGCGGATCTTCAACATCGCGGTCCCGCAGCTCTTCGGCGCCGTCGGCGTCACCCTCGGCACACTCGTGTACGGCCGGGGCTGGCTCGCCGTCGGCGTCCTCACCCTCGTCGCGCTCGTCTCCGGGATGATCTCGTCGATCGGTGCGGTCGCCTCCGTGTCCGGTCTGCTGCTGCTGCTCAACGCGGTGGTCGGGGCCGGCCTACCGCTGCCCAGCCCCTGGTGGATGGCGCCGCTGCTGCTCTCCCTCGGCGGCTGCGTGGTCCTCGCGCTCGCCCTCCTCGGCTGGCCGCTGCGCGGCGGCGTGCCCGAGCGGGCGGCGGTCGCCGCCACCTATCGCGCGGTCGCCGACCTCCTCGAAGCGGCGGGCGGCGACATCGGCACCTACGACACCCGCCGGCAGGCGGCCACCGAATCGCTCAACACCGCCTACGACGTGATGCTCGCCCGCCGTACCCGCGACCACGGCCGCAACCCGTCCCTCACACGGCTGCTCGCACAGCTCAACGCCGTCATCCCCGTCGTCGAGGCCGCCCCGGCCGCCCATCAGCGGGGACGCCCGGTGCCCGCAGCGGTCCCCGCCGCCATGAGGACCCTCGCCGACGCGGTCGAGGAGGCCCGCACCGGCGACCCCGGCCTCGCTCTGCCGCCTCCCCGCACCACCGCCGAACGGGCCGTGGACGAGGCCGTGCGCCACGCGGCCACGGTCGTCCACGCGGCCGACCCGGACCCGAACAACGTGGACGACCGTCTCGGCCGCCCCGCCGCCCTGCGCATCCGGGCCCGCCGCACCGCCCGCAACGTGCTGTTCTCCGAGGCGTCCTGGCGCTACGGGCTCCGGCTCGCCCTGTGCATCGGCCTCGCCCAGGCCCTGGTCTCGCTGGTCGCGCTGGACCGCTCGTACTGGGTCACGCTGACCGTCACGTTCGTCCTCAAGCCCGACTTCGGCTCGGTCTTCTCGCGGGCCGTCGCGCGGGGTCTGGGCACGGCGGCGGGGCTGGTGGTGGCCGCGGCCGTGCTGGCGGAGGTGCCGCGGGGGTGGTGGGACGTGCCGGTGATGATGGTGCTCGGCGCGCTCATCCCGGCGTTCTCGGCGAAGGGGTACGCCTTCCAGACCGCGGCGATCACCCCCGTGATCCTGCTCCTCTCCGACCTGATCAACCGGCAGGGCACCGGCCTGATCCTGACGCGGCTCGTCGACAGCCTCATCGGCTGTGCGATCGCGTTGGTCGCGGGCTATCTGCTGTGGCCGGAGAGCTGGCACACGCGCATCGGCGACCGGCTCGCCGACGCCGTCGCGGACGCGGCCCGCTACGTGGAGATGTCCTTCGCGGCGGACGCCGACCAGGGGATGCGCGCGCGGTCGCGACGGCGGCTGTACCGGGAGCTCTCCGCCGTGCGCTGCGAATTCCAGCGGGCCCTGACCGAGCCGCCGCCGACCGGGACCCGTGCGACCGCGTGGTGGCCGCTCGTCGTCGCCGTCGAGCGCATCGCCGACGCGACGACCGCGGCGCGGGTCCGCGTCAGGCAGGGGGCGCCGCCCCCTGCCCCCACGGAGGTCGCGGAAGTCGTCCACCACTTGCGCGAACTGTCCGACGGCCTCCACTCCAGCAAGGAGCTCTACGAGGTACGGGCCGACCTCCACGGCGACGAGCGCAGCGTCCTCTCCGCGCTCCGCCAGGAGGTGACGGCAGCCCGCGCCATCGCGTCGCCCCGCGGCGGCTAGGCGGCGCCTGCGGGGGCTTTCTCCCCGCCCTTTCCCGAACCGGGGCGAGCCCCCAGCCCTCACCGGGGCTTCGCCCCGGACCCGTTCCCGGGGACCCGCCCCCCCCGAACGGTGCGCTCCTCGAACGACGGAGGGGCTGGATTTCCGGGGCCCCGCAGCGACGGGGCATCCCCGGGCGAAGCCCTGGGGCAGGGTGGGCACCACCGACCCACCGGCCCGCACCCGCACACCGAGCCCGCCGGCGCGCGAGGACAGCACTGGGGTGCCGTCCCAGCCCGTGTGGCGCTTGAGGAGTGACACCCCGCCCCGCCCGGCAGTACCGCGGGCGTTCCCAGCCCGCCGGCGCAGGAGAACGGCACCGAGGCGCCCTTCCAGCCCGTCCGGCGCCTCAGGACAGCACCGGGGCGAGGACGGACGCCCCGCCCGGCGGTACCGGGCACGCCCTGCGCGAGGGCCGCGGCGTCTACCCCGGACGTCCGTGCAGGCGGTCCAGGTCGCGGCGGTCGCGCTTCGTCGGGCGGCCGGCGCCGCGGTCGCGGACGCCCATCGGCGCCACGAACTCGCGCGGCGGAGGGGGCGGGCTGTTGTCCACGTAGCACTCCACCGCCGCGGGCGCGCCCACCCGCTTGCGGATCACCCGCGACACGACGACGATCCGCTCCCGCCCCGCGTGGAACAGCCGCACCTCGTCCCCCGTCTGCACCGCATGCGCGGGCTTGACGCGCTCGCCGTTCACACGGACATGGCCGCCGCGGCACGCCGCCGCCGCCTGGGAGCGGGTCTTGGTGAGCCGAACCGACCAGATCCAGCTGTCGACCCGTACGGTCCCCTCGGCCCGTGCCGGCCCCGCGGGCCCTTCGTGATCCGCCATACGACCGACTGTACGTGGGAGGACTACGATGCGCTCCGTCTCCCGGGCACGGAAGGATCGCTTCAGCTCGGCGAACGAATCCTGATACATCGCCATATGCCCTGCCACACAAGGACATTCGATGAGCAGCAACACCGGCAGAGGGCTACAGCCCAATGTCCTCGGCACGTTCGACACGATCGTGATGGCCATCGCGGGCAGCGCTCCCGCGTACTCGCTCGCCGCCACCACCGCGGTCCTGGCCGGAGCCGCCGGGCTGGCGAGCCCTGCCGCGCTCCTGTACTGCGCGATACCCATGTTCGGCATCGTCCTGGCGTTCAGCCGCCTCGGGCGGATAGACGTCAACGCGGGAGCGAGCTACTCCTGGGTGGGCCGCACACTCCACCCCTTCCTCGGCTTTCTCTCGGGCTGGGCCCTGGTCGTCTCCGCGACGATCTTCATGGTGGCCGGCTCACTGCCGGCCGGCGCGATGACCCTCGCACTCTTCGACCCCGGCCTCGCCGACAACACCTTGCTCGCCACGGTCGTCGGTGCCGGCTGGTTCCTCGTCATGCTGCTCGTCGTCCTCGGCGGCGCCCGGCTGACCGTACGGGCGCAGCTGCTGATGACCGGCGTCGAGCTGGTCCTCCTCGTGCTCTTCCTCCTCGCCGCCCTGCTGCACAAGGGCGCCGCGCACGCCTTCGACTGGTCCTGGCTGGGCTTCTCGCACTTCGACGGAGCCTCCGGCTTCGCCTCGGGCGCCCTGATCGCCGCGTTCTACTACTGGGGCTGGGACGTCACCAGCAACCTCAGCGAGGAGACCCGTAACAGCCGCAGGACCGCGGGGCTCGCCGCCCTCGTCGGCGTCGGCGTGGTCTTCCTGCTCTTCGAGGCCGTCACGATCGCCGTGAACGTCATCCTCAGCTCCGAGCAGATCCAAGAAGGCAGCGGAAACGTCCTCGGCGTGCTCGGTGACGAGATCTGGCCCGGCGTCGGCGGAAAACTCCTGATCGTGGCGGTGATGCTGTCGACGGTCGCGACGCTGGAGACGACCCTGATCCAGGTCACGCGCTCACTCTTCGCGATGGGCCGCGACCGTACGATGCCGCCCGCGCTCGGCACGGTGCACCGCCGCTGGAACACGCCCTGGGTGGCGATCGCCGTCGTCGGGGCGGTGGCCCTCGCGATGTTCGCCGCCGCGACCGCCCTCGGCTCGGTCGGCCAGATCCTCAGCGACGCGGTCAGCGCGATCTCGCTGCAGATCGCCGTCTACTACGGCCTCGCGGGAGTCGCCGCGGTCGTCGCGTACCGCAAGATGCTGCTGACAACGGTGTCAAACTTCCTCCTCGGCGGGCTGTGGCCGCTCCTCGGCGCCGCTTTCATGTTCTGGACGTTCTTCGCCTCGCTCGGCGAGCTCAGCGGCGTCGCGGTCGCGATCGGCCTGGGCGGGCTGGGGGTCGGCCTGGTGCCGATGCTCTGGTACTGGCGGCGGGGGAGCGCCTACTACCGGCCGGCGAAGCTCGACGCGGTCCGCGCGATCGAGATGGAGCAGCCGTACGCGGGTGCCGCATCGGGCCGTCCCGATGCCGACCGCGACGCCCTGGCCACCGACTTCTGAACGCCCCAGCAGTAGGCAGACCTCCCCTACGCCCTGCGGCGTGGGGGACCCCGAGAAAGCAGGCACCCCCCATGGCCGCTGCTCGCCGCCGCTTCGAGCCCGTCTTCGACCCCGACTCCGGCGACCGCGCGCTCACGGAGGCCCGGCACGACATCGTGATCGGCCGCTGGCAGGGCGTACGGGATCTGCTGCACGCCACCGGCGACAACTGGCCGCGCCGCACGCACCGGGTGCGCCAGCTGTCGCACGCGGCGGCGGGTTCGTCGGCGGTCGAGGCGTGGCGCGCGGCCGAACCCGACAACCCGGACGCGGCCGTGCTGCGTGCCGCGACCGAGGTGGTCCGGGTCTTCGACCAGGCCATCGCGGCGGGCCGGGGCGCCGGGGTCGACCGGGCCCAGCTCGACGTGGCGGTGATGGTCTGCCTCGGCGCTGCGGAGTCGGCTCCGGCCGACCCGATGCCCTGGGTGTCGCTGCTGACGGTGGCCC
The DNA here is from genome assembly GCF_040296405.1 of Streptomyces sp. NPDC002133. NCBI lineage: Bacteria > Bacillati > Actinomycetota > Actinomycetes > Kitasatosporales > Streptomycetaceae > Streptomyces > Streptomyces sp. NPDC002133. Next base: position 31,482 of record NZ_JBEOXF010000013.1, on the reverse strand, counting down.
GGCTGTACGAGGGCGGGGTGGGCCGGCGCGAACTGCGGGGCTGGTGGGACGAGTTGCGCCGTCGCGACCCCGACAACGTCGAGGGGCATGTGCAGTTGCTGCGCTATTGGTCGGCGCGGTGGCACGGCACCCACGGCGCGATGTACGACGTCGCGCGTGACGCGGCGGGCGCGGCGCCTTCCGGATCCCCGCTCCCGGTCCTGGTGCAGATCGCGCGCGTGGAGGAGTTCCGGTACGTCGCCGAGGGCTCGCTGGGCCGCGGCCGCAGGCACGGGGACTCCCCGGACTACGGCCAGCACTGGAAGCACGAGCTGGCGGTGACGGAGGTGCGGCGCACCTGGGAGCGGTGGCTCGGCGGCCGGGAGAACGGCCCGGTGCTCCCGGAGGAGATCCCCGAACTCAACTATCTGACGCACGCGGCCTGTTACGCCGGGGAGACGGAGCTGGCCCGCGGGCTGTTCGGGATGCTGGGCACGCGGGCGGCGCGGGTGCCGTGGTCGTACACGGGCGACCCGGCGGAGCAGTTCGTACGCCTCCGCAAGGCGACGGGTCTCGACTGACGCCTCACGGCGGGCGCGGGCTCCTCCCCGTGGGCCCGGCGGGAGCGGCCGGGCCCACGGGGGTCACTGGAGTCAGACGCCGATGTCGCGGCCGTCCTTGCGGTAGACGGCGACAACCGACGGGCGCACGATCCTGCCCGGTCCGTCGGGCCACACCGACGCGGGCTTCTCGACGGTCGCGCCGTCGAGCTCGCCCGGGTGCTGCACGGCGACGATGACGCGGCGGTCCTGGATGATCGGGCCGCAGGTCTCGGCGCCCTTCGGAACGGTGAGGAACTGCTTCAGCTCACCGCGCCGCTCGCCCTGCGTGGCGACACCGAACAGGCCGTCGTGCGAGCCGAGCTGAGCACCGTCGGTGGATATCCACAGGTTGCCGTGCGGGTCGAAGGCCACGTTGTCCGGGCAGGAGATCGGGCTGACCGTCTCCTTGGGGTAGCCCGCGAAGTACGTGGCCGGGTCCTCCGGGTCACCCGCGACCAGGAAGAGCCGCCAGGCGAAACCGTCGCTCGTCGGGTCGTCCCAGTGCTCGGCGAGCTCGAGGATCTGGCCGTGCTTGTTGAGGTTGCGCGGGTTGGCCTCGTCCGCGCCGGCCTTGCCGGGCTTGCCGCGGTCGGTGTTGTTCGTCAGCGCGATGTAGACGCGTCCGGTGCGGGGGCTCGGCTCGACGTCCTCGGGGCGGTCCATCTTGGTGGCGCCGACCTTGTCACCGGCGAGGCGGGTGAAGACGTACACCTCCTCGGCCGTCATGCCCTCGACGTGCGAGACATCGCCGGTGGCCAGCGGGATCCACACGCCGGTGCCGTCGAACTCGCCGTCGTTCGGGAGCTTGCCGGTGCCGTCGATCTCGGCGGCCGGGGAGTCACCGGTGAGCTTGGCGACGTACAGGGTGCCCTCGTCGAGCAGGGTGAGGTTGTGCTCGCGGGCGGCGCGCGAGTCGCCCTTCTTCATCCGCTTCGACGAGACGAACTTGTAGAAGTAGTCGAAGCGCTCGTCGTCGCCCATGTAGACGACCGGGCGGCCGTCACGGGTGAGGCGGGGCTGCGCGGCCTCGTGCTTGAAGCGGCCGAGGGCGGTGCGCTTACGGGGCGTGGAGTCGGGGTCGTACGGGTCGAGCTCGACGACCCAGCCGAAGCGGTGCGACTCGTTGGGCTCCTGGGCGGCGTCGAAGCGCTTGTAGAAGCGCTCCCACTTGCGCTCGGTGGCGCCGGTGCCGAGGCCGTAGCGCTTGTCGGTGGCGCTGGTGCCGTTGGCGAAGTACTGGTTGAAGTTCTCCTCGCCGTGGAGCGTGGTGCCCCAGGGAGTGGTGCCACCGGCGCAGTTGTTGAGCGTGCCGAGGACCTTGGTACCGGTCGGGTCGGCGGAGGTCTTGAGCAGATCGCTGCCCGCGGCCGGGCCGGTGAGACGGAACTCGCTCGTCGCGGTGAGGCGGCGGTTGAGCCAGTGGCGGGTGACGGGCGTGAGCTTGCCGCTCTTGCGCTCCTCCTGGACCACGACGACGGAGAGGCCGTGGGCCGCCCAGGCGATCTCGACCTGCTCGCGGGTGGGGTTGGCCGGGTCGTAGCCCTTGAACATCAGGACTTCGTCCGTGTACTCGTGGTTGGCCACGAGGACCTGGCGGCCGTGCTCGCGCAACGGGAGCAGGCTCAGGAAGTCGTTGTTGTAACCGAACTGGCCGGCTTGCGCCTTGGCGGTCTGCCTGTCGGCGTCGAAGGCCGGGGCGCCACGGAGGATGGGCTCACCCCAGCGGATGACGACATTCTGGGTGTAACCCTCAGGAACGGTCACCTGGTCGGCGGTGTTCGGCGCGACCGGCGTGAAGCGGAGACCACGGGCACCGGAACCGGTGCCGCCGTGGCTGGCGCCGGCAGCGGCGGCGGCCGTCGCCGCCTGTGCGGACGGCGCGCCCTGCGTCATGACGGCACCGCCCGCGGCGGTGGCGACGGTCACGACGGCGGCGGCGCGCATCATGGAACGGCGGGAGAGCGCACCGGCGATGATGTCGCCGGCGTACTCGTTTCCGCTGGTGTTCGGTACCTCGTGGAAGCAGGCGTCACCACAGCGGTAACGGCAGGTGAGGGCGGACCGGCCGCCCGCGTGGTTCGTACCCAGGAGCGGCAGCAGTTTGCGCACTTCTTCCCCCAGACCTCTCGGCGCACCCTGCGCCGACATCGTGTCGGAATATGTCCGGCCGTGACGCTAGGGGCACACATGTGCACTGTGGCGGCGGTCAAGTGAACACGGAATGAATGCGGGTCGACCGGGGCGGTCTTGACACCGGAGGGGGTTGCCGAGCTCACGCGCGGGCGGCCGCTAACCTTACGTGTCCGTCGTGGCCAGGGATGCGGGGCTGCCGCCCCGACGTCCTCGGACCGGACATGGATCGCACCCAAATCACGCGAAAGGCCTCGCCCATGGGCATTCGGAGCTTGCTGCGCAAGGTGTTCGGACGCGAGCGTACGGAGCCGTCGTCCTCGGCCGCCTCGACAACGACCCAGGCCCCCGCCGCCGTCCCGCCCCAGGCCGAGGCCCCCGACGGGACCGCCTCCCCGGAGGATCGCGCGGCGGACCTCGTGGCGGCGTCCTTCGACAACCCGTCGCCGCGCGCGACGATCCCGTCGGCGAGGACGACGGAGGAATCGGCGCACACGACCGAGCAGGTGACGGCGGACGGGGGCGAGCCCGCCGTCACCCCCTCCGGGGAACCGGAGCCCGCCGAGAACCGCGCGACCACCGACACCGACACCGCCCCACAGGCGGACGCGGACACCACCGACGCGACCGACGAGCCGGGGACGGCAGAGTCCCCCGACCCGAAGCCCGCCGAGAACCGCGCGACCACCGACACCGACACCGCCCCACAGGCGGACGCGGACACCACCGACGCGACCGACGAGCCGGGGACGGCAGAGTCC
>NZ_JBEOXF010000013.1:0-27915 GCF_040296405.1 Streptomyces sp. NPDC002133 | reverse complement strand
TGTCCCGCGACGCGAAGCCCGCCGAGGACCGCGCGACCACCGACACCGACACCGCCCCGCAGGCGGACGCGGACACCACCGACGACGCGGTGGACACGCACGCCGAAGGCGACGAAGCGGCCACTGCGGACACCGCGGAGGCGAGCGCCCCCGCCGAGGGCCAGGACGAGTCCACGGCGCAGGCCGCGGCCGACACCGGCACGGTGATCGAAGAGGCCCCCGCCGCGCCCGTGGAAGCGAGCGACGCGGACCGGACAGGCGCGGAGGCCGAGGCAGCGGCGGACGACGCGGAGAAGACCCCCGTCGACGAGGCGCCCGAGCCCCATGCCGTCGCCGAAGCCGAGTCGGCAGACGCCGGCACGGCGGACAAGGCCCGGCCCGCAGCTGTGGAGCCCGAAGCCACGACCGCTGAGCCGGCCGGTGCCGAGGCGGCTGCCACCGCCGACACCGCCGCCGACACCGTCGCCGCGGACGACACCGCGGCCGCGCCGCAGGCCGACAGCGACGCGCAGCCGGAGGCTCAGGAGCCCGCCGGCGACAGCACGCCCGTCGCGGTCATCCCCGCCCAGGCCGACAGTGCGCCCACCGAGGACGCCGAGCCCCAGGCCGAGCCCGAGCTCGAGGCCAAGATCGAGATTGAGGCCGAGGTCGAGGCCGAGCTCAAGGCCAAGGCCGAGGTCGAGGCCGAGGTCGAGGCCGAGGTCGAGGCCGAGACGGTCGCAGCTGCTGCTTCCGCCGACGAGGCGGTGACGATCCCCGCCGCGCGCGACGAGGCCGCCGCCGTGGAGGCGATCGCTGCCGCCGAGGCGCAGGCGACCACGGAGCCGACGCCCGCCGCGCCCGCCGCAGGCGAAGGCACCGACGCCGACGCCGATGCCGAGCCCGCCGGAAAGCCCGCCAACTCCCTCGCGCAGATCAAGGCGCGGGCCGCCGGGCTCGTCGGGGCGTACCGGACGGCCGGGACCGTGCTCGAGGACACCGGGGTTGCCGGGACGCGAGCCACGGTGTATCTCGTGCTGGACCGGTCCGGGTCGATGCGGCCGTACTACAAGGACGGCAGCACGCAGCAGCTCGGCGAGCAGGTCCTCGCCCTCGCCGCGCACCTCGACGAGGCCGCGACCGTGCACGTCGTGTTCTTCTCGACCGACATCGACGGGACCGGGCAGCTGACGCTCACCGACCACGAGGGCCGCGTGGACGAACTGCACGCAGGCCTCGGCCACATGGGGCGCACCAGCTACCACCGCGCCGTCGAGGAGGTCGTCGAGCACTACGAGAAGTCCGGCAGCGACGGACCCGCCCTCGTCGTCTTCCAGACCGACGGCCCGCCGGACGCCAAGCAGCCCGCCAAGCAGGCCCTGGCGGACACCGCCGCGAAGCCGATCTTCTGGCAGTTCGTGGCGTTCGGGGAGTACGACGCCAAGGGCTTCGACTTCCTCCGCAAGGTCGACGCGGACCAGGACGCGGCCAACGCCGCGTTCTTCCACGCCGGTCCGGACCCCCGCGAGCTCACCGACACCGAGCTCTACGAGGGCCTCCTCGGCGCCTTCCCGAAGTGGCTGAACAGCCGCAGCAGCCGGGCCGTCGGACCGCTGGACCGCTGAACCGCGCCGGGAACGGCGGAGGGCAGGCTCACCCGCACCACGAGCCCGCCCTCCGCGCCCGGCCCCGCCTCCGCCGCTCCGCCGTGCGCGACGGCGATCGACCGGACGATGGAGAGCCCGAGCCCCGCTCCCGGCCCCATCCGGTCGCGGCCCTCACCCCGCCGGAACGGCTCGAAAAGCCCGGGGACGTCCTCCGCGGCAATCACCGGACCCGTGTTGGCGACCACCAGGACGCCCTCGTCCACCGTCACGTCCACCGTCCCGCCCGGCACGTTGTACGCCACCGCGTTCGCCACGAGGTTCCGTACCAGCTGGGCCAGCAGCAGACGGCTCCCCCGCACCACGCCACCGCCCTCGTCCTCCGCGACCAGCACCCGCATGCCCTCTTCTTATCGGACGGGATGTTTCGGGAACGTCTCCGGGGGACGGCCCGGATCTCTCGGGTGTGAGTCGATCTTCCGGCGGCCGTTAGGATTTCGACCATGGCGGCCACTGGATCCGAGAAGCAGGGGACGAAGGCTTTCTACGTCTCGACCCCCATCTACTACGTCAACGACGCTCCTCACCTGGGCCACGCCTACACGACCGTCGCAGGCGACGTGCTCACGCGCTGGCACCGTCAGCGCGGCGAGAAGGTGTGGTACCTCACCGGCACGGACGAGCACGGTCAGAAGATCATGCGCACCGCGGAGGCGAACGGCGTCACCCCGCAGGAGTGGTGCGACACGCTCGTGGAGGAGGCGTGGAAGCCCCTCTGGCAGCACCTGGAGATCGCGAACGACGACTTCATCCGGACGACGGAGAAGCGGCACACGGACCGCGTCCAGGAGTTCGTGCAGGACCTGTACGACAAGGGCGAGATCTACAAGGGCGGGTACGAAGGCCCGTACTGCGTGGGCTGTGAGGAGTACAAGCTCCCCGGCGAGCTGCTGGACGGCGACGGGGGCACCTCCCAGGGCGGAGCCTCCGGGGGAGAGTACGCCGGGCAGAAGCTGTGCCCTGTGCACAAGAAGCCGGTGGAGATCCTCAAGGAGGAGAACTACTTCTTCAAGCTCAGCGAGTACGGCCCGAAGCTGCTGGAGTTCTACGCGGAGAACCCCGGCTTCATCCAGCCCGAGTCGGCCCGCAACGAGGTCGTGAACTTCGTCAAGCAGGGCCTGCAGGACCTGTCGATCTCGCGCTCGACCTTCGACTGGGGCATCCCGATCCCGTGGGACGAGAAGCACGTCATCTACGTGTGGGTCGACGCCCTGCTGAACTACGCGACGGCGGTCGGCTACAACGAGAACCCGGCGAAGTTCGAGGAGACCTTCCCGGCGAACGTGCATCTCGTCGGCAAGGACATCCTCCGCTTCCACGCGATCATCTGGCCGGCGATGCTGATGGCGCAGGGCCTGCCGGTGCCCGGGAAGATCGCGGCCAACGGCTGGCTGATGGTCGGCGGCGAGAAGATGTCGAAGTCGAACCTGACCGGCATCAAGCCGCAGGACCTGACCTCGCACTTCGGCGTGGACGCCTACCGCTGGTACTTCCTGCGCGCGATCGCGTTCGGTCAGGACGGCTCGTTCTCGTGGGAGGACTTCACCGCCCGCTACACGAGCGAGCTCGCCAACGACTACGGCAACCTGGCGTCGCGCGTCGCCGCGATGGTCGGCAAGTACTTCGGCGGCTCGCTGCCGGAGGCGGCGGCGAACGGCGACGCCGAGAAGGCGGTCCAGGAGGGCCTGGCCAAGGCCGTGGCCGAGGCCGACCGACGAATCGGCGAGGAGCTGGACTTCCAGGGCGGCGTCCTGGCGGTCTTCGACTTCGTGAAGCAGGTCAACGGCTACATCACGGCGCAGGAGCCGTGGAAGGTCGCCAAGGACGACTCGAAGGAGGGCAAGGCCCGCCTCGCGACCATCCTCTACACGGCGGCCGAGTCCCTGCGGGCCGTGGCGGTCCTGTTGAACGCCGTCATGCCGGACACCTCCCAGAAGCTCTGGGACTCGCTCGGCGCCGAGGCGTCCCTGGGCGCCCTGGCGGACCAGCGTGTCCAGGACGCGGCGTCCTGGGGCCGGCTCCCGGCCGGCTCGACGGTGACGAAGGGCGCGGTGCTGTTTCCGCGTCTGGAGGAGCCGAAGAAGGACTGACGCCTTCGCGCGTGCTGCTCGATCTCCGGACGGGTTCGTCCCGAGCCCGTCCGGAGATCGAGGACGGACACGCCGGCGCACCCGGCGCGTCCACGGGGTCCGGGACGGAGCCCCGGACCGGGAGGGGGCGGGGCGGGGGCAAAGCCCGCCGCAGAAACCCCGCCCCCGGACGCCATCCGCGTCACCGCGCCAGCGACGCCGCGTCCCCCATCACCACCACCGGTTCCTTCTCCGGGTCCAGCCACCGCAGCAGTTCCCGCATGTACTCCCGCGACAGCGACACGCACGCCTGCGTGGGCCCCGCATGGTCGACGTGGATCCAGACCCCGCCGCCCCGGTCCCACCCCATGGGCCGCCTGCCCTCGTCGTAGAGCGGCGACCTACCGGGCCAGCGGTTGTAGTTGATGGCGACGACGTAGTCGAAGGAACCGTCCAGCGGCTCCCCGAGGAATCCGGTGCCGTCCGTGGAGAAGTCCGCGGCCTGGTAGTACGGCAGCTTCGCGCCCGGATCCGGCAGCAGGCCACCCGCGTCCGTGAGCCCGAAGACCCCGATCGGTGAGCGGTTGTCGCCGGCCCAGTGCTCGTCGGTCCAGCCCTTCAGCGCGTTGTGGGCAGGCCAGTTCCCGAGAGCGCGCTGCCAGCCCTTCGTCCGGTCGCGCTCGTACAGGACGACCGTGGAGTGGGTGGAGTCCCGCGCGTCGCCGCTCACGACGACGGCCTGGGTGGTGTCGTCCGGGACGAAGCCCCGGGTCGCCGGGCCGAGCCCCGGGAGCTCGGCGGGCCGCGCCGGGACGGCCTTGCCGTTGGCGGCCTGCGGGTGCGGCGGCCCCGGCGCCGGGCGCGGCGGCGTGGGTTTCGCGCAGCCCCCGAGCAGCAGCCCGGCGGCCAGCAGTCCGGCAGCCGTCCCTGCTGCCGCTGCTCTGGTCAGTACGGTGCTGAGCACTCCGCCATGTCCTCTCGTGGTCCTACACCTGTCCCTGCCCTCCCTTCCCGTTCGGGCCGCCCGCGGTCCTTCCCCGCGGCGCGAACGACTCGGAAGGAGCACGAAAAGGGGCACGGATTACGCGAGAACGCGTAAGGGCCCGGAACCTTTCGGTTCCGGGCCCTTACGTGCGGCTCCCGTGCGGCCTGTCGCCACACGTGGTGTGCCTACTTGGTGGGCTTGTACGGCGTCGGCTTCGCCGGACCCTTGTAGACGCCGATGTGGAGCTCCTTGAGCCGGGCCTCGTCGACCTCCGCGGGCGCGCCCATGAGCAGGTCCTGTGCGTTCTGGTTCAGCGGGAAGGCGATCGTCTCGCGGATGTTCGGCTCGTCGGCCAGCAGCATCACGATGCGGTCGACGCCCGGGGCGATGCCGCCGTGCGGCGGGGCGCCGTACTGGAAGGCGCGGAGCATGCCGGAGAACTCCTGCTCCACGGTCTCCCGGTCGTAGCCCGCGATCTCGAAGGCCTTGAACATGATCTCGGGCTCGTGGTTACGGATCGCGCCGGAGGACAGCTCGACGCCGTTGCAGACGATGTCGTACTGCCAGCCGAGGATGTCCAGCGGGTCCTGGGTCTCCAGGGCCTCGAGGCCGCCCTGCGGCATGGAGAACGGGTTGTGCGAGAAGTCGATCTTTCCGGTCTCCGCGTCCCGCTCGTACATCGGGAAGTCGACGATCCAGCAGAAGCGGAAGACGTTCTCCTCGAAGTGGCCCGCACGGCGCGCGGCCTCGACCCGCACCGCGCCCATGATCTTGGAGACCTCTTCGAAGTCCCCGGCGCCGAAGAACACCGCGTGGCCGGGCTTGAGGCCCAGGCGCTCGGTGAGGACCTTGGTGTTCTCCTCGGTGAGGAACTTGGCGATCGGGCCGGACAGCGCGCCGTCGTCGCCGACGCGCACCCAGGCGAGGCCCTTGGCGCCCTGCTCGACCGCGTACTCGCCGAGCTGGTCGAAGAACTTCCGCGGCTGGTCCTGGACGGCCGGCACCGGGAGGGCGCGCACGTGCTTGCCCGCGAAGGCCTTGAACTCGGAGCCCTCGAAGACGTCGGTGATGTCGACGAGCTCCAGCCGGGCGCGGAGGTCCGGCTTGTCGGAGCCGTACTTGAGCATCGCCTCGCGGAACGGGATCCGCGGGAACGGCGAGGTGACGTGGCGGCCGCCGCCGAACTCCTCGAAGAGCTCGGTCATCAGCTTCTCGACCGGCTGGAAGACGTCCTCCTGCTCGACGAAGGACATCTCGATGTCGAGCTGGTAGAACTCGCCCGGCGAGCGGTCGGCGCGGGCGTCCTCGTCGCGGAAGCAGGGCGCGATCTGGAAGTAGCGGTCGAAGCCCGCGATCATCAGCAGCTGCTTGAACTGCTGCGGGGCCTGCGGCAGCGCGTAGAACTTGCCGGGGTTGAGGCGGGACGGCACCAGGAAGTCACGGGCGCCCTCGGGGGAGCTCGCGGTGAGGATCGGGGTGGCCATCTCGTTGAAGCCGAGCGCGGTCATCTTGTGCCGGATGGCAGAGATGACGGCGGTGCGCAGCATGATGTTGCGGTGCATGCGCTCACGGCGCAGGTCCAGGAAGCGGTGCTCCAGGCGCCGCTCCTCGTTGACACCGTCGTCCGTGTTGATCGTGAAGGGCAATTGGGCGGAGGCGCCGAGCACCTCGACGTCGGTGACCTCGATCTCGATCTCGCCGGTGGGCAGCTCCGGGTTGACGTTGTCGGCGCCACGGGCGGAGACCTTGCCGTCGATGCGGACGACGGACTCCTTGGTCATGTGGCTGAGCGCCTCGTTCGCCGGGGTGCCGGGGCGGGCGACCAGCTGGACCAGACCGTAGTGGTCGCGCAGATCGATGAAGAGGATGCCGCCCAGGTCTCGGCGATTGTGCAGCCAGCCGCTCAGCCGGACGTCTGTGCCGACGTCAGAGGCGCGGAGCTCGCCGCAGGTGTGGGACCTGTACCGATGCATCGTCGTTCATCCAGTCTTCGTCGCGAGGGAGATGGGGGCAGACCCACCCAGGTTACCGTCCGGCCCGGGTTCCCCCTTGCCGGAATACGCGTCGGCCGCGCCCTGCCGTGCCCGGGACCGCCAGGGGAGGCGCCGGTACCCCGGCGTGCAAATGCCTACGACACGTGAATTCAGTAGGAAAATGTGCACCGAGGACGTCCTGGCCGCGATCGCGACCGGCCTGTGGAGCTGGGACAACGCCTCCGGAACCGTCACCCTCGACGCCGAGGCCGCCCGGCTGCTCGGGCTGCCCTCCGAAGCCGGCACCGTCCCCGTGTCCACCGTGCGCTCCCGCTTTCACCCGGTCGACTGGAACGAGATCTACGGCATCGTGAATCTCGCCCTCTCCGAGGGCACCCTCGCCGAGGCCCGGCTGCGCGTCGTGGACGACACGGGCCGGGTGCTGCGCACCGTGCGCAGCCGCTCCAAGCAGGTCATCGAGAGCGGCGACTACCAGCTGACCGGCACCCTCCAGGAGGTCGCCGAGCCCCACCCCGGCACGTCCGCCGCGCGCCCCCCGTCACCGGCGACTGGCGCCGCTCCAGCTCGCGGACGCGCTCGTCCAGGCCGTGCACGGGCCCGCCTCGCACTGCACGACGGGTCCGCTCGCGGACCGGCGCGAGGACGACATCGCGGTGCTGCTGCTGTCCCGGCAGGGGAAGCCGCCCCGCCTCGCCCCGCGCCGTACCGTCCTCGCCATCGCCCAGGCCGAGCCGGAGCGGCTCTCGGCCGCCCGGCAGCAGATGCGCGATCTGCTGCACGACTGGGCGGACGGGGAGCAGGTCGACTCGGCGGTGCTGATGGTCTCCGAGATGGTCACCAAATGTGCTCGTGCACACCGATGGCGACGCGCTGCTGGTGGCGGAGGCGGCGGGTGAGCACGGGAGCCGGCGGCTGCGGGTCGAGGTCTCGGACGCCGGCGACGAGCCGCCGCACGAACGGCATCCCGGCGAGATGGCGTCGTCGGGGCGGGGTCAGGTGCTGATGGAGATGCTCGCGGACGAGTGGGGCGTGGATCCGCGGGGCGACGGCAAGCCGATCTGGTTCGAGCTCTAGGAGCCGGGTCCGCCGGAGGGCGCCCCGGAGGCGGTGCCGCCGGGTCCCTCGGTGGGCTCGCCGACGGATTCGTAGCGCTTGCGCAGCTCACCGACCACTCCGAACGCGGCGGCGGTCAGGGGCACGGCCATGAGCATCCCGAGGATCCCGGCGATGCCCGCCCCGGCGGTGATCGCCAGCATCACGACCACCGGATGCATCTGCACGGTGCGGCTCTGGATCATCGGCTGCAGGACGTGGCCCTCCAGCACCTGTACGGCGAGGACGACGCCGAGCGCCCAGAGCGCGATCACGAATCCGCGGTCGGCGAGCGCCACGAGCACGGCGAGTGCGCCGGAGATGAACGCCCCCAGATACGGGATGTAGGCGAAGACGAAGACGAGCGCGCCGAGGCCGATCGCGCCGGGCACGCGCAGGATCAGCAGCCCGACGGTGATGCAGATGGCGTCGATCAGCGCGATGAACGTCGTCCCTCGCATGAAGCCCTCGACGGCTCCGAAGGCCCGCCGTGCCATCGCCTCCGCCATGTCGCCGGCGGAACGGGGCACGAGCGCGCGCAGGGTGGTGACCGCGCGGTCCGAGTCGCGGAGGAAGAAGAAGATCAGCAGCAGCGCGAGGACAGCGATCGCGATCAGCTCGGCGACGACGCTGATACCGGAGATCACCCCGGACGCGGCCGTCCCGCCGAACTTGGTCAGCAGTTCCTTGGAGTTGGCCGCCAGGTCGTCCAGAGAGGTCCCGGCGGCGCCGAAGTGCTTCGTGAGATCCGCAGCGGCCCGCCTGAGCGAGGAGACGATCTGGTCCCCGCTCTCGATCAGCGCGTTGACCACGATGTACATGGCCCCGCCGACGACTGCGACCACGGCGACACAGGTCAGCCCGGCGGCGAGGGAGCGCCGCACCTTCATCCCGACGAGCCGCCGGTACAGAGGGCCGAGGAGCGCGGTGCCGAGCAGAGCGAGCAGCACGGGGACGACTGCCGTCTTGAAGACGGTGATCAGCCACACCCCGACGGCGGCGACTCCGGCGACGAGCAGCGCGACCCCGCACCAGGCGGCAAGACGTCTCACGGGTGCGGGGAGAAGCGGCTGAGGGGTGGGCTGCGGCGGGGGCACGGTCCCCAGTCGATCATCTGCGGTGCGCGACGGCGCGCCCGTCCGGGCCGGACGGGTGACGCCTCATCAGATGCCCGGTCACCGTGCCCGGCAGGCGGCGGGCCGGGCGCGGTCGCCAGGACGGCGTCCGCGCCCGGCACCGCTTCCGGCACCGCATCGCGGGGTGCCTCACATACCGTGAACGGCCGGGATGGTCCCGAGCCGGCCCTTCTGGAAGTCCTCGAAGGCCTGCTGCAGCTCCTCGCGGGTGTTCATGACGAACGGCCCGTAGTGCGCCATGGGCTCGCGGATCGGCTGTCCGCCGAGCAGCACGACCTCCAGGTCCGGCGTGTTCGAGTCCTGCTTCTCGTCCGCACGGACGGTCAGCGAGGAGCCCGCGCCGAAGACGGCGGTCTGGCCGCTGTGGACCGGTCGACGGTCCGAGCCGACGCTGCCGCGACCGGCGAGGACGTACACCAGGCTGTTGAAGTCCTCGCGCCACGGCAGATTGATCTCGGCGCCGGGGCGCACGGTCGCGTGGACCATGCTGATCGGCGTGTGCGTGATGCCGGGGCCCTGGTGGCCGTCCAGCTCACCGGCGATGACGCGCAGCAGCGCGCCGCCGTCGGGGCTGGTCAGCAGCTGGACCTGACCACCGCGGATGTCCTGGTACCGCGGAGGCATCATCTTGTCCTTGGCCGGCAGGTTCACCCACAGCTGCAGACCGTGGAAGAGGCCGCCGGACATGACGAGCGACTCCGGCGGCGCCTCGATGTGGAGAAGGCCGGCGCCCGCGGTCATCCACTGGGTGTCCCCGTTGGTGATGGTGCCGCCACCACCGTTGGAGTCCTGGTGGTCGAAGACGCCGTCGATGATGTACGTCACGGTCTCGAAGCCGCGGTGGGGATGCCACGGCGTGCCCTTGGGCTCGCCGGGCGCGTACTCCACCTCGCCCATCTGGTCCATCATGATGAACGGGTCGAGGTGCTTGTAGTTGATCCCCGCGAACGCACGTCGCACGGGGAAGCCCTCCCCTTCGAAGCCGCTGGGCGCCGTGGTCACGGCGAGCACGGGACGCGCCTGGGCATCGGCGGGCGCGGCGACGCGCGGCAGGGTGAGCGGATTCTCGACAGTCACTGCAGGCATGGCGGGACCTCCTTGTGCGACCAAGTTTAGTTGAAGACTGAACTTCTTGCCACCCTGAACGCGAAAACGCCCGGGATCAATTCCCGGGCGCGAGTCACGACGGCCGCGTTCGGCCGCACGGCAGCTCATCCGTACATACGACGCATCGCGAAGTCGACCATCTGCTCCACGGCCTTCGCGTCGAAGACCATCCGGTGATCGCCCTCCATGTCCAGGACGAAGCCGTACCCGGTCGGCAGCAGATCGATCACCTCCGCACCGGTGATCACGAAGTACTTGGACTCCTTGCCCGCGTACCGCCGCAGCTCCTTGAGCGAGGTGAACATCGGGATCACCGGCTGCTGCGTGTTGTGCAGCGCCAGGAACCCGGGGTTGTCGCCGCGCGGACAGTACACCTTCGACGTCGCGAAGATCTGCTGGAAGTCCTCGGCGGACAGCGATCCCGTCGTGAAGGCCCGCACCGCGTCCGCGAGCGACGGCGGCGACGGCTCGGGATACAGCGGCTGCTGGCCGTACCCGGGGACCTGCTCGCCGTAACCACCCCCCGGCATGCCGGCACCGGGCATCGGCTGCTGCGGCGGGGCGCCGTAGTGCTGCTGAGCACCGGGGTTCTGGTCGTAGCCGTACATGGGACGCAAGACTACCGATCCGGGGCCGCCGCCGGGCCCGGCCCCGGCCCTTCCCGAGTGAGGGCGCAGCGACCCTGCGTACCGGCACCGGCCCCACCGATGCCGTGAACCGGGCTGACCCGGAGTCATGAACCCGACCACGCCCTCCCTCCGGCATCCGGGACACCGCGGACACGCCGACGGCCACGAACCCCGGCACGCGGCGCGGGTCCCGCCCGCCGACGGGACCGGCAACCGGTGACCGCTCCCGAGCGTCTGGGACGTGCGGGACGCGTCACAGATGCACGATCGGGGTTGCGCCTTATTACCGACGGGTAGCATCATCGTGGCTACTTGCTGGTAATAGATGTACTGAGGTACGAGGAACCCTGCCTCCCCGATCCTTACGGAGCCGTCGCCATGGGGCACTACAAGTCGAATCTCCGCGACATCGAGTTCAACCTCTTCGAGGTCCTCGGACGCGACAAGCTGTACGGCACCGGCCCGTTCGCGGAGATGGACGTCGAGACCGCCAAGAGCATCCTCAACGAGATCGCCCGCCTCGCGGAGAACGACCTCGCCGAGTCCTTCGAGGACGCCGACCGCAACCCGCCGGTCTTCGACCCCGAGACCAACACCGCGCCGGTCCCCGCGTCGTTCAAGAAGAGCTACCAGGCCTTCATGGACTCCGAGTACTGGCGCCTCGGCCTGCCCGAGGAGATCGGCGGGACCACGTCCCCCCGCTCCCTGATCTGGGCCTACGCGGAGCTGGTGCTCGGCTCGAACCCGGCGATATGGATGTACTCATCGGGTCCGGCCTTCGCCGGGATCCTCTTCACCGAGGGCAACGAGGCGCAGAAGAAGGTCGCGGAGATCGCGGTCGAGAAGCAGTGGGGCTCCACCATGGTCCTCACCGAGCCGGACGCCGGCTCGGACGTCGGCGCCGGCCGGACGAAGGCCGTGCAGCAGGAGGACGGCTCCTGGCACATCGAGGGCGTGAAGCGCTTCATCACGTCCGGTGAGCACGACATGTCGGAGAACATCTTCCACTACGTGCTGGCGCGCCCCGAGGGCCACGGCCCCGGCACCAAGGGCCTGTCCCTCTTCCTCGTGCCGAAGTTCCACTTCGACTGGGAGACCGGCGAGCTCGGCGAGCGCAACGGCGTCTACGCGACGAACGTCGAGCACAAGATGGGCCTCAAGGCGTCCAACACCTGCGAGATGACGTTCGGCGACCGGCACCCCGCCAAGGGCTGGCTGATCGGCGACAAGCACGACGGCATCCGCCAGATGTTCATGATCATCGAGTTCGCCCGCATGATGGTCGGCACGAAGGCGATCTCGACCCTGTCCACGGGTTACCTGAACGCGCTGGAGTACGCCAAGGAGCGCGTCCAGGGCTCGGACCTCTCGCAGTTCATGGACAAGGCCGCGCCCAAGGTCACCATCACGCACCACCCCGACGTGCGCCGCTCGCTCATGACGCAGAAGGCGTACGCGGAGGGCATGCGCTCCCTCGTCCTCTACACCGCCGCGGTGCAGGACGAGATCGCCCTCAAGGAGGCCGCCGGCGAGGACGCGAAGTCCCTGCACGGCCTGAACGACCTGCTGCTGCCGATCGTCAAGGGCTACGGCTCCGAGAAGGCGTACGAGCAGCTGGCGCAGTCCCTGCAGACCTTCGGTGGCTCCGGATACCTGCAGGAGTACCCGATCGAGCAGTACATCCGGGACGCCAAGATCGACACCCTCTACGAGGGCACGACGGCCATCCAGGGCCAGGACTTCTTCTTCCGGAAGATCGTCCGTGACCAGGGCCAGTCGCTGAACGCGCTCGCCGAGGAGATCAAGAAGTTCCTCGCGGTCGGCACAGGCGGCGACGAGCTGGGCGGCGCCCGTGACGCGCTCGCCAAGGCCGCCGTCGACCTGGAGGCGATCGTCGGCCGGATGCTGACCGACCTCACCGCCACCGGCGACGACGTCAAGAACATCTACAAGGTCGGCCTCAACACCACACGACTGCTCATGGCCTCCGGCGACGTCGTCGTCGGCTATCTGCTGCTGCGCGGCGCGGCCGTCGCCGCCGAGAAGCTGGAGTCGGCCTCCGCCAAGGACAAGACCTTCTACCAGGGCAAGATCGCCGCCGCGAAGTTCTTCGCCGCGAACGTCCTGCCGGGCGTCTCCCTCGCCCGCGAGATCGCCGAGGGCGTCGACAACGAGCTGATGGAGCTGGACGAGGCCGCGTTCTAGTCCGCACGAGGAGTCCGCCCGGGTTCGGTCCGGAACCCGGACGGACTCCGGTCACGGCCGGTCCGAGACCCTCGCGGAATCCTTCCGGAAGCCATCCGGAAGCCATCCGGAACAAGGGGACGTGCGGACTCCGCAGTGCCTCCTCGCACGGGGCCCGCCTCCCTTCCCGGGAGCGGGCCCCGTTCCGTCGTTAAGGTGAACACCATGAGCAGCAGCGCACCCTCCCGCTTCGAGCGTGGCCACACCGACGACCTCATGTCCTTCCTGGCGGCCTCCCCGTCGCCGTACCACGCCGTGGCGAACGCCGCCGCGCGCCTGGACAAGGCCGGCTTCCGGCAGGTCGAGGAGACCGAGGCCTGGGACGGGACGAGCGGCGGGAAGTACGTGCTGCGGGGCGGGGCGATCGTCGCCTGGTACGTCCCCGAGGGCGCGGCGCCGCACACCCCCTTCCGGATCGTCGGTGCCCACACCGACTCGCCGAACCTGCGCGTCAAGCCGCAGCCCGACATGGGCGCGCACGGCTGGCGGCAGATCGCCGTCGAGATCTACGGAGGGCCGCTGCTCAACTCCTGGCTCGACCGCGACCTCGGCCTCGCCGGCCGGCTCTCGCTGCGCGACGGCACGACCCGCCTGGTCAACATCGACCGCCCGCTGCTGCGCGTGCCCCAGCTGGCCATCCACATGGACCGCTCGATCCACGAGAAGGGCCTGCAGCTCGACAAGCAGAAGCACATGCAGCCCATCTGGGGCCTCGGCAACTCCGTCGGCGAGCGCGACCTCATCTCGTTCCTGGAGGAGGAGTCGGGGCTCGCCACCGGGGACGTCACCGGCTGGGACCTCATGACCCACGCCCTGGAGGCGCCCGCCTACCTCGGCCGCGACCGCGAACTCGTCGCCGGGCCGCGCATGGACAACCTGCTGTCCGTGCACGCCGGTACGGCGGCACTCGCCGCCCTGTCCGGCCGCGAGGGACTGCCCTACATCCCCGTACTCGCCGCCTTCGACCACGAGGAGAACGGCTCCCAGGCGGACACCGGCGCGGACGGACCGCTGCTCGGCTCGGTCCTGGAGCGCTCGGTCTTCGCGCGCGGCGGTACGTTCGAGGACCGGGCCCGCGCCTTCGCCGGCACGGTCTGTCTCTCCTCCGACACCGGCCACGCCGTGCACCCCAACTACGCGGAGCGCCACGACCCGACGCACCACCCGCGCGCGAACGGCGGCCCGATCCTGAAGGTCAACGTCAACCAGCGGTACGCGACGGACGGCAGCGGCCGCGCCGTGTTCGCGGCGGCGTGCGAGCGCGCCGGTGTGCCGTGGCAGACGTTCGTCTCCAACAACGCGATGCCGTGCGGCACGACGATCGGCCCGATCACCGCGGCGCGGCACGGAATCCGGACGGTCGACATCGGGGTCGCCATCCTGTCGATGCACAGCGTCCGTGAGCTGTGCGGCGCGGACGACCCGTATCTGCTGGCGAACGCACTGGTGGCGTTCCTGGAGGGCTGACGCCCCCGCGCCGAACGCGGTGTACGGCGCGCCCCGCCCGATCTAGGATGTCGATCTCGGGGCGCGTCTCTTCGACCACCGTGTTCGACCACCTCACGCGCCCCTTGGAACCGTCCGGGGGGACGCACACATGAAGCGCAGCATGTCCTTTGCCCTGTCCACGTCCGTGGTACTGGGCATACTCGCGGTGCCCGGCACCGCATCCGCCGTCGCAGGGCCGACCGTCCTCAGAGCCGGCGGCCATGGCCAGAAGTTCGACCACCTCTTCGTCGACGAACTCAAGGCCGACAGCGAGGTGACCGGCGTCACCGCCGTCGTCCACAGGCCGGGTGACACCGAAGCCGTCGAGACGGTCCACGACTTCGAAATCGCCACGGGCGACCGGAAGTCGGGCGACTGGATCACCGCGAGCGACGTCAAGCTCGAAACCGCCGGCGTCTACGCCGTCGACCTGGTCGTCAAAGAGGCCGACGGTGACGAGACGACCCTCAGGAACGCCGGCAGGTACGACTACACCACCCAGCGGTACTTCGCGGAATTCGGCGTCGACCGGCCGAACCCGACCCTCGACGACAAAAAGGTCACCGCCGGCGGCCGGCTCCTCGAGTGGCAGCCGGTCACGCACGAGCGCGGCCCTGTCTCCGACGCGAGCGTGATCGTCCACAACGGGTCCTACGACGAGGTCGTGCGGACGGACGCGGACGGCAGGTTCTCCGACTGGTTCATCGCCGGTTCGCGGCCCGTGGGGCTCCGGGCCTACCACGGAGACGCCGGGGGGTGTGCACGCATGGAGTCCGAAGGACTCGGCGGCCGCAAGGCCACCCACAACCCGGGGTTGTGGGTGGCCGGCTGCCTCGACGGGGCGGCGGGCAGGCCCTCGACTCGGCAGGGGCTGGTGGGCTAGGGGGCCTCAGGCGTCCATCCCCGCGAGGACGAGCGGCAGCCGGGTGACGCCGTCGGCCGTCACCCGGACCGGAACGCCCCAGTCCTGCTGGTGCACATGGCAGGCCGGGTATTCGTTCGCCGGGTCGTCGTCGCAGGACGCCGCCATCGCCGAGACGTGCAGGACGCCCTCCGTCACCGCGGGGTTCAGCTCCAGCTCCCGGAACAGGTCGGTGCCCGCGCCCTCGCCCGCGGCCAGCAGCTCCGGCGGGGTCGAGGAGACGAGCAGCCGCGTCGAGGGCCCGTATCGGGTGTCCAGCTTCTGCCCGGCCGGGGCCTGGAAGACGACGTCCAACCGCAGCGTCCCCGGAGCGACCTCCGTCGCGGCGCGCTGGGTGCGGTGGGCGACCGCCTCGACCCGCACCGCCTCCTCGGGCAGCCGCAGCCGGGTCAACCGGTGGCGGGCCGATTCGACGACCACGATGTCGTCCCCGGCGAGGACGGCGCCCGACGGCTCGCGCAGATCGGTGGCGAGGGTCATGACCTCACCGCTCACCGGGTCGTAGCGGCGCAGCGCGTGGTTGTACGTGTCGGACACCGCGACCGAGCCGTCCGGCAGTGCGGTCACGCCGAGCGGATGCTGCAGCAGCGCCTGCTCCGCGGCCCCGTCCCGGTGCCCGAAGTCGAACAGCCCGGTGCCGACGGCGGTGTGGACGACCCCGTCGGTGTCGATCCAGCGCAGCGCGGACGTCTCCGAGTCGGCGATCCACAGCCGGTCGTCGGTGGCGGCGAGGCCGGACGGCTGCGCGAACCACGCCTCGGCCGCCGGCCCGTCGACGAGCCCCTCATTGGTCGTACCTGCGGCCACCTGGACCGTCCCCGCCTCGGGGTCGTACGTCCACACCTGGTGGACGCCGGCCATCGCGATCCACACCTTGCCCTGCCACCAGGCCACGTCCCACGGCGACGAAAGATCCACCTCGCGGGCCGGCCCCGAGGTCGGCGACCCCCGCCACCACTGCCGCCCGGTCCCGGCGACGATCTCGATCGCGCCGCTCTCCGGGTCGTACGTGCGCAGCGCGTGGTTCACGGTGTCGGCGACGACGACCTTGCCGTCGGGCAGCAGCGCGAGCCCCTGCGGTTCCCGGAACTCCCCGTCCCCGATCCGCCGCACGACGGTCTCGCCGTCCGCCTCCAGCTCGACCAGCTGATGCCGGGTCGAGTCGGACACCAGGAAGTTCCCCGACGGCAGCACCACGGCCTTCCCGGGGAACCGCAGATCGGTCGCGACCGGCTCCGGCGGCACGTACGGCCCGTCCCCGCGCCGCAGCGTCCCCTTCGCCTCGTGCTCCGTCTCCAGCTCCTCCACCAGGCGCGCGATGGCATGCGCATGCCCCTCACCGGCGTGCTGCGCGACCACGTACCCCTCGGGATCGATCACGACGAGCGTGGGCCAGGCCCGCACGGCGTACTGCTTCCACGTCGCGAGCTCGGGGTCGTCCAGGACCGGATGATGCACCTCGTAGCGCTCGACCGCGTCGATGACGGCCTGGTGCTCGGCCTCGTGCACGAACTTCGGCGAATGCACGCCGATGAAGACCAGCGTGTCCCTGTGCTTCGCTTCGAGCTCGCGGAGCTCGTCCAGGACGTGCAGACAGTTGATGCAGCAGAAAGTCCAGAAGTCGAGAACGACGATGCGTCCTCGGAGCTCGGCGAGGCTGAGGTCTTTGTCTCCTGTGTTCAGCCAGCCGCCCTTGCCGATCAGCTCGGGGGCCCGAACGCGTGCACGTGTAGCCATACCTCCATCCAACCTCACCCGGCGGGTACGCATTCCGCATGAGGCACCTCGTACGCGACAAGATCTTCGCCGTCGGCGACGACTACTGGGTCGACGACGACCGCGGCCGCCACGCCTTTCCCGTCGACGGCAAGGCGCTGCGGCTGCGGCTGCGGCTGCGGCTGCGGCTGCGGGACACGCTGGAACTGAAGGACCCGGCCGGGCGGGTGCTGGTCACACTGCGGCAGAAGCTGTCCGGCCTGCGCGACGCGATGACGATCGAGCGGGACCGGGAGTCCCTGGCCGTCGTGCGCAGAAAGCGGCTGTCACTGCTGCGGAACCACTTCCGGGTGAGGCCGGCCGACGGGACGGAGCTGGATGTCGGCGGGAAGATCCTGGACCGGGAGTTCGCGGTCGAGTGGTCGGGGTCGGAGACGCCGGGGGTGGCGGTGCCGCGGGGGACGCCGCCGTGGAGGTGGGCCCTGTGCAGCCGGGTGCTCCCGAAGGTGCCGGCGACCGTGGGCGGGCAGCCGCCACGACGGGCCCGAAGGCGTCCGGCACCCGGGTCGGCGCGCCCTCGCGGGCGATCGTCCCGTCGCGGTCGAGCCCGCGCGACGCGCTCACCAGGACAGACTCACCACGACGCGCTCACCGCGACACGCTCCGCGGCGCGCTCACCGCGGTGCCGGGAGACCCAGCACGCGGTCCTTGAGGGCCGGGAACTGCTCGCGGGTCGTGGCGACCTTCGACGGGTCGAGGTCGACGGTGAGAACCTCCTCCGCCGCGCCCGCCTCCGCGAGGACCTCACCCCAGGGGTCTACGACGATGCTGTGGCCGGCCTGCTCGACGCCCGCGTGGGTGCCGGAGCTGCCGACGGCGAGGACGTACGCCTGGTTCTCGACGGCGCGTGCCTGGGCGAGGAGGGTCCAGTGGGCGCGACGGCGCTCGGGCCAGCCTGCCGCGACGACGAGGACGTCCGCGCCGGCGTCGACGAGGCCCCGGAAGAGTTCGGGGAAGCGGAGGTCGTAGCAGGTGGCGAGGCCGAGCGTGGCGTCGGGCAGCGGGACGGTGACGAGCTCGGTGCCCGCGGCCATCATCACCGCCTCGCCCTTGTCGAAGCCGAAGCGGTGGATCTTGCGGTAGACCCGGGCGAGCTCGCCGGTGGGGGAGAAGACCAGGGAGGTGTTGTAGAGCGGGCCGTCACTCGCGGTAGAGCCTGTGCCGGATGCACGTTCGACGACGGAGCCCGCGTGCAGCCAGACGCCGGCGTCGCTCGCCGCCTTGGACATCACCTCGTACGTGGGGCCCTCGAGCGGCTCGGCCTCCGTCGCGAACAGCTCGTACGCGAAGGCTCCCACCGGCCACAGCTCGGGCAGGACGACGAGGTCGGCGCCGGCCTGCTCGCGTACGAGAGACGCGGCTCGCTGCCTGCGGGATTCAACCGATTCGCCCGGGTCTACTGCGATCTGGATCAGCGAGGCGCGCACACTACCACCGTCCTGGCATTCGAGCCGTCTGCACGGCCTACGATCGTCACACGAAAGCACTGCCGGGGTGCCCACAGGCAGCGTACTGTTCTCTCCCGGGGGGCCACCCCCGGACCCCCACAGCTGCCCAGCACCCAGCCCGCGCACAACCGCCGAGGGGTTCCGTGACCGTCCATCCCAGTCTCCAGACCTATGCCGACGCCTGGGCCCACTCCATCGAAGCGATATCCGAGCTGGTGCAGCCGCTCGTGGAAGGGGAGTGGAACCGCGCGACCCCGTGCCCCGGATGGTCGGTGCGCGACATCGTGTCGCATGTCATCGGCATGGAGTGCGAGATGCTCGGTGACCCGAGGCCGATCCACACCCTGCCCCGCGATCTCTACCACGTACGCAGCGAGTTCTCGCGCTACATGGAGATGCAGGTCGATGTGCGCCGTCACCACACCGCGCCCGAGATGACCGCCGAGCTGGAGTACACGATCATCCGGCGCAACCGGCAGCTGCGGAACGAGAGCCGTTCGCCCGAGACCATGGTCCGCGCCCCGCTCGGTGCCGAGCAGACGCTGGAACTGGCCTACCGGATGCGGGCCTTCGACATCTGGGTGCACGAGCAGGATCTGCGGACGACGCTCGGCGAGCCCGGCAACCTGGACTCCCCCGGCGCCCTCGTCGCCCGTGACAACTTCCTCGCGCTCCTGCCGAAGATCGTCGCCAAGGACGCGGGCGCCCCGCCGAACTCGGCGGTCGTCTTCGACGTCAACGGGCCCGTGGACTTCCTGCGGACCGTCCGCGTCGACGCGGACGGACACGGCACGATCGACGGCGCTCCCTCGCTGGGCCCGGCCGCGACGTTGGCCCTGGACTGGGAGACGTACGTACGGCTCGCCGCCGGCCGGATCAGGCACGCGGCCGTCACCGACCGGATCAAGGTCGAGGGCGACGCGGATCTGGCCGCGGCGATCCTGGACTCGTTCGCGGTCACGCCGTAACCGATGCAGGCGCGGCGCGGGCGGGGCCGTCCCGAGGGCCCCGCGGCGGCGCGCCGACGGCACCGCACCGCCGTCGCCGCCGCGCCGCCCGAGTGACGCCCGCTCACACCGGTACGTGCACGGCCTCCACGCGGCTCGCCACGAGCCGCTCCCGCTCGCGCCGCGCCGTGCGCGCCCGCAACCGCAGGATCTGGATCATGCCCAGCGTCTCCAGCACGAAGACGGACGAGAACGCGATCCGGTAGTTGTCGCCGGTCGCGTCCAGCAGCACGCCGACGGCGAGCAACGTGGTCATCGAGGCGACGAAGCCGCCCATGTTGACGATCCCGGACGCCGTGCCCTGCCGTCCCGGCGGATTGGCGGGGCGGGCGAAGTCGAAGCCGATCATCGAGGCCGGCCCGCAGGAGCCGAGCACCGTGCACAGGGTGATGAGCAGCCACATCGGCGCGTGTTCACCGGGATACGCAACGGTGGCGCCCCACACCGCGGCCGTCAGCCCCACCGTGCCGAGTGCCAGCGGTGCCCTTGCGGCATGGTGCCGGGCGATGATCTGGCCGTAGACGAGGCCCACGAGCATGTTCGCGACGACCACGAGCGTGAGCAGTTCGCCCGCGGTCTCCCGGGACAGCCCTTGCGCCTCGACGAGGAACGGCAGCCCCCACAGCAGCAGGAACACCATGGCGGGGAACTGCGTGGTGAAGTGCACCCACATGCCCAGCCGGGTGCCGGGCTCGCGCCAGGACTCGGCGATCTGCCTGCGGACGAAGGCGGCACCGGCATGCGTCGCCGGGGCGGGCTCGTGACCCTCGGGGTGGTCCTTCAGGAAGAGCAGCATCGGGACGAGGACGATCACGCCCGCGGCCGCGCTCCCGGCGAACGTCGCGGTCCAGCCGAGTCCGTGCAGCAGCCGCGAGATGAGGATGGTCGAGACGAGGTTGCCCGCCACGCCGAACAGCGCGGCGATCTGGGCTATCAGCGGCCCCCGTCGCGCGGGGAACCAGCGCGAGCCGAGCCGCAGCACGCTGATGAAGGTCATCGCGTCGCCGCAGCCGAGCAGCGCGCGGGAGGCGAGGGCCATGCCGTAGGAGGGCGAGAGCGCGAAGCCGAGCTGTCCCGCGGTGAACAGGACGGCGCCGAGGGTGAGGACCTTCTTGGTGCCGAGCCGGTCGACCATGAGGCCGACGGGGATCTGCATGCCCGCGTACACGAGCAGTTGGAGAATGGAGAACGTGGAGAGGGCGGAGGCGTTGACGTCGAAGCGGTCGGCGGCGTCGAGGCCCGCGACGCCCAGTGACGTACGGAAAATGACGGCGACGAAGTACACGGCGACGCCGATGCCCCAGACGGTGTAGGCGCGGCGGCCGCCGGGTGGATCGCCCGGCAGGGACAGGGCGGCGGCGGTCATCGCTCCTCACCCCGCACCAGCACCTTGACCCAGCTCAGGTGCCGGTGCACACAGGCCGCCGCGGCTTCGGTGTCACCGGTTCTGATGGCGTCCAGCATGTCGGCGTGCTCGGTGATGTTCTTGGTGACGCGGTCGGGCTGTGCGTGCATCAGGGCGACGCCCATGCGCAGCTGGCGGTCGCGCAGCTGGTCGTAGAGGCGGGAGAGGATCTCGTTGCCGGCGTTGCGCACGATCTCGGCGTGGAACGCGCGGTCGGTCGCGGAGACGGCGGCGAGGTCGCCGGCCTCGGCGTGCTGCCGCTGCCGCTCCACGAGCTCCTCCAGCCGCTCGATGAGCGCGGGCGGCGCGGGCACGGCCTTGCGGACGGCGAACTCCTCGACCAGCAGCCGGGTTTCGATGACGTCCGATATCTCCTGTGCGGAGACGGCGAGGACGAGCGCGCCCTTCTTCGGGTAGAGCTTGAGCAGCCCTTCCATCTCCAGCTTCAGCAGCGCCTCGCGCACCGGGGTCCTGGACACGCCGACGGCCTCGGCGAGCTCGCCTTCGGTGAGGAGCGTTCCGCCCTCGTAACGGCGGTCGAGAACCGCCTGTTTGATGTGGGTGTAGACACGTTCGGCGGCGGGGGCGGCGGGCATGGACACAGCTTAGATACAACAGGGGTGCATCCAGAAGTCGTGTCCACGATGCAGGATGCGGAGAACCTTTCGGGTTCCGTACATCCTTCTTCCACCCTCACGTGTCTCCTTCGTGGGCCGAGGTTTCCCTCTGGCCCCACAGACACCTTTCAGCGCTTACGCGAACTCGGAGCGTTCCCTTTGAATTACAGCTTCACGGGCGTGCGCAGAGCCGCCGCGGTCACCCTCGCCTCCGGCGTCCTGCTGACCGTCTCCCCCATGGCCGCCTCTCCCGCCCAGGCAGCCACCGCGCCGACCGTCTCCGCCAGCGGCGCGTACCTGATGCTCGGTTCGAACGGCACGCCGCTCTACAACAAGGCCGCGGACACCCGCCGCCAGATGGCGAGCACGACGAAGATCATGACGGCCGCGGTGGTGCTGTCCACCCCGGGCGTCAACCTCGACCAGAAGGTGACGTCCAAGCAGGCCTACCGCGACTACGTGACGGCCAAGGGCGCCAGCACCGCGGACCTGCGCAGCGGTGATGTGCTCACCGTGCGCCAGCTGCTCTACGCGACGATGCTGCCGTCCGGCTGCGACGCGGCCATGGCCCTCGCCGAGACCTACGGCACCGGCACCACCCGAACCGCCCGTGTCCAGTCCTTCATCGGCAAGATGAACGCGAAGGCCACCGAGCTGGGCCTGACGAACACGAAGTTCGACTCGTTCGACGGCAACTCGACGACGGGCAACAACTACACGACCCCGCGCGAGCTGGGGAAGATCGCCCGCTACGCGATGAACAACGTGAACTTCCGCGCCATCGTCAAGGCGACCTCCTACAAGGCCTCCGCGAAGACGAGCACCGGTGGCACCCGCACGTACACCTGGTACAACACGAACCAGCTGCTCGGCTCCTACAGCGGCGCCAACGGCCTCAAGACCGGCACGAACACGCCGGCCGGCCCCTGCCTCGTCTTCGCGGCCACCCGTGGCACGAAGACCGTCATCGGTGTCGTCCTGAACGACTCCAACCGCTACACCGACGCGGCGAAGCTGCTGGACTACGGCTTCGGCACCACCACCGCCTCCACGATGCAGCTGCGGAAGCTGCCGCAGGGCGCCCAGCGCGACTGACCGAGCGACGCTCGACCGAGAGACCCCCGGGGTGCGGCCACCATGTTGGCCGCACCCCGACCCATGTCACCACCCGCGGCACCTGGACGCCGGCCCCGACCTCGTACACCTACCAGTGGTACGAGAACGGCAGGGCGATCGCCGGAGCGACCAAGTCCACCCTGGTCCTCAAGAGCGCCCAGCGAGGCAAGAAGATCACCGTGCGGGTCACCGCGCGCCGCACCGGGCACGCGAGCGGCGCCGCCACGAGCAAGGCGACGGCGGCCGTCGCGGGCTGAGCGGATATGACGAGGCGGCCCCGCAGGACGTGTCCTGCGGGGCCGCCTCGTCGAACGGGTCCGGTCAGGCCCAGGTGATCAGCCGCTTCGGCTGCTCCAGGATCG
The DNA here is from genome assembly GCF_040296405.1 of Streptomyces sp. NPDC002133. Lineage (NCBI taxonomy): Bacteria > Bacillati > Actinomycetota > Actinomycetes > Kitasatosporales > Streptomycetaceae > Streptomyces > Streptomyces sp. NPDC002133. The sequence continues at coordinate 4,875 of NZ_JBEOXF010000013.1, read as the reverse complement.
CCGCGACGTCCGCCAGCACCTTGGAGCCGAGCTCGCCGTCGACCAGCCGGTGGTCGAACGACAGCGCCAGCGTGGTGACCTGACGGGGCTTCACCTTGCCCTTGTGGACCCACGGCTGGAGCTTGATCGCACCGACCGCGAGGATCGCGGCCTCGCCCGGGTTGAGGATCGGCGTGCCGGTGTCGACGCCGAAGACGCCGACGTTGGTGATGGTCACCGTCCCGCCCTGCATGGCCGCGGGGCTCGTCTTCCCCTCGCGGGCCGTGGCGACCAGCTCGCCGAGGGCCTCGGCCAGCTGCGGAAGCGTCTTGTCGTGCGCGTCCTTGATGTTCGGCACGATCAGACCGCGCGGGGTGGCGGCGGCGATGCCCAGGTTGACGTAGTGCTTGAGCACGATCTCCTGGTTCGCCTCGTCCCAGGAGGCGTTGACCTCCGGGTGGCGCTTGATCGCGACCAGCAGCGCCTTGGCGATGAGGAGCAGCGGGTTCACACGGAGCCCGGCCATGTCCTTGTCGGCCTTGAGCTCCTCGACCAGCTTCATCGTGCGCGTGACGTCGACCGTGACGAACTCGGTGACGTGCGGCGCGGTGAAGGCGGAGCCGACCATCGCCTGCGCGGTCGCCTTCCGCACGCCCTTGACGGGGAGACGGGTCTCCCGTGCGCCTCCCACGACGACGGGCTCCGGAGCAGCTGCGGCCGCCTGTGCCGGCACGGCGGCGGGGGCGGGCGCGGTGACCGGGGCGGGTGCGGCGGCCGCGTGGACGTCCTCGCGGGTGATGATCCCGTCGGGTCGGCTCGGCACCACCGTGGCGAGGTCCACTCCGAGGTCCTTGGCCAGCTTGCGCACGGGCGGCTTGGCGAGCGGCCGGCCGGCGACGGGGGCCTCGGGCGCGGTCCCGTGCCCGTTGAGCTCGGCCTGCAGGGCGGCCTGCGCGGCCTGCGCCTGCTCGGGTACGGACGCACCCTTGCGCGGCCGGCGCTTGGTCGAGGACTCGGCGACCCCGTACCCGACCAGCACCGGCTGGCGGCCCTTGGGCTTGGCCTCGCCCTCCGGCTCGGCGGCGGCGAGCGGCGGCTCGGTGGCAGCCGGCGGCGGCTCCTCGGCCTCGCCCGACCCCGGCGCCACGTCCACCGTGATGATCGCGGTGCCCACGTCGACCGTGGTGCCCTCGTCGAAGCGCAGCTCGTGCACGACGCCGTCGTACGGAATCGGCAGTTCCACCGCCGCCTTCGCCGTCTCGACCTCGCACACCACCTGACCGTCGGTCACGGTGTCGCCGGGCTGGACGTACCACTTGAGGATCTCGGCCTCGGTGAGTCCCTCGCCCACGTCGGGCATCTTGAACTCACGGAAACGAGCAGAAGCGTCTGTCATCGTCGTCACGACCCTCTCCTCAGTACGCAAGCGAGCGGTCGACGGCGTCGAGCACCCGGTCAAGGCCCGGAAGGTACTCCTCCTCCACCCGGGCCGGCGGGTACGGGGCGTGGAAACCGCCGACACGCAGCACCGGCGCCTCCAGGTGGTAGAAGCACCGCTCGGTGATGCGGGCGGCGATCTCCGCTCCGGAGCCGTAGAAGACCGGGGCCTCGTGGACGACGACGAGCCGGCGGGTCTTCTCGACGGACTTCTGGACCGCGTCGAAGTCGATCGGGGACATCGAGCGGAGGTCCAGGACCTCCACCGACTTGCCCTCCTCCTGGGCGGCCGCGGCGGCCTCCAGGCAGACCTTCACCATCGGCCCGTACGCGGCGAGCGTCAGATCGCTGCCGGTGCGGACGGTGCGGGCGGCGTGCAGCGGGTCCGGGATGGACTCGGTGTCGACCTCGCCCTTGTCCCAGTAGCGCCGCTTCGGCTCGAAGAAGATCACCGGGTCGTCGCTCTGGATGGCCTGCTGCAGCATCCAGTAGCCGTCGGAGGCGTTCGACGGGGAGACCACCTTGAGGCCGGCCACGTGCGCGAAGAGCGCCTCGGGCGACTCGGAGTGGTGCTCGACCGCGCCGATGCCACCGCCGTACGGGATGCGGACGACGACCGGCAGCTTGATCTTGCCGAGCGCGCGGGCGTGCATCTTGGCGAGCTGCGTGACGATCTGGTCGTACGCGGGGAAGACGAAGCCGTCGAACTGGATCTCGACGACCGGACGGTAGCCGCGCAGCGCGAGCCCGATCGCGGTGCCGACGATGCCGGACTCGGCGAGCGGGGTGTCGATGACCCGCTCCTCGCCGAAGTCCTTCTGGAGCCCGTCGGTGATCCGGAAGACTCCGCCGAGCTTGCCGACGTCCTCACCCATGATGAGGACCTTGGGGTCGGTGTCGAGGGCCTTGCGCAGCGACTCGTTGAGCGCCTTCGCGAGGGACATCTTCTCTACGGCCATGGCTTACTTGCCCTCCCCGGACGCGTCCGCGAACGACGCCTGGTAGGCGGCGAACTGCGCGCGCTCCTCGTCGACGAGGGCGTGCCCGTCGGCGTAGACATTGTCGAAGATCGCCATGGGGTCCGGGTCGGGCATGGCACGGACGGCCTCGCGCACGCGCTTGGCCAGCGTGTCGCTCTCCTCGTCGAGGGCGGTGAAGTACGCCTCGTCGGCGAAGCCCTCGTTCTCCAGGTACGTGCGCAGACGCAGGATCGGGTCCTTGGCCTCCCAGGCCGCCCGCTCGTCGTCGTGCCGGTACTTGGTGGGGTCGTCGGAGGTGGTGTGGGCACCCATCCGGTACGTGAACGCCTCGACCAGCGTCGGGCCCTCACCGCGGCGGGCCCGCTCCAGCGCGGACCGCGTCACGGCGAGGCAGGCCAGCACGTCGTTGCCGTCGACGCGGACGCCGGGGAAGCCGAAGCCCTGCGCGCGCTGGTAGAGCGGCACGCGGGTCTGGCGCTCGGTGGGCTCGGAGATCGCCCACTGGTTGTTCTGGCAGAAGAACACGACCGGGGCGTTGTAGACCGCGGAGAAGGTGAAGGACTCGGCGACGTCGCCCTGGCTGGAGGCGCCGTCACCGAAGTACGCGATGACCGCCGAGTCCGCGCCGTCCTTGGCGACACCCATCGCGTAGCCGGTCGCGTGCAGCGTCTGCGAGCCGATCACGATCGTGTACAGGTGGAAGTTGTTGCTGTTCGGGTCCCAGCCGCCGTGGTTCACGCCACGGAACATCCCGAGCAGATTCGTCGGGTCGACCCCGCGGCACCAGGCGACGCCGTGCTCCCGGTAGGTCGGGAAGACGTAGTCGTCGTCGCGCAGGGCCCGTCCCGAGCCGATCTGCGCCGCCTCCTGGCCGAGCAGCGACGCCCACAGACCCAGCTCGCCCTGACGCTGGAGGGCGGTGGCCTCCGCGTCGAAGCGACGCGTCAGGACCATGTCGCGGTAGAGCCCGCGAAGCTCCTCGGGGCTCAGGTCGATGTCGTACTCCGGGTGCTCGACCCGCTCACCTTCGGGGTTGAGCAGCTGTACGAGCTGAGGCTCGGACGTCTGCGGCTTCTTCGCGGCGCCGGAAACGGCGCGCTTACTGCTGCGGCGCGGTTTGCGCGCGGCAGTGCTCTCCACGGTCACGTGCGTGCTCCTCCGTCTGTCCGGCTCCCGGGGTCCGCCGGGAACCAGTGCGGCTCGCCTGTATCCGTACCCGTGCACGGGGTGGGTGCCGCTCGGCAGGGAACAGGCGTGACAGGTGCCCCGGCGAGCGCCCTGCCAAAGGCACGTTACCCAGTGGGCCGCATTACTGCGAAACCCCATTTGACCTGCGATTTTGCTTGGATTTCCAAGTAAATCGAGAAAAGCGGGAACAACCACTGGTCACGGCCTTGCGGGCCGCCGGAACAGGGGCACGTTATCCCGGTCACCCCGGGCACGGGAAGAGTGAATATGTGAGACTGATTTAGTGCCTGACGAGGGAAAAATCACGGTATTCCTGGTTGACGACCACGAGGTCGTCCGGCGTGGTGTCCATGAGCTCCTCTCGGTCGAGGGCGACATCGAGGTCGTCGGGGAGGCGGGGACGGCGGCGGACGCCCTGGTCAGGATTCCCGCCGTCGGTCCCGACGTGGCCGTTCTGGACGTACGGCTTCCGGACGGCAGCGGGGTGGAGGTGTGCCGTGAGGTTCGTTCCCGCAACGATGCCATCAAATGCCTGATGCTGACGTCGTACGCCGACGACGAGGCTCTTTTCGACGCGATCATGGCCGGGGCCTCCGGTTATGTCCTCAAGGCGATCCGCGGCACCGAGCTCCTGACGGCGGTACGGGACGTGGCGGCGGGCAGGTCGCTGCTCGACCCGGTCGCCACCGCGCGCGTCCTGGAGCGGCTGCGGGACGGCAGCACCTCCAAGGGTGACGCGAAGCTGGCGGGCCTGACCGACCAGGAGCGCAGGATCCTCGATCTGATCGGCGAGGGGCTGACGAACCGCGCGATCGGCGAGCGGCTGCATCTCGCCGAGAAGACCATCAAGAACTACGTCTCGAGCCTGCTCGCCAAGCTCGGCATGGAGCGGCGTTCGCAGGCCGCGGCGTATGTCGCGAGGATGCACGCGGAGCGACCGCGCTGAGGATGCGCCGCCGGCGGCGCACCGCTGAGGTCCGGGGCACCGGCCCCGGGCCACTGAAGACCGACCCGAGGGGTCCGGGGCCCGAGCTGAGCCGCTGAAGGCCGACCCGAGGGGTCCGGGGCCCGAGCTGAGCCGCTGAAGGCCGACCCGAGGGGTCCGGGGGCCGGGCTGAGCCACTGAAGACCGACCCGAGGGGTCCGGGGGCCGGGCTGAGCCGCTGAAGGCCGACCCGAGGGGTCCGTTTCGGGACCTAGTGCTGCTCCGCGGAAGTTCGTGGAGGGTGTTGATCAGGCTGCCTTGAGCGGGGTGCCCTCGTAGGTCCAGCGGTAGGGCTTGGCCGTCTCG
>NZ_JBEOXF010000012.1:26016-155401 GCF_040296405.1 Streptomyces sp. NPDC002133 | reverse complement strand
ATCGACCGTCCCGACGACACGCGGGTCCTCCAGATCTCGATCGGCGAATACGACAGGCGGGGCCGCTGGCCGCGGTCGGGGTGGCTGCGGCGGCCGCGGCCGCGGCGGCCGCGGAGGACGGGCCGTCGCTGGCGGACCTGGAGCTGCTGGTGGAGCAGTCCCGGCAGGCGGGGATGGTCGTCGAGCTGATGGTGCAGGGTGAGGCGCGGGTGTACCGGCCGGAGGTCGAGCAGACGGCGTACCGGGTGGTCCAGGAGGCGCTGACGAACGTCCACAAGCATGCCGCGGGTGCCAAGGCGTGGGTGCGTGTCGCGCATCGTGGCGCCGAGATCGCGATGCAGGTGGAGAACGGTCCTTCGGAGCGGGGCGCGTCGGACGCGGATCTCCCGAGCGGGGGCAACGGTCTGGTGGGCATGCGGGAGCGGGTCTCCGCGCTCGGTGGTGTCTTTGTGGCGGGGCCGACGGATGCGGGTGGTTTCCGGGTGTCGGCGGTTGTGCCGGCTGCTGCGTAGGTCTGGTCGCCGCCTGCCCGGCGGTGCCGCTCAGTCTGTTGCCAGGCGGGTCGGCCGGCTGCCCGTGACGAGGGTGGAGAGAGCCTGGTCGACGTCCGGTCCGAGGTACCAGTCGCCGGTGTGGTCGAGGCTGTAGACGCGGCCTTTGGTGTCGATGGCCAGGACCGCCTGTGCGTCTCCCTCCTCGCCCAGCGGGGTGAGCTCGGTGTCGAGAGCGCGGCCGAGGTCTCCGAGGGTGCGGGCCAGGTGGAGGCCGGCGAGGGGGTCGAGGTGGAGGCTCGCCGGGGCGATCTCCCGGCCGGGTCCCTGGGGGGTGATCCGGAGGGCGCCGAACTCGGCCCAGGCCTCGACTGCGGCGGGGAAGACGGCGTGGCGGTGGCCGCCGGGGGATTCGTGGGCGCGCAGGGTGTCGGCCCAGTGTTCGGCCTGTTTGATGTCCCAGCGGCCGGGCTGCCAGCCGGCCTCGCGCAGTGCGGCGTCGACGGCGACGGCGAAGCGTGTGGTGTGGTGCTCGTTCACGGTCCGGTCAGCCGTTCTGGGTCGTCGGGTCGACGGTGTGTACGCCGAAGTGGGCGAGCATCGCTGTACAGGAGCGGCAGGGGGCGGCGTAGCTGCCGTGCAGGGGGTCACCGTCCTCTCGGATGCGGCGGGCGGTGAGTTTGGAGTGCTTGAGGGAGCGGCGGGCTTCGCCGTGGGTGAGGGGTTTGCGCTGGGCTCGTTTGGAGCGGGCGGTGTCCGTCGACGTGAGGTGGCGGGAGAGCAGGATCGCCTCGGCGCAGCGGCCGGTGAACCGTTCCCGCTGGCCGCTGGTGAGGGTGTCGAGGTAGTCCTGGACGAGGGGGTGGAGCACGGGTGACTGGTCGGCCTTGCCTGCGGTGCAGGTGAGGGTCTCGCCGCGTACGGAGAGTGCTGCCGCGACGGTTGGCAGGATCCCGTCGCGCCGGAAGCGCGGCGTGGGCGCATGGCCCTCGGTCTCCGTGCTGCTCCAGCTGAGCCGGGGATCGCCGGTCGTGCCTGATGGTGCCGTGTGCATCGTGCTGTGTCCCTCCCGTGCCCGCGGCGCCGACCGCCGCTGTGCACGCCCCCCGAGTTGAAGGGACAGACTGCCAAATAGGACGCCTGGTGTGGAAGCGGGGTGACTGAAACGTGTGCCTGTGTCGGTTGCGTTTCGGCCGAGGGTCACGCGGAGGTGACGGTTCGTTACGGAAGCGGAACGGGTGCGCCCGGGGCGGTACGGGGGCGGTGGCGCCTGTTGCGCCACCGCATAGGCTGTGGTGAATCAGCCAGACGCAGCAGGGGGCTACCGCCATGACGACAGGTCGGCAAGGGCTGGGGGCACCTCCCGGCCCCCGGGCCGGGGGACAAGCCGCGCCACCGAACGCGGCCTACGCCGGGCAGGTCGTGCACTTCCCGGACCCGGTCCGGGCCTCTCGGCATCCCATGGGGGTGCGGGTGGACGAACACGGCTATCCGGACTTCTCGCCGTATGCCCGTGCCGCCGCGGAGATCGCCGAGCCTCCGGAGGGTTTCGGTGTCGACGAACTGCGGCTCACCGACTATGTGTCGGCGAACGCCGCGCTGGCCGCCACCGGGCATGAGCTGTGGGACACGATCCCGGCGGTGGCGACGCCGCACGGCTGGACGTGGCACCACGTCGCGGGCGGGCGCCGGCTGGAGCTGGTGCCGGTCGAGGTGAAGGCGCTGTTGCGGCATCACGCCGGGGTGGCGACGGCCGCGGTCGACCATGCCAAGCGCGGTACGCGTCCGCTGCAGGAGACCCGGCCCGCGCACTTCGGCCTGCCCAAGGGGGCGGTGTCGGTGAGCGAGCAGCAACTGCTGGGCGTGGAGGAGGACCTGGGGTACCGCCTGCCGGGCGCGTACCGCTCCTTCCTGAAGGCGGCCGGAGGATGCGCGCCGGCAGGGGCGGCGCTGGACGCGGAGTTGGGGCTGCTGATCGACCAGCCGTTCTTCACGGTGCGCGAGGAGGCGGCGGTCAACGACCTGGTGTACGTGAACAAGTGCCTGCGGGACCATCTGACCAAGGACTTTCTCGGTGTCGGTTTCGTCCAGGGCGGGTTGCTCGCGGTGAAGGTGCGTGGCAGCGGCGTCGGTTCGGTGTGGTTCTGCGCGTACGACGACGCGCGTGACCGCGACGGCTGGTCGGTGAACGAGCGGGTGGAGCAGCTGCTGCTGCCCTGTGGTGAGGACTTCGACGCGTTTCTGTCGCGCCTCGCGGGCAATCCGCCGGAGCTGGAGACGGTGGCGAACCTGATGGTGGACGGCGGCTTCGCGCGCGCCGTTCCGGTGGGGGAGTGAGCTTCTCGATGGTGACGTTCGCGCAGGCGCAGGAGCGCGCGGAAGAGTGGGTCAACGGTGACGTGCCCGCGTATCAGCACCGTGAGGTGCGGGTACGGGAGTTCGAGCTGGGCTTCGTCGTGTGGGCGGAGGACCGCCCTGACGGGCCGACCTCGGACGGCGGCCGGCAGCGGCTGGTGATCGCCCGGGACAGCGGGGAGGCCACGCTCTGGCCGGGGCTGCCGGTGGGTGAGGTGATCCGCCGGTACGAGGAGGAGTACGGCACTCCGGATGCGGCGGCGCCGGCCGCGACGCCGCCTCAGCGGATCGACCTGAACCAGACGTCGTTCCTGCTGAGCCCGCCGGAGTGGCTGCAGGACGCGGCGGACAAGTTGGGGATTCCGGACCAGCGCACGGGTTCCGGTGCGGGCGCTGGTGCGTCGGGCGGCGGTGCGCCGGGTGGCGCCCCGGCCGTGGGCGCAGGTGCCTCCGCTTCGGCAGGTGCCGCGCACGGATCCGGTGCAGGGCAGCCCGATTCGGGCGCCGGCTGGTCGCAGGGCGCGCCCGGCGGCTCGACCGGTGGGCGTGGTTCGCATGTCGGTGGTGATGCGTGGCCGGTCACCGGTGGTGGGGACCACGAGCCCACCGCGTCGGACGGTGTGCCCGCGACGCCCGCACCGGGTCTGCCCGGTGGGGCCATTCCCTGGGCCGGTACCGACACGAACGCCGAGTCGGGGGAGGGCTCCGTGCCGCTTCCGGCAACGGTGTTCGCGCCGCCGCTGTCCGGGGCGGACGACGACGACACACCGCCGCCGTCGGTGGGCGCGGATGCCCCGACCGCGTTGATGTCGGGCGGCAGCCGGCTGCCGCCGACCGCCGTGGCGCCGGCGATCGACCCGCAGCCGGGCCGACCGCAGGCCGGCGGGCCGCAACCGCCCGCCCCCGCTGCTCCCGCCGCGCCCGGCCGGCCGGGCGCCGGCGACATCGCCGACGCCGCGACCAGCAAGGCCGTGGCGCCTCCGCGTGCTTCGCGCGGGAGCGGCCCGACGACCCCGCCGCCGCCCGCCCCGCCCGGTGTGCCCGGTGCGAGGCCGGGTGTTCCGGGTGCGCCCGGCACTCCGGCGGGCGGTTACGTACCGACCCAGATGGTCTCGCAACTCGGCCCGGACGGGCCGCAGCAGCCCGCTCCGCCGGGCCCGCCGCATCACGCGGCGGCCGTGCTCGCGAACCCGGGCCAGGGAGGTCCGGGGGCGGAGCCTCCGGCCCCGCCCGCTGCTCCGGGTGTCCCGGGCACCCCTCCGGGCGGTGTCCACCACGCCGCGACGATGCTGGCGAACCCGGGCCCGAACCAGGGCGGCCCCGGCGCACCGCAGCCTCCGGGCCCGCCCGGAGCCCCGGGCGCTCCGGGTACTCCCCCTGGCTCCGCCGGGGGGACCCCCACGGGCGGTGTCCACCACGCCGCCACGATGCTGGCCGGTCCCGGGCAGGTGCCACCGCCGCAGGCCCCGCAGGCTCCGGGTGTCCACGGTCCCGTACCGGGGCCGCCGCAGCCGCAGCCTCCCGCGTACGGCTATCCGCAGCAGCCGCCCGCCGGCATGCCGATGGTCGGTCCCGGCTACCAGGCCGTGCTGCGCTACCGCGCGCCCGACGGCTCGGAGCAGCAGCTCATCCGCCGCTCGGCGCCGGGCACCCCGCACCCGGAGTGGCAGATCTTCCATGAGCTGCGCGGGATGAACGTGCCCAACGACCAGGTGCTGGAGCTGCACACCGAGCTGGAGTCCTGCGAACTCCCCGGAGGCTACTGCGCCCGAATGATCCGGGAGACATGGCCGCAGGCACGGATCACGAACATCGCCCCGTACGGCAAGGACCACGCCAGCCGGCAGGGCGGGATGCAGCAACTGCTCACCCATCAGGGCGAGTTGCACCAGGTCGCGGACGGCCCGGCGCGCCCCGCGCCGGTGCGTGCGCCGCTGCCGCCCGTCCAGCCCGCCCCGCCGATTCCCCCGGAGGGGATCGCGCAGGAGCTGGTGGGCTCCTTCGGGCCGCAGGGCATCTGCCGTTTCGACCAGCGGGCGGTGTCCCGCCAGGGTGTGCCGGAGATCGTGGCGCGCACGCTGGTGTGGGCGGGTCTGCCGGCCGACTTCGGCCCGTTCTTCTGGGCGCAGCCGGCCCAGCCGGTGGTGCCGACGCTGGGGGAGCTGGCCGCGCAGCGGCAGGTGCAGCCGGCGTCCGACGCGGGCTCGTACCTGGTTGTGGGCAGCGACTTCGGCAAGGCGATCTGCGTGCAGTACGGCACGGCCCACATCGTGGCGGTCCCGGTCGAGGGCGGCCCGGGCGGTCAGCCGGTGGCGCCGCAGTTCGTGAACAGCGGCCTCCCGGAGTTCACGCGCTGCCTCGCCCTGCTCGGGCGGATGTGGCGCCTGCGCTTCGGCCTCAACCCGGAACAGGCGGGCCGCTGGACGGTCGACTTCCAGGCGCAGCTCGCCGCCCTCGACCCGGCGGCGCTGTCGTCGCCGGAGAGCTGGTGGTCGGTGCTGCTGGAGCAGATGTGGGACGGGCTGCTGTAGCCCGGCCCTTCGCACGGAAAGGGGCGCCCGGCCTGCGCGTTGCAGGCCGGGCGCCTTTCCTGCGGGGGGCTCCCGGCGTCCACGTCCACGGCCGCCCCGGCCACGGGGCGGCCATCGCCTGCGGCGGGCCGTCGCCTCTCCCCGCCCTTCCTGGCGGTGCCGATGCGCGGCTCTGTCGCGCGAGGCGCAGGCACCGGCCCTCGTACGGCCCGCGATCGAGGAGCGGGGTCCGGGGCGGATTCCTGAAACGGGGTCGGGGCGCAACCCCGGTTCGGAAAGGGCGGGGAGGGGAGGAACCCGGCCGTGACCTGCACTGTCCGTAGGTCCTGGGGTCCGTTCCCTGCCGTCCCCGATCGCCGGGCGGGCCCGGAAGGAGCCCCCCGGCGATCGAGGTGCGGGCGTCGGGGCGGGGCCCCGGTCACGCCCCCCGCGGCGGCGCAGGCGCACCCGCGAGGATCGTCGGCTCGACCGACTCGTAGCCCTCGCGCTGGGACGCGGCGTCGCGGGCGGACAGGATCGACCCCAGCCAGCCGGCCAGGAAGCCCAGCGGGACGGAGACGAGGCCCGTGGTCGTGAACGGGAACCAGTTGAAGTCGTGTTCGGGGAAGACCGACTGCGGGGACCCGGAGACCAGCTTGCTGCCCGTCATCAGGACGAGCGCGCTGACCGCGCCCGTGATGAGCGTGCTGAGCAGACCCGTGCGGGTGTAGCGGCGCCAGAAGAGGCTGTAGACGAGGGCCGGGGCAACGGCCGAGGCGCCGATGCAGAAGGAGAGGGTGATCATCAACTGGCCGTTCCAGTCACGGACCATGACCGCGGAGAGGATCGCGATGAGGCCGACTCCCAGCGCGGCGCCCCGGGCGACGGCCATCTCCGTCGAGTGCTCCAGGCGGGTCCTGCGCAGTCCGTGTGCGATCAGGTCGTGCGCGAGGGTGTTGGCGCAGGCGAGCGTGATCCCGGCGACCGACGCGAGCAGGGTGAGGAAGACCGCGGTCGCCACGACGGTGAACAGCAACGACTCGAACATGGTGGCGTCCGCGCCGAGCAGTGCCTGGGTGACCCCGAGGAACGCCGTCTCGCCCTGCGGGTCGCCCGCGACGATCCGCTCGTGCCCGATGATCGCCGACGCGCCGAAGCCGATCACGGCGAACAGCAGGCACATGACGACGACGGTCGAGACCGCCCATGACATTGAGCGACGTACCGCGGTCGCGCTCCGCGCGCTGAACATGCGCATGGTGATGTGCGGCAGCACCGCCGCCCCGAGCACCACCGTCAGCTCGGCGCTGATCATGTCGAGGTCGTCGCCTCCGAACTGCAGGCCGGAGGCGAGGTACGCGTCCCCCGCCCCGCTGCCCTGGGCGGCCGCGTCCAGCAGCGTGGGCAGGCTGAAGTCGAACCGCTCGAGGACGAGTACGGCGATGAGGGTGGCCGCGGCGAGCAGGACGACGGTCTTGACGATCTGGATGAAGGCGGTGCCCTTCATGCCGCCGATCGCGGCGTAGGCGATCATCAGGATGCCGAGGAAGACGATGGAGCCGGTCTTGAAGCCGTCCGCGTCGAAGCCGAGGACGAAGGCGAGGAGATCGCCCGCGCCGGAGAGCTGGAAGATCACCAGCGGCAGCAGTGCGGTCAGGGTGACCGCACACGCGGTGATCCGGACGGCCGGTCCGGGGGTGCGGCGGGTGAGGACGTCGCCCATGGTGAACCGGCCCGCGTTCCGCAGTGGTTCGGCGAGCAGGAACATCATGAGGACCAGCGAGAGCACGGTGCTCAGGGAGAGCACGAGCCCGTCGTAGCCGACGAGCGAGACGATGCCGATGGTGCCGAGCACGGTTGCTGCGGAGATGTAGTCGCCGGAGATGGCCAGACCGCTCTGCACGGGGGAGAGGGAGCGGTAGCCGGTGTAGAACTCGCCGAGGTCGTCACGGTCGGGTCCGGTCATCACGCACAGCAGCAGCGTGACCGTGATGACGGCGATGAACGCGACGAAGGACATGGTCTGGGCGTCGGAGTTGAAGCCGGTCATGCGCGCATGCCTCCCGTCGGCCGCTGCCACGCGGAGGCGCCGGGGCGGCCGTGACGGTTCTGACGGACCTGGCGGGCGGCGGCCACAGCCACCGCCGCCTCGGCGGCCTCTTCGGCGCGGAGCCGGATGGCCGTGGCGAGCGGGTCGACCCGCCGGCGTGCGATCCGCTCGTAGAGCGCGATCGCGGCGAGTGTCACGGGCAGCTGGCAGAGCCCCAGGAACAGTCCCGTGGTGAGGCCGCCGCTCAGTTCGCCGGTCATCAGCCCGGGGGCGTAGCCGGAGAGGACGAGGAAGAGGGTGAAATAGCCGAGCGCGGTGAGGGTCGCGACGCGGCGGAGTCTGCGATAGCCGGAGCGGAGCCTGGGCAGGTCGCCGTCTTCGGCGCGTTCGTGGGCCCCGTCGCCTGCGAGGTGGTGGGCGGCGCCGTAGGCGAGGCCGTGTGCGGCCGATGGCGGCACCGGCGGTGGGGGCGTGTGCCAGGGGTGCTGGGCGGAGTGGGACGGTTCCGGGAACACGTGGTCGTACGACATGGTGCGGCTCCTTGCGGCCCTCGCAGGCTGGGGGAAGCGCGAACGTTACTTGTCGGTAGAGGATCGGCGTAAGGGGGTTACCGACCGGAAGGTATGTCATTTCCGCAACGGTCGGGTCACGCCCCCGCACCGGCCTGGCGTGCGGTCGCGCAGCCCGGTCCTCAGGAGGAAGGCCCAGGCTCAGGCCTCGGGCTTCTCCATGATCACGGGGAACTTCCGCGGCGCCAGGAACACCAGCACCAGCAGCGCCAGCGCGCCCGCACCCGCGGCCCCCACGTACACGTAGTCCACCGCCGTCGCCACGGCCTGCCGTAGATGTTCAGCGGGTCCGGAGCCGTCACCGGCGAGGGAGCGCGCCACCGAGTCGAGGTCGCCGGAGCCGCCGAGCCGTGCGGCGAGCACCGCGTTGGCGAGCGCACCGAACAGGGCCGCGCCGACGCTCTGGCCCACCTGGCGGCAGAACAGCACCGACGCGGTCGTCGTGCCGCGCTCGGCCCAGGGCACGGTCGACTGGACGCCGACGATCAGCGGCAGCTGGAAGAACCCGAGGGCTGCGCCGAGCAGCAGCATGATGAGCGCGGGCTGCCACGGCTCGCCCGGGTACGGGAGCAGCAGCGGGAACGCCAGCATGATCAGCGTCGCCGCGCCGATGCCGATGATCGCGGTGTTGCGGAACCCGATGCGGCTGTAGACGCGGTTCGCGTACGCCGCGCTCACCGGCCAGCTGAGCGTCATCACGGACAGCACGAACCCGGCGGCGATCGGGCCGAGTCCGAGGACCGACTGGGCGTACGTGGGCAGGAAGACGGTCGGCGCGACCATCAGCAGGCCGAGCGCGCCCAGCGCCAGGTTGACCGCGGCGATGGTGCGCCGCCGCCACACCCAGCCGGGGATGACGGGCTCGGCCGCCCGTCGTTCGACGACGACGGTCACGGCCGCGCCCGCCGCGGCGCCCGCGAAGAGGCCGAGGGAGGGTGCGGAGAGCCAGGGCCAGGCCACCCCGCCCTGGACGAGGGCGGTCAGCAGGAGCGCCCCGGTGACGAAGACGGCGAGTGCGCCCGGCCAGTCGACGCGGGGTCGCGGACCCTGTTCCCGCGCCTTCCGCGCCGGCTCGGTCAGATGGCGGGCGGCCAGCCACAGCGCGACCGCGCCCACCGGCAGATTGATCAGGAAGATCCAGCGCCAGTCGGCGTACGCGGCGAGCAGACCGCCCACCGCCGGACCCGCGACCGCCGACACCGCCCACACCGTGGACAGTTTCGCCACGATCTTGGGACGCTCGTCGAGCGGGTACAGGTCGGCGGCGATCGTCTGGATCGTGCCCTGGAGCGCACCGCCACCGAGACCCTGGACGACGCGGAAGGCGATGAGCGAGGCCATGTTCCAGGCGCCCGCGCACAGGAGGGATCCGACCAGGAAGAGGGCGATGCCCGCGATCAGGACGGGCTTGCGGCCGAAGGTGTCGGAGAGCTTCCCGTAGACGGGGAGGGTGACGGTCACGGCGAGCAGATAGCCGGAGAACAGCCAGGAGAAGACCGAGAAGCCTCCCAGGTCGCCGACGATCTGCGGGACCGCGGTCGAGACGATCGTGCCGTCGAGGGCCGCCAGTGCCATGCCGAGCATCAGGGCGGCGACGACCCGGCCGCGGCGGGCGGTGGCCGTGCGTGGGGACGCCGCGGTGCGTGGTGGCGCCGCGGTGCCGGTGGCGGGGGTGCGGGTCGCGGGGTCGGCCGGCCTCGTCGGCGTCGCCTTGTCCCTCATGTCCGCGCCTGAGCCACCGTCACCCGCACCAGTACTCCCACCTGTGCCTGTGCCCGTGCCGCTGCGGTGTGCGCCCGGATCGCCGTCGCCGGCGTGGGTACTGCCTCCGCCGGCGTCGGTGCCGCCCCCGTCCATCCAAGATCCCTTCCCTATGCACGTATCTCCGCGGAACACCTTCTCACTTGCAGCTCACGCGACGGGAGGGGGCGGCCTCTCCGGGTACGGATCGGCCGGAGGGTGGATACCCCTAGGGGTTCCTCCTTACTACCGGCCAGGGGCTGGTCGTCCCGCCGGAGGACGAGAGGGGCGGGGCGTGCTCCTTACCTTGGTCCTACGGGTGCCCGGGCGGCGCAGGGGGCGACACGGGGTGGGGAAAACCCCCGCTCAAGAGGGTGCTCAGCCCCATCGTGCCGCTGACCCGCCTCCCGCGAGACTCGTACGGCACGCGGCGCTTCGGCTTTTCCCTTCACCGACTGAGGAGACATACCGTGACAACGGCTGTGACCATCCCCGCACACGGGGGCACCGGAGGGCGTACGGCCGTCGCCGCGCGAGCCCGACAGGTCGTCAAGGCCTACGGCTCCGGCGAAACGCGGGTCGTCGCGCTCGACCACGTCGACGTGGACATCATGCGCGGTCGGTTCACCGCGATCATGGGTCCGTCGGGCTCCGGAAAATCCACCCTGATGCACTGCCTGGCCGGGCTCGACACGGTGACCTCCGGCGAGATCCACATCGACGACACGGAGATCACCGGGCTCAAGGACAAGAAACTCACGCAGCTGCGCCGGGACCGGATCGGCTTCATCTTCCAGGCGTTCAACCTGCTGCCCACGCTGAACGCCCTCGAGAACATCACGCTGCCGATGGACATCGCGGGCCGCAAGCCGGAAGCGGCCTGGCTGAACCGGGTGGTGGAGACCGTCGGTCTCGCGGACCGTCTCAAGCACCGGCCCGCCCAGCTCTCCGGCGGTCAGCAGCAGCGGGTCGCCGTGGCCCGTGCCCTGGCCGCCCGCCCCGAGATCATCTTCGGCGACGAGCCGACCGGAAACCTGGACTCCCGCGCCGGGGCCGAGGTGCTGGGCTTCCTTCGCCGCTCCGTCGACGAGCTCGGCCAGACCATCGTCATGGTCACCCACGACCCGGTGGCGGCCTCCTACGCGGACCGCGTGCTCTACCTCGCCGACGGCCGGATCGTCGACGAGATGTTCAACCCCACGGCCGACCAGGTTTTGGACCGTATGAAGGACTTCGACGCCCGGGGACGGACGTCGTGACCGTGCTCAAGACCTCCCTGCGCAACTTCTTCGCCCACAAGGGACGCATGGCGCTCTCCGCCGTCGCCGTCCTGCTGTCGGTGGCGTTCGTGTCCGGCACGCTCGTCTTCACCGACACCATGAACACCACCTTCGACAAGCTCTTCGCCGCCACCGCGGCCGATGTCACCGTCAGCCCGAAGACCGCCGCCGTCGACGACGAGATGCCGCAGACGGGCCGGCCCGAATCGCTGCCCGCATCGCTCGTCGCGACGGTGGAGAAGGCGGACGGCGTGCGGTCCGCCGAGGGCGCGGTCGTCTCCATGAGCGTCACCGTCGTCAACGCGGACGACAAGAACATGGGCTCCAGCAACGGCGCCCCGACGATCGCCGGCAACTGGACGCAGAACGACCTGCGTTCGATGGAGATCACCTCCGGGCACGCCCCGCGCGGCCCCACCGAGGTGGTGGTCGACGCCGACACCGCCGAGAAGCACGGGCTCAAGATCGGGGACGAGCTGCGCACGATCGCCGTCACCGGTGACTTCACCGCGAAGATCTCCGGTATCGCCTCCTTCAAGGTCACCAACCCGGGCGCGGCCGTCGTGTACTTCGACACCGCCACCGCCCAGCGTCAACTTCTCGGAAGGACCGGCGAGTTCACGCATGTCGCCGTCACTGCCGAGCCCGGCGTCAGCCACGCGCAGCTGAAGAGGAACGTCGCCGCGGTCGCCGACGGGCCGTACAGGTTCCAGACCCAGCAGGAGGCGGCGGACGCCGGCCGCGAGGACGTCAGCGGCTTCCTCGACGTGATGAAGTACGCGATGCTCGGCTTCGCCGGAATCGCCTTCCTCGTCGGCATCTTCCTCATCGTCAACACCTTCTCGATGCTGGTCGCCCAGCGGACCCGCGAGATCGGCCTGATGCGGGCCATCGGGTCGAGCCGCAGGCAGGTCAACCGCTCGGTCCTGGTCGAGGCGCTGCTGCTCGGCGTCATCGGGTCCGTCGCCGGTGTCGGCGCCGGAGTCGGCCTGGCGATCGGGCTGATGGAGCTCATGTCCTCGATGGGCATGAACCTCTCCACCGAGGACCTGACCGTGAAGTGGACGACCCCGGCCGTCGGCCTCACCCTCGGCATCGTCGTCACCGTCCTGGCCGCGTACATCCCCGCCCGGCGGGCCGGCAAGGTCTCCCCGATGGCCGCACTGCGCGACGCGGGCACCCCGGCGGACGGCAGGGCCGGTCTGGTGCGCGGCATCCTCGGCGTGGTCCTCACCGGCGCCGGAGGCTCGGCACTGTGGGCCGCGACCCGGGCCGACGAGGCGACCGTGGGCTCGCTGTGGCTCGGGCTCGGGGTCGTCCTCAGCCTCATCGGCTTCATCGTGGTCGGCCCGCTCCTGGCGGGCGGCGTGGTCCGCGTCCTCGGCGCGGTGGTGCTGCGGATCTTCGGCCCGGTCGGACGGATGGCCGAGCGCAACGCGCTGCGCAACCCGCGCCGCACGGGCGCCACCGCCGCGGCCCTGATGATCGGTCTCGCGCTCGTCGCCTGCCTGTCGGTCGTCGGCTCGTCCATGGTCGCCTCGGCCACGGAGGAGCTCGACAAGTCCGTCGGAGCCGACTTCATCGTCAGTGCGTCCAACGGCCAGCCGATCATGCCCCAGGCGCAGCAGGCCATGGAGAGGGCGCCGGGCATCGCCCACGTCACCGAGTACAAGGCCGTCAGGACGAAACTCACCGCCCCGGACGGCACCACCGAGGACGAGGAGATCGTCGCCGCGGACCCGACGTATGCGCAGGACCTGCGGCGCGAGACCGTCGCGGGCGAGCTGTCGGCGGCGTACGGGAAGAACGCCATGTCGGTCGGCGACACCTACGCCGAGGAGCACGGCGTGAAGGTGGGCGACACGATCACGGTCGCCTTCACGGGCGGTGGGACGGCGAAGCTGAAGGTCGCGGCCATCACCTCGGACGACGGCAACATCGACAAGGGCGCGAAGTACACGAACATCACGACCGCCGCGCAGTACGTGCCCGCCGAGAAGATGCCGAAGAACCTGATCATGTTCGCCAAGGCGGAGGAGGGCAAGGCGGCGGAGGCGTACGAGGTGCTCAAGAAGTCGCTCGCCCCCTATCCGCAGTACGAGGTCCAGAACCAGACCGACTTCAAGAAGAACCTGAAGGACCAGGTCGGACAGCTTCTGAACATCGTCTACGGTCTGCTCGCCCTCGCGATCATCGTCGCGGTGCTGGGCGTGGTGAACACCCTGGCCCTGTCGGTGGTCGAGCGGACCCGGGAGATCGGTCTCATGCGCGCCATCGGCCTCTCCCGCCGCCAGCTGCGCCGCATGATCCGACTGGAGTCGGTGGTCATCGCCCTCTTCGGCGCCCTGCTCGGCCTCGGCCTGGGCATGGGCTGGGGCACGGCGGCCCAGAAGCTGCTGGCCCTGGAGGGGCTCGGGGTCCTGGAGATCCCGTGGCCGACGATCCTGACGGTCTTCGTGGCCTCGGCGTTCGTGGGTCTGTTCGCGGCGCTCGTCCCTGCCTTCAGGGCGGGCAGGATGAACGTCCTGAACGCGATCGCCACGGAGTAGTCACGGAAGCCTGCGGAGCGGTTCCGTAGGATGACGGCTCCGGCCCGGTGAGCGTCCTCCACGCTCACCGGGCCGGAGCCGTCTCGCGGGGTTTACGCTGGGAACCCCCGGCCCGCCCCTGGTCTTCGACATGGGGGACCCCAGACGTGTCGGGCGGTTCGCGTTGCCCGCACTCTCCTGGATCCCGGACGGAACCTCTTCATGAGTCTGCACGGTCTGCTCGACGCCGTTGTACGTGACCCGGCGCTCGCCGAAGCGGTGAAGGCCGCCGGTGACGGTCACCGGCACCATGTCGACCTGGTCGGGCCGCCGGCCGCGCGGCCCTTCGCGGTGGCGGCCCTGGCCCGCGATGCGGGGCGGCCGGTGCTGGCCGTGACCGCCACCGGGCGGGAGGCCGAGGACCTGGCCGCGGCGCTGCGCTCCCTGCTCGACCCGGACACCGTCGTCGAGTACCCGTCCTGGGAGACCCTCCCGCACGAGCGGCTCTCGCCCCGCTCCGACACCGTCGGCCGCCGCCTCGCGGTGCTGCGCCGCCTCGCGCACCCGTCGCCGGACGACCCGGCCGCGGGTCCCGTCAGTGTCGTCGTCGCGCCCGTACGGTCCGTGCTGCAGCCGCAGGTCAAGGGTCTCGGCGACCTGGAGCCGGTGGCGCTGCGCAGCGGCGGAACCGCCGACCTCGAAGAGATCGTGGAAGGGCTCGCGGCGGCCGCGTACTCCCGGGTGGAGCTGGTCGAGAAGCGTGGCGAGTTCGCCGTGCGCGGCGGCATCCTCGACGTCTTCCCGCCTACCGAGGAGCATCCGCTCCGGATCGAGTTCTGGGGCGACGACGTCGAGGAGATCCGTTACTTCAAGGTCGCCGACCAGCGCTCGCTGGAGATCGCCGAGCACGGGCTGTGGGCACCGCCCTGCCGTGAGCTGCTGCTGACGGACGACGTGAGGCAGCGGGCCGCGGCCCTCGCCGAGGCCCACCCGGAGCTCGGCGAACTGCTCGGCAAGATCGCCGAGGGCATCGCCGTCGAGGGCATGGAGTCGCTCGCCCCGGTCCTCGTCGACGACATGGAGCTGATGCTCGACGTCCTTCCGTCGGGCTCGATGGCCGTGGTGTGCGATCCGGAGCGGGTCCGGACGCGGGCCGCGGACCTGGTGGCGACCTCGCAGGAGTTCCTGCAGGCGTCCTGGGCGGCCACCGCGGGCGGCGGCGAGGCCCCGATCGACGTCGGCGCGGCCTCGCTGTGGGGCATCGCGGACGTCCGGGACCGGGCGCGCGAGCTCGGGATGATGTGGTGGTCGGTGTCGCCGTTCGCCGCCGACGAGGAGCTGGACGCGGACACGCTCAAGCTCGGTATGCACGCCCCCGAGACGTACCGCGGCGACACGGCCCGCGCCCTCGCCGACACCAAGGGCTGGCTCGCCGACGGCTGGCGCACGGTCTTCGTGACCGAGGCCCACGGCCCCGCGGCCCGCACCGTCGAGGTCCTCGGCGGCGAAGGCATCGCCGCCCGGCTCGAGGCGGACCTCGGCGAGATCTCCCCGTCCGTCGTCCATGTCGCCACGGGCTCCATCGAGTACGGCTTCGTCGATCCCGGCCTCAAGATCGCCGTCCTCACCGAGACCGACCTGTCCGGCCAGAAGGCCGCCGGCAAGGACGGCACGCGGATGCCGACCCGCCGCCGCAAGCAGATCGACCCGCTGACGCTGGAGGTCGGCGACTACATCGTCCACGAGCAGCACGGCGTCGGCCGCTACATCGAAATGGTGCAGCGCACCGTCCAGGGCGCGACCCGTGAGTATCTGCTCGTCGAGTACGCCCCCGCCAAGCGCGGCCAGCCCGGCGACCGGCTCTACATCCCGACCGACCAGCTGGAACAGGTCACCAAGTACGTCGGCGGCGAGGCCCCGACCCTGCACCGGCTGGGCGGCGCGGACTGGACGAAGACCAAGGCCCGCGCGAAGAAGGCGGTCAAGGAGATCGCCGCGGACCTGATCAAGCTCTACAGCGCGCGGATGGCGGCCCCCGGCCACGCCTTCGGCACGGACACCCCGTGGCAGCGGGAGCTGGAGGACGCGTTCGCGTACGTCGAGACGCCCGACCAGCTGTCCACCATCGCCGAGGTGAAGGAGGACATGGAGAAGTCGATCCCCATGGACCGCCTGATCTGCGGCGACGTCGGATACGGGAAGACCGAGATCGCCGTGAGGGCCGCCTTCAAGGCCGTCCAGGACGGCAAGCAGGTCGCGGTGCTCGTGCCGACGACTCTGCTGGTTCAGCAGCACTTCGGGACGTTCTCCGAGCGGTACTCCCAGTTCCCGGTGGTGACGCGGGCGTTGTCCCGCTTCCAGTCCGACGGGGAGGCGAAGGCGACCCTGGAGGGGCTGCGGGACGGCTCGGTCGACGTCGTCATCGGCACGCACCGGCTCTTCTCGTCCGAGACCAAGTTCAAGGACCTGGGCCTGGTCGTCGTGGACGAGGAGCAGCGGTTCGGCGTCGAGCACAAGGAGCAGCTGAAGAAGCTCCGCGCCAATGTCGACGTGCTGACGATGTCCGCGACCCCGATCCCGCGGACGCTGGAGATGGCGGTCACCGGCATCCGCGAGATGTCGACGATCACGACCCCGCCGGAGGAGCGGCACCCGGTGCTGACCTTCGTCGGCCCGTACGAGGAGAAGCAGATCGGCGCCGCCATCCGCCGTGAACTGCTGCGCGAGGGCCAGGTCTTCTACATCCACAACCGCGTCGAGTCGATCGACCGGGCGGCGGCGCGGCTCCGCGACATCGTGCCGGAGGCCCGGATCGCCACCGCCCACGGGCAGATGAGCGAGGGCACGCTGGAGCAGGTCGTCGTCGACTTCTGGGAGAAGAAGTACGACGTGCTCGTCTCGACGACGATCGTCGAGTCCGGCATCGACATCTCCAACGCGAACACCCTGATCGTCGAGCGCGGCGACAACTTCGGTCTCTCTCAGCTGCACCAGCTGCGCGGCCGGGTGGGCCGTGGCCGGGAGCGGGGTTACGCGTACTTCCTCTACCCGCCGGAGAAGCCGCTGACCGAGACCGCGCACGAGCGGCTCGCGACGATCGCCCAGCACACCGAGATGGGCGCGGGCATGTACGTGGCGATGAAGGACCTGGAGATCCGCGGCGCGGGCAATCTGCTCGGCGGTGAGCAGTCCGGTCATATCGCGGGCGTCGGCTTCGACCTGTACGTGCGCATGGTGGGCGAGGCGGTCGCCGACTACCGCGCCTCGCTGGAGGGCGGTGTCGAGGAGGAGCCCCCGCTCGAGGTCAAGATCGAGCTCCCGGTCGACGCGCACGTCCCGCACGACTACGCGCCGGGCGAGCGGCTGCGGCTCCAGGCGTACCGGGCGATCGCCTCCGCCAGCTCGGAGGACGACATCAAGGCCGTCCGCGAGGAGCTCACCGACCGCTACGGCAAGCTCCCGGAGCCCGTGGAGAACCTGCTCCTCGTGGCAGGCCTGCGCATGCTGGCCCGGGCCTGCGGCGTCGGCGAGATGGTGCTCCAGGGGCCGAACATCCGCTTCGCGCCGGTGGAGCTGCGCGAGTCGCAGGAACTGCGCCTGAAGCGGCTCTACCCCCGCACGGTGATCAAGCCGGCGGTCCACCAGATCCTGGTGCCGCGCCCGACGACCGGCAAGATCGGCGGCAAGCCGGTGGTGGGCCGGGAACTGCTGGCGTGGACGGGCGAGTTCCTGACGACGATCCTGGGGTCCTGATCCCGGGGGTCCCAGGGCCGCATCCGGAAGACGGGCCCCAGCGGCCGCGCACGGCCGACCGGGGGACGCGGATCACCGCCGTGCCCCCGGTGAGGTCGACCCTGGAGCGCGGGGGTGCGGCGTCCGGGGCGTCGTGGCGGAGGAGCAGAGCGGTCCGGCGCTCCTTTAGCTCGGACTGCTTGCCGGGGGAGAAGCTCGCATGGAGCTGCTCGAAGCCGGTGGCCGAGATCTGGCCCTGGCGGGCCGCGTTGCGCCACGGGAGGAGGCCGGAGCGGCCGGCCCGCAGCGCGAGCTGGTCGACGACGGCCAGCGCCGTCAGCAGGATGACCAGGCCCGGCAGTGTCATGAACACCACGAACTGCATGCGCGTCGCTCCCTTCTGCCCGTTCGTACGGCTCAGCCCGCCGGGGAGTTCCCGGCAGGACGGAACAACTCCCCCGCGAGGGAGCGGAAGACCTTCTCCGGGTCCCGCCCGTCCAGCGGACCGTCCAGGTTGTGTGTGAGCAGCAGCGTCGCAAAGCCGTGGGCCAGCGACCAGGCCGCCATGAAACCGGTCCCGCTGTCGTCCGCCCCGGCTCCGCCGCCCGCTCGCGCGGCCACCGCCGTGCGGAGCAGGTCCCGCGTCCGCCGTCTGGCCGCGACGAGCTCCGGGTCGTCGGCGCGCAGCAGCTCCGGGCGGAACATCACCTGGAAGTGCGCCGGGTGCGCCAGTGCGAAGCGCACGTACCGCACGCCCAGGTCGCGCAGGTCCGACGCCTCGGTGAGGGCGGCCGCCAGGAGTGCGTGACCCTCGGCCGCGATCGCGGTGAGGAGCCCGGCGCGGTCCTTGAAGTGGTGCGCGGGAGCGGCGTGCGAGACGCCCGCGCGGCGGGCCAGATCGCGCAACGAGAGGGCCGAGGGGCCCTCCGCGGCAATGACGTCGAGAGCCGCGGTGAGGACAGCGCGCCGCAGGTCGCCGTGGTGGTACGTGCGCTCGGTGGTCATGGTCAGCAGGTTACGCCCAATCTAGGCATTGACAAGTTCAGGCGTCGGGCGCAATCTAGTCAACGACAAGATTGATGTGGTCGCGAAGAGAGGGACGTCATGGGCATCGACAACGGACGCGTACGTCAGATGTGGCACCTCCTGGAGCCCCTGCACGCCGTCCTCTATTACGCACCCGAGGTCTTCGACGAGGCCGGGGCCCTCGGCTTCGACACCGCCGAGCGCTGGCCCGGCTACTTCGCCTGGCGCGCCGCGCCCCTCGGGACACCCGGCGCCCGCCAGGTGGCCTCCGCGTTCTACAGCTTCAGCCCGCGCATGGTCGCCGAGCACATCCCCGCCGCCTGGGACGTCGCCGCGCCCGCCAAGGTGCTGGTGGCCCGGACGCGCGGCGTCGACCGGGCGTACCGCGCGCTCATCGGCGAGCGGACCGCCGGCCCTGAGCTCGCCGAGGCCGCCGCACTCGCCCGACGCGCCGCCGATGCCGTGAACACCGAGGGCCGCCCGCTCGCCGCCGCCAACGCCGCGCTGCCGTGGCCCGACGAGCCGCACCTGGTGCTCTGGCAGGCCGCCACGGTCCTGCGCGAGCACCGCGGCGACGGCCACCTCGCCGCCCTGCTGGCCGCCGGACTGGACCCCGTGGAGGCCCTGGTGTCGTTCGCCGGGATCGGGGCGGCTCCCGCGCAGGTCTTCACGAGCCGCGGCTGGAGCGAGGACGAGTGGGCAGCCGCACGCGACCGGCTCTCCGTCCGCGGACTGCTGGACGCCGAGGGCGCGGCCACCGACGCGGGCCGTGCCCTGCGCACCGAGGTCGAGCGCCGCACCGACGAACTGGCCGCCGCCCCCTGGCAGGCCCTCGGAGCCGA
This sequence comes from Streptomyces sp. NPDC002133, assembly GCF_040296405.1. NCBI lineage: Bacteria > Bacillati > Actinomycetota > Actinomycetes > Kitasatosporales > Streptomycetaceae > Streptomyces > Streptomyces sp. NPDC002133. The sequence continues at coordinate 136,278 of NZ_JBEOXF010000012.1, read as the reverse complement.
GGACACCGGCCGGCTCGCCGAACTCCTCGGCCCCCTCTGGCTGGAGGTGCTCGGCTCAGGCCTGCTGCCCCGCGAGACCACACTGGGCATCGGAAAGGTCTGACAACTCCTGCCGCACGGGGACGCGTACGGTGATCGCGTCGAGCCGGATCGCGTGGGAAGCCGTGTCCTCGAGCGTCAGGGCGCCCACCCGCTCCCTGCCCAGCGCGAACGTCACATCGAGACAGAAGGCGGTGACGTACGCACGGTCCCCGGTCCCTCGTCCTCCAGCAACGAACAACAGGTTGTACGTGTATCTCGTACTCTCCGCGCCCTCATCACGGAACGTCAGATGCGGCGTGCCCATCTGCCCGTTCAGGCCGTGAAGGCACCGGCGAGCGCACGCTCGGCCTGCTCCCAGAAGGCCGGGTTGGTGAACGGCCGCGCGAGGGCCTGCCGCACGGACTCCTTGAGCGAGCGCACCAGCACGCCGACCGGCGTGGTCACCTGCAGGCCGAACCCGGGACGATCCTGACCAGCGAGCCGCTGGGAAGACCGCGCGCCGCCTCCCGTGTGTCCGCGGCTCCCTGGAACGCGTTCTCGACGTCCGGTATCGGACTCCGCCGGGACGGGGACCACAGTGAACTAGGTCATGGCTGCTCCTCCAAGCCGCCGGGGCGAACCCTCAGGAAGGGGAGTATGGCGACCTAGGATGCGGGCGTGACTCCTCGTCTCATATCGCGCGCGGCTGCCGTCGCAGCCCTCTCCTTCGCCCTCCTCACCGCCTGCACACCGCACCCCGGCGACGACGGTGATGCCCCCGCCGGAGCACCCGGCTCCGCGCTCGCCGCCGTGGAGTCCCTCACCGTCAAGGGCCGGGCACCCAGAACCGGTTACGAACGCGAGGAGTTCGGACCGGCCTGGGCGGACACCGACGACAACGGCTGCGGGACCCGCGACGACATACTGAAACGCGACCTCGAGGACGTCACCTTCAAGGACGGCCACTGCAAGGTGACCTCCGGCACGCTCACCGGCGACCCGTACACCGGAAAGTCCGTGGTGTACGAACGCGGCCGCAGCAAGGTCGACATCGACCATGTGGTCGCACTCTCCGACGCCTGGCAGAAGGGCGCGCAGAAATGGGACCGCGACCGGCGGCAGGCCTTCGCGAACGATCTTATGTTGGCGGTGTAGATGTCTCACGGTGATGTGTCTCAGGGGCGGGGTAGTCGAGCGACCGGGTGGTGTCTCACACGAGGCGGTCTCTCGCCGGATGGCCGACGCAGGGGGACGGAAGTGACGGGACGTGCGATCCGGGCTGCGCGGGGGCGTGCCGTCGCCGCCGTACTGGTTCTCGGCGTGGCGCTCGCGGGCTGCACGGGAAGCGGTCTGTCCGGCGAGAGCGGCTCATCGGGCGAGGGCTCATCGGCCTCAGGTGGGCAGGGAGCCAGCCCCTTGGTCAATCCGGACGGAACGAAGCCGGGGCTGGCCGCGATCTCCTCCGATGAGGACGTGGCGGCGGCGCGTGGGCTGATCTCCAAGCTGTCCACCAAGGGGCGGGGTCCGAAGACGGGGTACGCCCGTGATGAGTTCGGCTATGCCTGGATGGACACGGCGGACGGCGTGCCGCTGGCGCGGAACGGCTGCGACACGCGGAACGACTTGCTGAAACTCGCTGGTCAAGAGGTCAGGTTCCGTACCGGTTCGGACTGCGTGGTCGTGTCGATGACGTTGCACGACCCGTATACGGGCAAGGACATCGCCTGGAAGAAGGCGAAGGCCACCGAGGTGCAGGTCGACCACGTGGTGCCGCTGTCGTACGCCTGGCAGATGGGCGCTGCCCGCTGGGACAGGCCGAAGCGGCAGCGCTTGGCCAACGACGTGCTGAATCTGCTGCCGGTCTCGGGATCCACGAACTCCGCCAAGCGGGACTCAGGTCCGGCGTCCTGGCTGCCCCCCAGCAAGGCGATTCGCTGCTCGTATGCGGTTCGCTTCGCGCAGGTGGCGGAGAAGTACGAGCTCTCTGTGACGGCGGCGGACAAGAGTGTAATGCTCAAGCAGTGTGGCGCCTGAGCATCCCAAGGCGCCAGATGGACGGCCGTGCGAACTTCGGCCGCCAGCGGAAGCGCACCTTCACGTCCTGATCGCCAGCCGGACGCTTGGAAACTCGATGGCGAAAGCGGTGGCGGCCGTGCAAGGGTGCTGTCCCAACCGTCGGCAAAGAAGCCCAAAATGACCCAAGACGACGCCCTTAAGCAGCTGAGCCATATCGCGCGCGAGAGGGCGTTCGGTAGGCATGTTGGGTCTGACCGGCTAATCCAGGCCGGGTTGGAAGCACTGATCGCAGGGATCGAGAGTCCCTCGCTCGCCATGTTGGCAGGCCTCCTGCGGAGCGAAGAGCCCGAAGCCCCGGAGCTTTTCGACCTCGTGCTGGAGGAGCTGGGATTGCTCTTCCGCCCGCCTGCCGACCCCACGGCCGCAAAGTGGGCCATGGCCCACTGGATCGCTGGTCAGATCGCCGACGGATCCATCGATCCTGCCGCAGGCACGCATCTCATCTGGGCGGACATCGCCTACGACCTCGACTATCCCGAAGAACTCGAACCACTCGTCCACTGCGCGCACAATTTGGACGGCTGGGAGGAGAGCTGGGGTGTCTCCATCGAGGAACTCAACAGGGAAGCGCTCGAGGCCGCGGAGCAGTTCCTGAGCAAGCGGCCAGGGGGAGAGCCGAAGGGCTGACAGTCGACCGACGGATTATCGACACGTCACGTCTGAACCGGCGGAGACGATGGAGCAGGTTCGCGCCTGCGCTCAAGTTGCCTGACCACACCGTCCTGGCCCGCCGCGATCCGGGACTGCAGGCGACGGGAGTCCGCTTCCAGCTCGGCGTTCCTGAGTGTGAGGATCTGGATCTGGTTCGCGTACGCCGCGACCGTCGATCGCAGGTCGCGGATCTCAGCGGCCTTGTCGCTGCGGAGCTCCTGCAGGGCCTTCTTCAGCTTGGCGATCTCCTGCCTGAGTTCGTCGGCCTCGGGCCGCTTGGCCTGCGGGGCGCCGAGGACTTCCTTGATCGCCGCCGAGACAGGTGAGCGGTAGTACGAGGCTCGGGAGACGCCCGCCTCGGTGCAGATGTTCACCGCCGAGGTCCGGCCGTCGGTGATCTCGGGCCGCCCGAGCATGAGCTGCTCGAAGGCACGCATGATCTTTCGGTCGATGTCGGTCAGGCCGGGGTTGTCCCGGGCCAGACGAGCGAAGGCGGTGCGGGCGGCCCGGAGGGTCTCGTCCGTGGAGTCGGTCATCGGCGGGTGTCCTCGTGGTCGATCTCGGCGATCAGGCGGGTGAGCGTGGCCAGGTGCTCGGTGATGGCGAGTTGCTGAAGCTGCGGAAGGCCGGTGGCTTCGCCGAGTTCGGCCTGGGCCATGGCACGTGCTCGCTCCAGACGGGGCATGTGAACGGCGGCACGACGTGAGTTGGGGCAGCGCATGCACATATCGAGCATGGGGACGGGGCGTCCCAGAGGCTTGGCGCGCTTGCGGCAGACGGCCGTCTCGGCTTGGTAGAAGCAGTCGTTGAGGACACCAGGGTGCAGGGTCTTCGTCAGGTGGTGCAGCAGCGTCCTGAGCCGTGCGGGGCTGGCCACCGCGCCCGGCAGGTCACCGAGTTCGCTGCGGATGCGGTCGAACTCGGCCTCGATGCGCTGGGCGGCGCCGCCCGCGGAGCGTCCGCCCTCGTTCCAGTCATGGTAGAGGTCCTCGACGTAGTCGAGTTTGGCGACGGCCTCCTCGGCGGCGACCTCGTCGGCGAAGCCGGAGGCGGAGGTGCCCGCGTATCCCTCGAACATGGTGATAGCGGCGTGCTTGTACTGGCGGGCGCCCGCGACCACCCCGAAGGGCTGGTGGGCGATGTGCCAGGCGAGGGTGCGCCGGAACTGCCTGGTGTCGAAGGCCCAGGGAAGCGCCGTGGGCTCCGGCGTGTCTTCCTCGACATCGTCTTCCTCGTCTGGGAGGTGCTCGTCCGGGGGCGTCGTCGTCAGCGGGATGTAGAGCTCATCCGCCGTGCTGAAGAGCTCGTTGAGGTGGTCGCGGAAGGCTCTGATGCGCCGGGGCATGTTGCTGAGGAGTACGTACCCGTTGCGGCCGCCGCCGTCGTAGCCGAAGAGGTGGCCGGGGTCGTCGTTGATCTCCCTGAGAACGGCGACGGCCCGGTGTACGACGTCGAGTACCACCCACTCGGCTTCGTCCCCGCTGAGCTTGCGGTCCTTCCCCTTGTAGACCCGTCCACGGAGTTTGTGCCGGGGACGCCCGTCGGCTCCGGTCTCGGTGGCGGCGCAGTCGCGGTCCAGCTCACGGACCTCTGCGTCCCGCATCCCCGACAGATAGGCGATGACGATCCAGCACGCCGTTCGCAGGAACGACAGCTCGTTGGCCAACGTGAAAGGGCTGAGCCGCGGTCGCCACGGCCTGCCGGAGGCCGGCCACTCGGACATCAGGGTGTCCAGGCCACCCTCCTCGTAGCCGATGTCCTCGCCGGCCTCGGCCATCAGCGGTCGCAGGTGTGCGGCGTTGCCGCAGCCGGTCAGGAGGGAGACGAGGCGGTGGTTGGGGCTCTGCGGTACGCCGTCGACGGTGACGGCGTCGGGCACGGTGTGCGCGGTCTCGCGGGGGAGCGCGGGGATGCCCCGGCCGGCCGCGCGGCGCTCGGCGATGAAGGCCAGCACTCGTTCGTGCGCCTGGCCGGGGCCGAGGTTCTGGCCCTTGCGTGCTGCTTCGAGCGCGGCAACCTCTCGCTGGGCGGCGAGGATGTCGCCACTGGCCTTCTCCACGTAGAAGACCGCGGCCCGCAGCAGCGGCGCGAGGATCTCCTCGGGGATGCGCGGGGTGACGTTCTCTCCCTTGACCCGCTGCATCCCGGCTACGCCGTAGGCGCTGCGGCCGTTCCAGGGGAGGACGTCCAGCCGGTCCTGGGACAGGAACGGCCCGTGCGCCGCCAGGTGCTTGAGAAGCGTGATGTTACGGACGGCATTGCTCGGGCTGGGCTTCCACCTCGTCAGCACGGCGTCCAGGTGCGTGCGGCCGACGGCGGATAACCGTGGGGCGCCCACCTCCCGCAGGTCCTTCATCACGGCGATGAAGACGCGCAGCTCTCCGGCTGCCGCCGTTGCCTTCAAGGGGCCGAGGCCCAGGGAGCCCCGGTGGAGGCGGGAGGCGACGTACTCCTTCGCCGTGCGCCGTGTCACCGGATCGCTGATCTGCGTGAAGTCGAGCCGCCACGTCCGCCAGGTGCGGGGCAGCACGCACCGCAGATCCCAGATGTCCTCGGACAGAAGCGGGCCCCGGCTCGGCAGGCCCAGCGTGAGCCGCTCCGGGAGCACGTACTCCGAGGCCGAGGACAGGTCGTGATCACCGGTCCTCGGCATGGGGACGGCAGTCATGCGATGACCTCCAGGAACGAAGCGGGCAGCAGCAGGCGATCGCCGTCGGCCTCGGCGATGGCCTGCGCCGTGGCGATCTGGCGCGTGCTGAAGCGGGCGCGGACACCGTGGACTACGCGGTCCCACGCGAGACCGAACCGCGCGGTCCACTCAGCGGCGGGATACTCCTCGCGCTGTCGCTCCAGGAAGTCCAGGAAGGACAGCAGACTCGGCAGGTGGCGGCTGGTGAACACCGCGTTCGGGCATTCCAGGCACCCCCAGGCGGGAACGGGGCAGGCCGCCCCGGGCTTGCGCGCGAACGGCGAGGCGAAGAAGTTGCGGCAGGAGGCGAGCCATACGTCCTGCTCGCCGGAGAGCGCCGACTCGATCTCCCGCGCGGTCAGCGCGGCCTGGCCGTCGTCGAGCCGGGCGCCGTCGTCCGACAGCACCACCGGTGGGGCCAGCGCCGCGCCCAGCGCCTGCTCAAGGCCCGCCTCCACCGCCTGCTCGTGGGTCTCCTCGTGGGCGTCGATATCCGCGTAGTGCTTCGCGGCGACCGGCCGGCTGTGGCCGGAGGCGAAGTCCTCAAGAACTCCGCCGACCCGCAGGTACTGACGGGACTTGACGGTCTTGCGCACCCGCCGCAGGTCGAGGGTGACCGAACTGCCGTCGCGGTCGGAGAGGCGGTCGAGCCCACGCTCGGACATCCACTGCCGGGTCACGGCCGACCAGCCGTGCGGACCGTCGAAGGGCGCACGAGCTTGTCCATGACCACCGACGTCGCACCACAGCGCGTCGCTGCCGATCAGCTCACGAGTGCGTTTCGTCAGACGCAGGGCCAGCCGGATCACGCCACCGGGGAAGCGCAGCGAGCCCCCGTCGGTGACCCTGACCGTCTTGTGCGGGGAACTCGGGGCGCGCTTCTTGACGTAGGCGATGCTGACGTAGCCGCGGGCCGGACTCGCCAGGCAGTCGGAGCGCAGCTGCCGGATGCACTCGGGTTCCATGCCCGTCTGACAGGCGAGAAGGAGGAGGAAAGGCACCAGGTCCCGTGCGGTGAGGTGGAGACGACCGTTGAGCTCCTCCCTGCCGCCCCAGGGGCGCAGAATCTTGTACGAGGCGTCGTCGGCGGTCAGCGGGCTGTCGTGCGCGATGTACCAGAGGACGTTCTCCAGCCGGTCCCAGCCGTAGCGGCGCGGGTCACGGCCCGAGGCCGCGAGCTTCTCGCCCTCCAGGATCCGGTCGCGGATGCGGGCCACGTCATCCCGGGCGGCGGTCTCCAATGCGTCGAGCACCGGGAACGGATACGCGTCGAGCGGCTTGGACGCCCGATGGGCCGACGCCGACGTGAAGCCCAGGCGGGCGTGAAAGGCGGCCCCGAAGGCGTCGGGGTGCGCCTCGTGCACCAGCTTCAGCAGCCGCACTAGGTACGTCATGGTGAGGTACGGCTCCTTGCTCGTCTCTCCGTACTGAGTGATCAGACGCGTCTCGAACGCGTCCAGGAGATCGGCCTCGAGGTCGCTCAGGCGCAGGTCGGCGGCGGAGCCGGGCAGGGCGGCGGCGGTGAACTCGACGAACTCCCTGATGCGTTTGACGACGTAACGCACACTGCCGCGGTCGCGCAGCGTGCCAGGAGCACGGACGACCTCGGTGAGCGCGGTCGCGAGGGCGCGGGTGAGGCGCGGACACGGAAGCCCCGACAGGTCGATGCGCTCGGGACTTCCGTGCAGATCCACGGTGAAGATCACGGGGCCGATCGTCGGCACGGGCTCGGCCGCGGCAGGGGTCTCGACAGCGGCACGGAAGCGCACGCGGCGCGGGCTCACCGGTCATCCTCCGCATCCAAGCGGATCCGCTCGAAGGCGGCGGCCTGCTCGTCCCAGTCGTCGAGCGCCGCGAGCACGATCTCCTGGGCCTCGTCCAGCACGTCGAGGTATGTGTAGACAGTCGCCTCGTGGCGATGACCGAGCAGGAGCTGGAGCTTGCGCAGAGGATTGCCGATGAGCAGGCGCTTCACCTCCGCGTGGGTGAACCGGTGGTCCTCGCGCATGCCGAGCGCCCGGACGGTCTGTCGCAGCAGCAGGCCGAGCATGTGCACCGCGAACGTGTGCCGCAGGGTGTGTGGGTGGACATCGAAGTCGAGCTCGAAGGCGACGCACCGCTCGTTCGCCCGCTGGAAGACCGACTGCCAGGTACTGCTCCGCAGCGGCAGCCCGTTCTCACCGAGCCACAGACACAGGGGGCCGACCACGCCTCCTCGGCCGTCGACCTGGACGAGCCGTGTCCGGTCCGCCGCGGCGATCCGCGAGTACGACCGGCTGGTTCCGTTCTCGATCACCAGCGCCTGCCGGTTCGCCCGGCGCACCGGCAGTGGGTCCGCAGGCGCTTCGTACACGCCTTGGACGCGTCGCCGCTGAACCAGCTCGTCACGCTCCATACCGACGTAGTGGTGCAGATCGCGGGCCACCCGGGGGCGGACGTACACCGTGCGCGCCTTGCCTCGCTTGGCCACGGCGGCCGAGACGGTGATGTCGCCGATCAGGCGTCTGCCGTTCACCGGCGGCAGTTCCGTCGTCAGCAGGCTTGCGGCCTCGCCCAGCCGCATGCCGGTGCAGACCAGGAGATCGGCGAAGAGTGCGTTGCGTTCGCCGTTGCGCCCGCGCCACTTGGCATCCGGGGAGCCGTCCGGCAGCAGCCCGCGCAGCCCGACGTCCCGCCAGAGCATGAAGTCTTCGTGCGACAGGAACCGGATCGGCTGCCGGGGCACCTCGGGTTCGGCGTCGGCGTTGACCCGTACCCGCTTCGGTCCTTGCGGCGACACCACGGTCTTGTCGACATACCGGAACGGCTCTGCCGGCAACAGCTCCTCGTGCAGCGACCACTGCACCCACTTGTCGAGCGCGGCGATCGATCGGTTCCAGGTCGCCACCGACACGCTGCCCGGCCCGCTGCCGTGCAGCCGAACGGCCTTGTAAGCGCGGAGGTCGGCACCGTCCGTGTCCCAGATGGACTTGCCGCCCCTGGACTCGTGGAGGAACCGGCAGTAGAGCATGACGTCGGTGCTGTAGGCGATGCGGCTGTTCTCCGATCGCACACCCCAGTTCTCCAGGTCCCGCAGGCAGCGGTTCAGGTGGAGGTCGTAACTGCCGTCCGAGCCGAGGATGAAGGGCCTGCCATCGTCGACGCCGGTACGTCGCAGCACCGAGTCCCCGTCGAACGGAAGAGGTTCGGCGGGCAGTGTCCCGAGTGCTGTTCTGTGCAGCAGGACCGTTGCCTCGGAACCGGCATCCGCTTCGTCACCTGAGTCCGTCGTGCGCAAGCCACCCTCCCTGCGTGAGACAAGCTGTACGCGCACATAACTGACAGACTGGTGAGACAGTTACGGGTGCCGACATAAACGATCCGCTCAATCTGCTCGCCGTCGACTCCTCCACCAACCGCCGCAAGGGCGACGGCGACACGGCGACCTGGCTGCCACCGAACACCGCGTACCGCTGTGCCTATGTGGCCCGGCAGGTCGCGGTGAAGAGGAAGTACGGGCTGTGGGTGACCAGCGGGGAGCGGGACGCCATGAAGCGGGTGCTCGGCGGGTGCGAGGAGCAGCCGCTGCCCCGCTGAGCGGCACGTCGCGCGGGGCTCGCGCACCCGTACGGAAAACCGGTTGGGGAGCGGGCGGTCCCCCGCTAGCCTGCGCCGGATGGACACAGACCGCAGCCTGGAGCTGACGATCACCACCCTCGCCGAGCGGCCCGAACTGCGGACCCCCATGTGGCGGATGCTCGACACCTGGCCGGAGTTCATCCTGCACGACCCCGTGGGCTGGGCGAACATGGACCGTGTCGTCGCCGAGCTGCCCGAGTACGTCCTGGTCGCGACCGATCCCGAAGGCACCGTCGTGGCCCGGGCGTTCAGCGTCCCGTTCGCGCTGGACGTCGACGGGCGGCGGGAGCTGCCCGGCACCGGTTGGGACCAGGCGCTGCTGTGGGCGTTCTCCGATCTGCGGCACGGCCGGGCCCCGGACACGGTGAGCGCGATCGAGATCACCGTGACGACCGGCATGCTGGGCCGCGGGATCTCCGCCCGGATGGTCGCCGCCATGCGGGACAACGCCCGGGCGCGCGGATTCAAGGAACTCGTCGCCCCGGTCCGGCCGAGCGCCAAGCACCTCGAACCGGAGGCGCCGATGGCCGAGTACGCCTTCCGTACCCGCGAGGCGGACGGCCTCCCGCACGACCCGTGGCTGCGCGTCCACGTCCGGGCCGGCGCGGTCGTCGAGGCGGTCGCCCCGGCCTCCATGACCGTCTCCGGCTCACTCGAGCAGTGGCGCGGCTGGACCGGCCTCCCCTTCGACACGGACGGCCCGGTGCAGGTCCCGGGCGCGCTGCTCCCGGTGCACTGCTCCCTCGGGCACGGGTACGCGGTGTACGTCGAGCCGAACGTGTGGGTGCGGCACCGGCTCTGACCCGCCGGACTCCGCCCGGCACGGAGAGCGGAGAACGGACAGCCGGGGAGGCCGCCCCCTCCGGCGGCCTCCCCGGCTGTCCCCTCGCCCACGGTCAGTCGATGTCGGCGATGTCCTTCGCGGCGGGCTTCTCCGCCGGAACCGGCCTGTTGAACTCCGAGAAGGTGAGGGACATCGGCTCGGCGCCCCCGGCCACCTGGACCCTGAGCAGATACGGCGCGCCCTTCGTGGCCACATGCGCCGTGTACTTCTCGTCGCGGTACGTCTCGGTGAGCACGAGGGTCGGTGTGTCGTTCACCGTCGACTCCCCGGCCTTGCGGGCGATGTTGTCGTTGGCCCGGAAGCCGTCGAGGTAGCTGTCCAGGTCGCAGAAGTGCACCAGGTCCTTGGCGTCCGCACCGCCGGCCGCGTCCTTGACCCACTTGCCGAGCAGCATCTTCACGACGGCGTCGGTCTCTTCCTTCGGCCGGCCCTCGCCCTCCTTGCGCAGCATCGCCTCGTCGAAGCGCGTGTAGACGGTGTCGCCGGTCTTGATGAGCTCCGTGGTGCCGGAGTCGCCCACGGATATGGTCCCCGCGCAGTCCCCCTTGGTGTTGACGGCGAGATACGCCTTCATCGGTCCATCGGCGGCGGTTCGCATGGTGAGTTCGAGTCTGAGGGACTTCGCGGTCCTCGTCGCCTTCAGCCCCCGGTTGAGGACTTCCGGACCCGAGAGGTCCGCATAGGGTCCCGAGTCGGTGTTCTCCTCGCCCGTTCCGCCGTCGAGGGCGCCCAGCGGGCCGCACGCCGTGAGGGCGAGTCCGGCTGCGGTGCACAGGGCGGCGGCGAGGGCGGCGCGCTTCAGGCGGGCGGGTGCGGTGGCGGACATCGGTCATCTCCGGGGTGAGGCTGCGGGGGGAAGGGAAGGAGCGCGGGGGTTGTGCCGGGCCGACGGCCGGGTGGGTCAGAGCTTCAGGTCCCAGACGCTCGCGTTGTACTCGATGCCGGGGCTGATCTCGACGGTCAGGTTCTTGGCGTCGGCGGGAGCGTCGAAGGCCCAGGTGGCCGTCACCTTCTTGCCCGGCAGGATGGTGCCGGTGATCGGGTCGCCGACCTTGTCGTCGTAGATCTCCTCGGCCTTGACGCCGTCCTTGCCGGCACGGGCTTCCCCGGTGATGAGCGAGGCGTCGAACTTCTCCTTGCCGGCGTTCTCGACGGTGACCGTGATCTTGTACGCCTTGTTGCCCTTGGTGTGGCCCACCGCGTACTCGGTCGGGGTGTACGCCTTCGGCTCGGACACCGTGACGGTCAGGTCGTCGTCGTAGACCGCCGAGTCGCCGGCCGCCAGAGCCTTCCCGGTCGCGTCCTCGCCGTCCTCCGCCTTCTCCAGGGGCTTGTCGCTCCCCGGCTTCTTCGACGCGGAGGTGCCGGACGTCGCCTTGTTGATCTCGTCGACCGCGTCGCCCACGGCCTTGAAGGTGATGACCGCGCCGACCACCGAGAGGACCAGGGACACCAGACCGAGGATGACGCCGGTCAGGGCGACTCCCTTGTTGGTGGCCTCACCGCGCTTGACCCGGCCGCGCGCCGAGAAGCCGAGGATCAGCCCGATGAGACCGAGGATTCCGGCCAGCCAGAAGAAGAACGGAATTACTCCGGACAGCGCTCCGATGATCCCGAGGATCAGCGCGGCGGTGCCGAGGCCGTTGCGGGCGGGCTGCTGCGGGGCGGGGACGGGCGGCTGGGAGAACGGGGGCTGCTGTGTGTGCTGGGACATTCGTGTCCTCCGAGGACGTCGTGAGCGGACGCCGCTGGGACAACGCCACCGTGGCGTCGTCCTGTTGCCGGGACCGTTCACCAGCCCTCTGCAGCGACAGGACAATCAGAACAGAGCCTGTGAACCGAGTCAACCTGGTTCACAGAAAACGAGTTCACTCACACTGTGAAGCGATTTGCCTCGCGCGCATCGCTATGCTCGGTGTCACATCAGCGCTGACATGAACCGTCGACGGAGAACAGGAGGCCGCCCGTGCCCGACAACGCAGCCGAGGTGACCGCTGCCGGGATCGCCCGGCTCGCGGGTGTGGGCCGTGCCGCGGTCAGCAACTGGCGTCGGCGGCACGCCGACTTCCCCAAGCCCGTCGGCGGCACCGAGACCAGCCCGTCCTTCGCCCTCGCGGAGATCGAGCGGTGGCTGCGGGACCAGGGCAAACTCGCCGAGGTACCGCTCCGCGAGCGGGTCTGGCAGCAGGTCTCGGGACACCCCGACGGCGCGGTCGCCGCCCTCGTTCACGCCGGTTGCGCCCTGCTGCTCGTACGGGACCGCCACACCGCCTGGCTGGAGCTTGCCGCCGTCTCCGACGAGCGCATGGCGACGATGCTGCCCACGGCGATCGATGCGGTGCTGAGCCCGCGGTTCGGGCCGCCCGACGACCGGGCCGTGCCCACGCCCGACACCTCCGCCCTGCGCCGTTCGGTCCCGCTGCTGCGCGGCGCCGCCGAGCTCGCAGCCGAACTGGGCGCACGCCAGGCCTTCGAGTTCCTCGTGGGCCGGTACCTCGACGCCAACCCCCGCCAGTACACGCTCACTCCGCCTGGTCCTGCCGCACTGATGGCCGCGCTGGCGGGCCCCGCCGCCGTCGTACTCGACCCGGCCTGCGGCACCGGCGCGCTGCTCAGGGCCGTCGCGCAGCCCGCCGTGCTGTACGCGCAGGAGGCCGACCCCGACCTCGCGGCGCTCGCCGCGCTCCGCCTCGCCCTGCACTCCGACGCCGAGGTGCACGCCCGCGCGGGCGACTCACTGCGCGCCGAGGCCTTCCCTCGGCTCACCGCCGACGCCGTGCTCTGCCACCCGCCGTTCAACGAGCGCAACTGGGGCCACGACGAACTCGCCTACGACCCGCGCTGGGAGTACGGCTTTCCGGCCCGCACCGAATCCGAACTGGCCTGGGTGCAGCACGCGCTGGCTCGGCTGCGCGCCGGCGGCACGGCCGTCCTGCTGATGCCGCCCGCAGCAGCGTCCCGTCGCTCCGGCCGCCGTATCCGCGCCGACCTGCTGCGCCGCGGCGCCCTCCGTGCGGTGATCGCCCTGCCCGCGGGAGCGGCGCCCCCGTACGGAATCCCGCTGCACCTCTGGGTGCTGCGCCGCCCCGCCCTCGGAGAACGCCCGGTACCCGAGCTGCTGTTCGTGGACACCGCCGAACTGGCGGAACCGGGCGGGGGACGCGACAAGCTCGACTGGCAGGCCGTACAGGGCGCGGTGCTCGACGCCTGGCAGCCCTTCGACCGGCACGGCACGGTCGAGGAACAGCCCGGCACCAGCCGGTGCGTGCCCGTCATCGAACTCCTCGACGACGACGTCGACCTGGCCCCCGCCCGCCATCTGCCGCCCCCGGCGGCCGGGGGCAGCGCCGCCGAGCTCACAGGCGTACGCGAACGGCTCACCGACACCCTGCGCCTGACCGGGGACCTGACGCCGCCGCCCGCCGAGCCCGTCGCGCCCGCCCTCGCCCGCTGGACCGGCACCAGCGTGGGCGAACTCGTCCGCGCCGGAGCCCTGGAGCTGCGCGCAGGCGGCGCGGGAACGGGCTCCGCGCCGGTCCTCACCGAGCAGGACGTCCTCACGGGCACCGCCCCGTCCGGAGCTCTCCCGGACACTCCCGGCCCCGGCGAGGACCACGTCGAGCCCGTCCTCGTCCAGGCCGGCGACGTCGTCGTCTCCGTCCTCGGCGGCGGTTCGGCCGCACGCGTCGTCGACGAGGCAACGGCGGGCGCCGCACTCGGCCGCAATCTCCAGCTGCTGCGCCCCGACCCGGCCGCGCTCGATCCCTGGTTCCTCGTCGGCTTCCTGCGCAGTACCGCGAACAACCGCCAGGCCAGCAGCTACGCCTCCACCGCGACCCGGCTCGACGTCCGCAGGCTTCAGCTGCCCCGGCTGCCCCTGGCCGAGCAGCAGCGGTACGGGGAGCGGTTCAGGGCGCTCGCCGCCTTCGAGGACGCGCTGCGGCTCGCGGGCCGGCTCGGCGAACAGCTGGCGCAGGGGCTGTACGACGGGTTGACGGAGGGCACTGTCGAGGCGTGATCGGTTCGACAACGGTTCGGCGCAACCCGGAGCGGGGTGTCGGTGTCGGTGTATACGCTCGAAACCTCGTCCGATCCCGTCAAGGGCAGTTCACCTCTCAGGAGCACGCATGCACGGCCACGGCTATGCGCCACCACAGCCAGGGCGCCCCGCCGACGGCACGCTGATCGCGCTGCGTGTGGTCTTCATCGCGCTGACGGTGCTGAGTTGCAGCTTCCTCGCGTGGACGCCCATGTTGCGGCTCGCCATCCTGACCCGCAAGGCGCTGGACTGGGCACTGCTCGTCACCACGCTCCTGTCCAGCATCGGCATCATGGTCTTCCTGGGCATCGCCGTCCCGGAGGACGAGGACGAGCTGAGCGACGCGACCGCCCTCACCTTCCTCGGCTGGGTCACCGTCGTCATGGTCGGGGTCATCGCCTACTACGTGACCGCGGAGAGCCGGCACTACGAGCGGGTCGCTCCGCGGCTGCACCAGGTCACCGGCTACGGCTATCCGCCGGTCGCGCAGCCGCCCGTACCCAACCCGTACGCGCAGCAGCGGGTTCAGCCCCCCGTCCCGCAGCAGTACACGCCGCCCGCCCACCAGCCCCCGGCCGCCGCCGAACCGCAGCAGCAGCACCACCCCCGCATCGACCAGGTCCGCGCCGAGCTCGACGAGCTGAGCGACATCCTCCGCAAGAGCAAGGACCAGCGGGAGGGCGGTCGGTGAACGGACGGGTCATCGCCGGCCGTTACGAACTCTCCACGGTCATCGGCCAGGGTGGCATGGGCCAGGTGTGGACCGGCTACGACCAGCGGCTCGACCGCCGGGTCGCCGTGAAGCTGCTCCGCCCCGACCTCATGGCGGCCGCGACCGCGGCCGACGAGATGCGCCGCCGCTTCGTCCGCGAGTGCCGGGTCACCGCCCAGGTCGTGCACCCCGGTCTGGTCACCGTCCACGACGCGGGCAGTGACGGCGACGACCTGTTCCTCGTCATGCAGTACGTCGAGGGCGCGGACCTCGCCGACCATCTGGCCGAGCACGACCCGTACCCCTGGCAGTGGGCCGTCTCGATCGCCGCGCAGCTGTGTGCGGTGCTCGGCGCCGTGCACGCCGTGCCGATCGTCCACCGCGACCTCAAGCCGCGGAACGTGATGGTGAAGCCCGACGGCACGGTCACCGTCCTCGACCTCGGCGTCGCCTCCGTGCTCGACACCGACACCACCCGGCTCACGCACACCGGCTCCCCGATCGGCAGCCCCGCGTACATGGCACCCGAGCAGGCGATGGGCGGGGCCGTCGGCCCGTACACCGATCTGTACGCGCTCGGGGTGCTGCTGCACGAACTGCTGAGCGGGAACGTGCCGTTCGCGGGCTCCACCGCGCTCGGGGTGCTTCACCGTCACCTCTACGAACCGCCGCTCCCCGTGCGTCAGGTGCGGCCCGAGGTGCCCGAGCAACTGGAGGCGCTCGTGCTGCGGCTCCTGGCCAAGGACCCGCAGCACCGCCCGGCCGGAGCGCAGGAGGTGTACGAGCACCTGGCTCCGCTGCTGCCGAGCCGTGGCACGCCGACCGGCCCGCTCGACCCGACCCGCCCCTTTCTGCGCCCGCACGCCCCCTGGCCGGATCGGGTGGGCGCGCCCGCGCCGGTTCCGCGTCAGGCCCCCGCGACCGTCGTGGTGGAGCGCCCGGATGTCGCCGGGGCCGTCGACGAGGTCAAGCGCCTCCTCGGCGAGGGCAGCATCACCAGGGCCGTGGACATACTCGGCGGCATCCTTCCGGCCGCGGCAGCCGAGCACGGCGAGCACTCACCGGTCGTCAGGATCCTGCGCAAGCAGTACGCGACGACGCTGATGGACGACGGGCAGTACCGCCGCGCCCTGCCCGAGCTGCGCCGACTGGCGGACGACCGGGCGGCCGAGGCGGGGGTGGGCGATCCGCAGACGCTGCAGTTCCGCTACGACGCGGCGCTGTGCCTGGAGCAGTTGGGCGAGCCGGCCGCCGCGCTCGCCGAGTACCGCGCGGTGCTGCCGTACTACGAGAACCACCACGCGCCCGGCGTCGCCGACCCGTCCCGTGCCTTCGACATCCGTCACCGCATCGGCCATCTGCTCCTCGCGATGGGCGACCACGCGGCCGGCCACCAGCAACTCCAGAGCCTGCTCCACGACATGGAGCGGCTGTACGGCCCGGGCCACCCGCACGCGGTCGAACTCCGGCGCGCACTGGACCGCCAGCGTCAGTTCCGGCCCGGCTGACGGGACGGCGCCGGGTGACCCACACGGGAGCGGGCTGCCCGCACGGGGCAGCCGGCTGATCCGAGCGGCCTGTCTCAGCCCGCGCGGAGGAACGCCGTGCGCGCGACCTGCCCGGCGAGCGTGAGCCGGGTGCCGTTCGCGAGGTGCTTCGCCAGGGCCTCGGCCACACCCGGGCGGGCGTCGTCGCCGTGGCCGTCGAGGACGACGACCGCGCCCTCGGCGGAGAGCTCCTCGGCCCACTCCAGGTCGGCGAGGACTCCTTGCACGGAGGGGTCACCGGCGATGACGACCACCCCGTAGCGGCGGTCGGAGACGGCGCCGCGGACGTCCGGGTCGCCGGAGGCGCCCTGCCGGATGCGCGCCTGGGCGCCCGAGCGGCTGCCGCACAGCGCCAGGTTGGCGCGTACGACGTCCTCGCGCACCAACGGGTCGACGCCCGTCAGCGGGTCGGCACCCGTGAGCGGGTCGACGATCGTCAGCCGCGGCTCGGCGCCCGCGCGGTGGAGCATGCGCAGCAGCGCGGTCGCGAACAGCCCGTGCCGGGTGCCGATCTCCAGCACGTCCTCGTTCGGCGGCGGCATGAGCGGAACGGTCGCCAACTTGCCGCACACATCGGAGGTGGAGCCCGCGATCCGGCCCACGCCCAGCGCCTCCAGCGCCACCACCGTGCGGTACGCGATCGTCAGGTCGCGCCGGGCGTGATCGTCGGTCGCCCCCGTCACCGTGCTCACTTCGCGCACCAGCATGTCCAGCTGCGTGGACGTGGGCATCCGGTGTGCGTCCCGCCCGGCGTGGTCGAGCAGCAGCCCGAGTCCGTAGCTCTGACGTCGCAGGTCGGCCACCTCGTGGTGGAGGGCGTCGACATCGGCCTGGAGGGCGTTGGTGGCACGCTCCAGGCGCTGCTCGACCAGCGTGAACGCGGGACGCAGGACCCGCTTGGTCAGCCGGTTGCTCAGGAGGGAGGGCATGGCCGGGAGCGTACGCCGCGCTTCGTGCTCAGGGGGCCACCAGCGGGTGCTGTGCGGGTGAAGTCTTGGTAGCCGTACGCTGACGCTCACATGCTCGAACCGTCCCCCGTGCCCGTCGGCGTGCCGCGGGCAGGACACCCACCAGCACCAGCACGAGCAGTGCAGCCCCGCCGACCGCCGTGCCCGCGCGCAGCCCCGGCGGCCGGAACGAGCAGTCGACGACCGTGGTCCTCCCGTCGAGCGGCACGGCGACCAGCCCCAGGTGCCTGCCGGCCGGTGATCCGTTGCAGCTCCAGCCCGCGATGCGCGGGGCGGCGAGCACGGCCGTACCGGTGGAGCCCGGGGGCAGCTCGGCCCGTACGCCGTTGTCGCGGACGTCCACGGAGACCGCGGCCGTGGACCGGAGCCTGGCGACCGCCGCGGCGAGCTTGCCGCGGTCGAGGCAGCCCGCGCTCCAGGCGGAGGGAGCCCTGCCGGTGAACGTGATCCTCGAGGCGGGCCCGTCCGACGTGCCGAGCAGGGTCATCGGCGCACGCCGCTTGGGCGGCCGGCCGATCAGTCTCACAGGCTCGCCGTCGCCGAGGCGGGCCGTCCCCGCATGG
This sequence comes from Streptomyces sp. NPDC002133, assembly GCF_040296405.1. Classification (NCBI taxonomy): domain Bacteria; kingdom Bacillati; phylum Actinomycetota; class Actinomycetes; order Kitasatosporales; family Streptomycetaceae; genus Streptomyces; species Streptomyces sp. NPDC002133. The sequence goes on along the minus strand of NZ_JBEOXF010000012.1, from coordinate 118,550 downwards.
TCGGGCGCCCAGAGGAAGACATCGGTGCCAGCGGGGCAGACACCGTCCACGGGTTCGCCGTACACCCGGGAGCCGAGCAGCAGCTCCTGGTTGCGGAAGGGCGAGTCGCCGAAGCGGAGTTCGGGTCCCCGTGGACGTACGGTCACGAGCGGCAGTACCTCGGCCGTGCGCACCACCCGGGGAGCCGCTCCCGTTGCCGCCGAGCGGACCCGTGCGCCCACGGAGAAGATCGCGTCCGTGACCGGGTTGTCCAGGCTCTGCACATTGCGGCCCCGTGAGGTCCACCCGGCGCCCAGGGCCGACATGGTGCGGGTGAGCACGTCGGGCGTGTGGCTGCTGTAGTAGCCGCCGCCCTCGCCGCCCACCAGCATCGGGTCGTTGCCGGTGAACTGCTCGTGCCCCGGGTCGGTCCGGTAGCGGGGCCAGCCGTCGGCCTCCGCGACAGCGGCGGCCCGGGCGCGGTGGTCCGCGCCCCAGGCCGGATAGTCGTCGAGCCGCGCGAGCCGCCGGCGGTCCGTGTACGCGGTGGTCGCGGCCGCCTGCGCGACCAGGGCGCCGGACAGCAGCACAGCGGCCACGACGACGTACCGTTGCCGCTGCCGCGGGGAGCGCCTCGCCAGCACCAGCCCGCCGCCCGCCGCGGCGAGACCGGCCAGGAACAGCGGGAACGACCACCCGGTGACGAGGTCGCTGGTCGCCGCGCCCAGCGCGATCACCGCCAGGACTCCCGTGCCGGCGAGCAGCGCCCGCCCTCCCGGCCACGCGTGTGCGACGCACATCCAGGCCGCGATCACCAGGATTCCGGCGAGCACGAACGTCTGCCGGTACGGGCTGCCGTTGGGTGTGGCGAAGACATGCCAGGCCAGATGGGTCGGCTCCCACTGGAACGACACGGCGACCAGCACCGTGAGCGCCGTCCACCACCGGCGCTCACGCCGCGGCACGCCCCGGTGGAAGAGCAGCGCACACGCGAGCAGCAGTGCGCCCGTGCCGAGGAACAGGGCCGGGGTGGCGAAGCTGTACGTCGCCGGAAGCGTACGGGCGAGCACGTCAGCCCACCCCGCGGGCCGGAACTCCGAGGTCATGCCCGGGTAGGCGTGCTTCGAGCCGAGGAAGACGGGCAGCAGTACGGGCGCGGCGAGCGCGATCCCGAGCAGTGCGGTCGCGGCGGCCCTGACCAGCACCCGGAACCGGTCCCGCACCCCCGTCTCCTCGTCCAGGAGCAGCCGGAGGACCACCACCAGTGCGGCGCCGAGCGTCGCCATGTACGCGGTGTAGAAGTTCGCGGTCCACGCCACCGCGACGACGACCGGGCCGAGGACGGGCCGCCGCCCGCGCCGGACCCACTCGCCGACCAGGCAGAGCAGCGGGAAGGCGATCAGCCCGTCGAGCCACATCGTGTTGTACGTCGCCTCGATGACGGACCAGCCGCAGAGCGCGTACGAGGCTGCGAGCACCGCGGCCATCCACCGGAGGCCCGCGCCGCGGTGCAGGGTCAGCAGCAACCAGGCCATGGCGGCCCCGGCCGCCGCCATCTTCAGCACGGTGATCACGTACACCGCGAGGTCGATGTCCTCGCGAGGGAAGAGCCCGACGAGCACGGACAGAGGGCTGGTCAGATAGGTCCCGAGGTCGGGAAGGAAACTGGTGCCGTACCCGGACTGCCAGTTGAGCAGCACCCCGCCGCGGGCCCGGCCGTGCAGCAGGTCCCACAGATGGGCATGGAACGGGACGAACTGATTCCCCAGGTCGTTGACGCTGCGGGTCCTCGGGCCTAAGGGGAAGCTGCGGGCGACGGCGTCACCCACGCACACGGCCACCGCCGTGAGGAGCGCGGCCACGGCGGACGTGCTCACGGAGGCTGCCCGACGAGCGGATGCCCGCCCGGGGTTTGCGTTCGCGCGGCGGCGGGCAACGGTGATCCGCGCGAGGTCCAAGGTCGCCATGATTCTTCGTATATGCCAGGACGGGGCGTGAATTCGGTCCGTGCGGGGCCAGTTCACGTAATGGTCGTCTGTCCGCCATGTGCGGAATCCGCAACGGACATATGACGTCGCCTAAGGTCTTTCCGTGCTGATCTCGATTGTGGTCCCCTGTTTCAACGAAGAGGAGATCATCAACCGCTTCCATGAACACGTGACCAAAGAACTCGCGTCCCTCGACCATGAATTCGAACTGGTCTATGTGGACGACGGAAGTCGCGACCGAACGCTCGCTCTCCTCGAGGAGATCGCCTCGGCCGACTCCCGTACCCGCTACGTCTCCTTCAGCCGGAACTTCGGCAAGGAGGCCGCGATGCTGGCCGGACTCCAGCACGCCTGCGGCGACGCGGTGGTCATCATGGACGCCGATCTCCAGCACCCGCCCGAGCTGGTGCACCGCATGCTCCGCCTCCACGAGGAGGGATTCGACCAGGTCATCGCCCGCCGCACGCGCAAGGGCGACCGGGTCACCCGCACCGTCACGGCGCGCGCCTACTACTGGCTGATCAACCGGCTCGTGGACGTGGAACTCGTCGACGGTGTCGGTGACTTCCGGCTGCTTTCGCGCCGCACGGTCGACGCGATCCTCGGACTCAGCGAGTACAACCGGTTCTCCAAGGGTCTCTTCGCCTGGGTGGGATTCAGCACCACGACCTTCGAGTACGAGAATGCGGTGCGTGAGCAGGGCCGCTCCAAGTGGAGCTTCGGCAAGCTGCTCAATTACGGCCTCGACGGGCTGCTCTCCTTCAACAACAAGCCCCTGCGGGCGGCCGTCTACCTCGGCCTTCTGCTGCTCTCGGTCGCGATGGCGTACGCGACCTGGATCGTCGGCGCCGCGCTGGTCAACGGCGTGGACTCACCCGGCTATGTCACCCTTCTGGTGACGGTGGTCGCGCTCGCCGGCGTCCAGATGGTGATGCTGGGCGTGGTCGGTGAGTACGTCGGCCGTATCTACTACGAGGTGAAGCGCCGCCCGCACTATCTGGTGGCGGCGACCAACGCCGGCCTGCCGAGGCAGCAGCGGAGCAGGGCCGGCCAGGGAGAAGAGCAGGGGGAGCTCGTCCGGCGATGAGGGTTCGGTGGCAGATGTTCCGCTTCGCCCTGGTAGGCGTCGTCAACACGGGTACGTACTACGGCTGTTACCTGCTCCTGCTGACCTGGCTGCCGTACATCGCCGCACACACCCTCGCGTTCGCGCTCAGCATGACGGGCTCGTTCTTCCTGAACTCGTACTTCACCTATCGCACCCGCCCGACGTGGCGGAAGTTCCTCCTCTTCCCGCTCACCAACGCGGCCAATTTCGTGATCACCACCGGTGGCGTCTACCTGCTGGTCGACATCGGCGGCTACAGCGATCGCTGGTCGCCGCTCGTCGCGGCCGCGGCGGCGATCCCGATCACGTTCGCGGTCTCCCGCATGATCATGCTCCGGCCGGAGCCGGCCCGCGGTCCGGGCCCGGAGCGTGCGCCGGTCGGCTGACCCGCGCACCCCTCAGGGGCGCATGCGGCGATCAGGCGTGTCGGGCCCGCCTGTGTCCACGGGCCGTCGCGGACTGCCAGGTCCGGACCGTGACGCACACCCCCACGCCCTCCCGGATCGCCGGCCGAATCAGTGGCACGAAGTAGTGGCCTGCGCCACGCCGACTGCCTACCATCGATCACCGCAGGTCTTTGTGATCCCGCCCGTCGCCCGACCATCACCCCTCAACGAGGCGCTGCGCGCCGCACCTACTGTTCGCACAAACCACCGCACGCCGGGAGGCCCCCTTGCACCGCCGCCGTCGCACTGCGCTCGCCCTGTCCGCCGCGCTCGTCGCAGCGGCCCCCCTGCTGGCCGCCTGCGGCAGCGAGGCGCGGCCAGGCGCCGCGGCCGTGGTCGGCGGGGAGCGGATCGAGGTGGCCGCGCTCCAGTCGCAGGTGAAGGACGTACGGGCGGCCCAGGAGGAATCCCCGGACGCCGCGCAGATGATCAAGAACACCGGGCAGCTGACCCGGGCCAAGCTGCACGCCCTGATCCTGGACCGGGTTCTGGAGACGGCCGCGGACAACGCCGGGGTCACCGTCTCGCGCAAGGAGCTCCAGGACGCGCGCGCCGCGGCCGTCCAGCAGTCCGGGGGCGAGGACCAGCTCGAGGCGATGCTGCTTCAGCAGCGCGGGGTCGCGCCCGGGCAGATCGACGAGGCCGTCCGCGAGGAGGTCCTGCTGACGAAGCTGGCCCAGGCGCTCGGCGCCGACCTGGGCACTCCGCAGGGCCAGCAGAAGGTCGGCGAGGCGCTCACCGCCGCGTCGAAGGCCCTGGACATCGAGGTGAGCCCGCGCTACGGCGCCTGGGACGACGCGAAGATCCAGCTCGGCGAGTACAAGGCCCCGTGGATCACCCAGATCACCAAGGAGCCGGAAGCCGTCCAGGCCGGGGCCTAGCGAGCCGGACTGCGGGCGGCTCCTGATCCCCGTCCCGCTCCGGCCGCGCCCCGCGGCCACGGTGCCGGCAGGAGGAGACGCTCATGACCGCACCACGAGGGAAGCCGGAAGCCGTACCCGTCGTCGTCCGCCGCCGGCCCGATCCGGCCGATCACGTGGTCTGGGAGCCCTGCGAACGCTGGGTCCGCGGGACCAGGGACGGCGTCACCGTCGTCGACAGCCGCCGGCCGCTTCTGGTCTGGGAGCCGGGCCGCCCCGTGCCGCTGTACGCCTTCCCGGCCGAGGACGTGCGGACCGACCTGCTGCGCAGGACCGAACGGCCCGCCTCGGCCAGGCGGCACGCGGGAGCGACCGTCTTCTACGACCTCGTCGTCGGCGACCAGGTCGTCCGGGCCGCGGCCTGGACGTACCCCGGCGAGGAGCTGGCCGGTCACATCGGCTTCGAGTGGTTCGGGCGCGAGGTGCTGGACCACTGGTACGAAGAGGAGGAGGAGATCTTCGTACACCCCCGTGACCCGCACAAGCGGGTGGACGCCCTGCCCAGCACGCGCCATGTTCAGGTCGAGATCGAGGGCACGGTCGTCGCGGACACCCGACGACCGGTACTGCTCTTCGAGACGGGGCTGCCGGTCCGCTACTACTTCGCGCGCGAGGACGTCCGTCTCGATCTGTTCACCGCGACCGGCACGCACACCCGCTGCCCCTACAAGGGCGTGGCGACCGAGTACTGGTCGTGGGCGGGCGGCGGTGATGTACGGCCCGACATCGCCTGGAGTTATCCCGATCCGCTGCCGGCCGTCCATGCCGTCAAGGGCCTGGTCGCCTTCTACAACGAGTTCGTCGACGTCATCGTCGACGGAGAACGCCAGGAACGGCCGGTCACCCTCTTCTCGAAGCCGGCCGCCCTCTCCTCGAAGAGGGGCCCGGACCGGCCTGGGAGCGGAGCGACGTAAGGTCGAGACGTGAACGCTGAAGCCCCCGTCGAGCCCGGCCGTATCGTCCTGATCACCGCCAGCCACCGCGTCGCGCCCGGACTGCTGTCCTGGCCCGCGTGGCAGACGCTGCACGCAGCCGACCGGGTGCTGTGTGCGGACGGCGGCCATCCGCAGCTGCCGTATCTGAGGGAGGCGGGGGTCGGCGTGGAGATCGCCGCGCCCTCCGCCCAGGAGCTCGTCGACGCGTGCGCGGGAGGCCGGACCGTCGTGGTTGTCGCGGCCGGTGAGGGCGATCAGGCCCTCACCGACGGCCTCTCCCGCATGGCGGGCTCCGGCCGGGTCCAGATGCCCGACCTGGAGCTGCTGCCCGGCTCGTACGACCTGCCCGGCGCTCGTCTGCTCGATCTCGTCCAGGTCATGGACCGGATCCGCCGTGAGTGCCCATGGTCCTCGCAGCAGACCCACAAGGGCCTGGCGAAGTACGGCATCGAGGAGGCGTACGAACTCGTCGAGGCCATCGAGGACGGCGACCGCGACGAGCTGCGGGAGGAGCTCGGCGACGTGCTGCTGCAGGTCGTCTTCCACGCGCGCATCGCGCAGGAGGATGCGGACGAGCCGTTCTCGATCGACGACGTGGCCGGGACGATCGTCGACAAGCTCATCCACCGCCACCCGCACGTATTCGGCGACGCGGACGCCGAGAGCCCCGAGGACGTCAAGGCCCACTGGCTGCGCACGAAGGCTGTCGAGAAGCAGCGCGAGTCGGTGACCGACGGCGTCCCGCTCGGCCAGCCCGGCCTCGCCCTGTCCGCGAAGCTGGCGAGCCGCGTCCGGACGGCCGGGCTCGATGTGGAGCTGCCGACCGGCGACGGCGACCGCGGCGACCGCGGCATCGGGTACGAGCTGCTCGCCATGGCCGTTCGGGCCGAGGCCGACGGGCACGACCCGGAGGCCGCGCTGCGGGCTGCGGCACGTGCGTACCGCGACGCGATCCGGGCCGCCGAGGACCGGGCTAACGTCGAGGGGTGAACGACGCCGCACCCGAACCTCCCGAACTCTTCACCTGGGAGTTCGCCACCGATCCCTACCCCGCCTACGCCTGGCTGCGCGAGCACGCGCCCGTGCACAGGACCCGGCTGCCCAGCGGGGTCGAGGCCTGGCTGGTGACCCGGTACGGCGATGCCCGGCAGGCGCTCGCGGACCAGCGGCTCAGCAAGAATCCCGCGCATCACGACGAGCCGGCGCACGCGAAGGGCAAGACGGGCATCCCGGGCGAGCGCAAGGCGGAGCTGATGACGCATCTGCTGAACATCGACCCGCCCGACCACACCCGGCTCCGCCGGCTGGTGTCGAAGGCCTTCACGCCGCGCCGGGTCGCCGAATTCGCGCCGCGCGTACAGGAGCTGACGGGCCGGCTGATCGACACGATCGTCGCGAAACAGGACGGCGCGGCCCAGGGAGAGGCCGACCTCATCCACGAGTTCGCGTTCCCGCTGCCCATCTACGCGATCTGCGACATGCTCGGCGTCCCGCCGGAGGACCAGGACGACTTCCGGGACTGGGCGGGGATGATGATCCGGCACGGCGGCGGGCCGCGCGGCGGGGTCGCACGGTCGGTGAAGAAGATGCGCGGCTATCTGGCCGAGCTGATCCACCGGAAGCGGGAAGCGCCGGGCGACGACCTGATCTCCGGGCTCATCAAGGCCTCCGACCACGGCGAGCACCTCACCGAGAACGAGGCCGCCGCCATGGCCTTCATCCTGCTCTTCGCCGGCTTCGAGACCACGGTCAATCTCATCGGGAACGGTGTGTACGCGCTGCTGCGGCACCCGGAGCAGCGGGCGCGGCTCCAGGCGTCCCTCGCCGCCGGCGACTCCACGCTCCTCGAGACCGGCGTCGAGGAGCTCCTGCGCTTCGACGGTCCCGTGGAGCTGGCCACATGGCGGTTCGCCACCGAGCCGCTGACCCTGGGCGGGCAGGACATCGGCGTCGGCGACCCGGTCCTCGTCGTCCTCGCGGCGGCGGACCGCGACCCGGACCGGTTCCCGGGCCCTGACGTCCTCGACCTTGCGCGCCGGGACAACCAGCACCTCGGGTACGGGCACGGCATCCACTACTGCCTCGGTGCGCCGCTCGCCCGCCTGGAGGGGCAGACCGCGCTGGCGACGCTGCTGACCCGTCTGCCCGACTTGCAACTTGCGGTCGATCCGTCCGAATTGCGGTGGCGTGGGGGGCTCATCATGCGTGGATTGCGCACTCTGCCCGTTCGGTTCACTTCTCAAACGAGCTGACAGATCATCAACTCTGTGACTTTCACGTGATCTCCGCTGCATCGACTTGTGACTGACGTTCGAATGCGGCTACGTTCACCGTCAACGCGGGACTCCTCGGTCCCCTGGGGGCTCACGGGTCCCCTGCAGTCACACGGAAGGTCACGCGCATGCTCTCCGGGAACGGTCGACACCGCCGCCCCCGCCAGGCTCCCGCCCTCGTCGTCGCCGCAGGAGTGACCGGCTCGGCCATCGCCATCCCGCTGCTGGGCGCGGGCTCCGCCACCGCCGCCGACGCCACCACCTGGGACCGCGTCGCGGACTGCGAGAGCGGTGGCATGTGGAGCGCCGATCTCGGCAACGGCTACTACGGCGGACTGCAGCTCTCCCAGGACACGTGGGAGGAGTTCGGTGGCACGGCGTACGCGCCGCGCGCCGACCTCGCCAGCCGTTCGCAGCAGATCGCGGTCGCCGAGAAGGTGCTCGCCGCCCAGGGCCCGTCGGCATGGGCGAGCTGCGCCGTGATCACCGGCCTCGCGATCGACGGCGGCAAGGCAAAGGTCGACCCCGGGCTGACGCCCGGCGTGAACACCAAGGGCGACTCGACGGGCTCGGCGGACGAGGAGGTGGACCCTCCGTCGTTCGGCGACGGGGCCGACGCCTCGACCCCGCCCTCCGCCCCGGCCTCGTCTGCGCCCAGCCGGTCCGGGCAGTCCTCCGGGAAGCCCTCGGGCGGGGCGTCCACCGAGACGTCCGCCACCCCCGAGTCGACGGCGTCCACCCAGGACGTGACCGAGGGCGCCGAGAGCGGCTCCGGCAAGCACCGCGGTTCCGCCGCCGAGGAGCGCGAGGCGGGCAATTCGGGCAATGACCGGGAATCCGGTCGACATGCCTCACGGGATGACGCATCGGCACGAGACGGCGCTGCTGCGGCAGATGGGTACACCGTCCGCCCCGGCGACAACCTGTGGGCGATCGCGGACGCGAACGAGGTGCCCGGCGGCTGGCCCGCTCTGTACGAGGCGAACCAGGAGACCGTCGGCTCCGACCCGGACCTCATCCTCCCTGGCCAGAGTCTCGATCTGGGCCTGAAGGAGAAGCAGTTGAAGAAGTAGTTAGGGTGCTTATGTCCACTTCTGTGCAAGTGAGACATGAGTCTCTTCCGGTCAACTGGCGTGCTGTGGCTGCCAAGTCCGGTCATCCCGCTTCTCACCTGCGAAAACGGACATCTGTCCAGGGTGGGTAAGGGCGATTTCTCCCCGATGTTCGACTTTGAACATCGGGGAGAAGTGCGTTTACGGTCTGAACCGCTCGCCACCGCGGGCCCCGTCGACCGTCACGCCGAATCCTGCCGTCGGTCGAAGGGAACAGTCGTCGCGTCAAGCGCCGTAGGCAGGAGCGGGGGACCCAAGGTAGGTGCCGCGTCCGCCCCATGAGGGACGGTCACGGCTCGGGGTGAAGCCGCGCGCAATGGTCGCGCGTGGCCGGGCAACTCACTTGGCCCGAACCCGACAGCTCACCTCGTAGGCGTCGGTGAGGGGAAACTCCATGCTGCTTTCCGGCAAGGGCACGCACCGCCGCCCGTCCAAGGCGATCCGCCTCGTAACGCTCGCCGGTGTCACGGGTGCCGCGATAGCCGCGCCGCTCGTCGTGACCGGTACGGCGTCCGCCGCCACCGCCTCCGAGTGGGACGCGGTCGCCCAGTGCGAGTCCGGCGGCAACTGGTCCATCAACACGGGCAACGGCTACTACGGCGGTCTGCAGTTCTCGGCCTCCACCTGGGCCGCGTACGGCGGCACGGCGTATGCCGCCTCCGCCGACCAGGCCTCGAAGTCCCAGCAGATCGCGGTCGCCGAGAAGGTCCTCGCCGGCCAGGGCAAGGGCGCGTGGCCGCACTGCGGCGTGGGCCTGTCCAACGCCGCGTACACCGGTGGCGCCGCCGAGGCCGCCCCGAAGCCCGCCGCGCCCAAGTCCGAGACCCCCGCCCCGGCGCCGAAGCGCTCCGAGGCCCCGACCACGCGCTCCGCTCGCGCGGCCGCCCCGGTCAAGAAGGGCGACGGCGAGTACACGGTCAAGGCCGGCGACACACTCAGCGGGATCGCCGGGGCCGAGAACGTCAAGGGCGGCTGGAAGAAGCTGTTCGACCTGAACAAGGACGTCATCGACGACGCGGACGTCATTCACCCCGGCCAGAAGCTCCACCTGAGCTGACGACCCGGCTCCGGGACCGATCCCGGCTCCGGGGCTCCCCGACCCGGACTCCCGGGACGCCCGTAGTCCCCACGCTCCCGTACCCCGGTGGACCCGGTGGACCACCGGACGCACGCACCCCCGCCCCCAGCCACCCCGGCCCGGCGCACCTTCCCCCGTAGGTTCCCCGTAGCCCTGTGGGCAAGGGAGGTGCCGCCAGGCCGGGGTTTCTGTCTGTTTCATTCCCTTTTTCGTCCCACGGGGCGGGCAGCGGCCGGCCGCTGCCCCGGGGCCGGATAGGCTCATGTCGCAAGGCCGAAGCGACCCTGCACCACATGCGTCACATTTAGCGTCACATCCCAGAAGGAGATGCTCGTGCCGTCCATCGACGTCGTCGTAGCCCGGGAAATCCTGGACTCCCGAGGCAACCCCACGGTCGAGGTCGAGGTCGGCCTCGACGACGGCAGCACCGGTCGTGCTGCCGTGCCCTCCGGCGCCTCCACCGGTGCGTTCGAGGCCATTGAGCTCCGTGACGGAGACCAGAACCGCTACCAGGGCAAGGGCGTGGAGAAGGCCGTCCTCGCCGTCATCGAGCAGATCGGCCCCGAGCTCGTCGGGTACGACGCCACCGAGCAGCGCCTGATCGACCAGGCGATGTTCGACCTGGACGCCACCGACAACAAGGCGTCCCTCGGTGCCAACGCCATCCTCGGCGTCTCGCTGGCCGTCGCCCACGCCGCCTCCGAGGCCGCGGACCTCCCCCTCTTCCGCTACCTGGGCGGGCCGAACGCGCACCTCCTGCCGGTGCCGATGATGAACATCCTGAACGGCGGCTCGCACGCCGACTCCAACGTGGACATCCAGGAGTTCATGATCGCCCCGATCGGCGCGGAGTCCTTCTCCGAGGCGCTGCGCTGGGGCACCGAGGTCTACCACACCCTCAAGAAGGTCCTGAAGGAGCGCGGTCTCTCCACCGGTCTCGGTGACGAGGGCGGCTTCGCCCCGAACCTGAAATCGAACCGTGAGGCCCTCGACCTCATCCTCGAGGCCGTCAAGCAGGCCGGTTACGCGCCCGGCAAGGACATCGCCCTCGCGCTCGACGTCGCCGCCTCCGAGTTCTACAAGGACGGCAAGTACCTCTTCGAGGGCAAGGAGCGCTCCGCCGCCGAGATGACCGAGTACTACGAGGAGCTCGTCTCCGCGTACCCGCTCGTGTCGATCGAGGACCCGCTGTTCGAGGACGACTGGGCCGGCTGGAAGGTCATCACCGACAAGCTCGGCGCCAAGGTGCAGCTGGTCGGCGACGACCTGTTCGTCACCAACCCGGAGCGCCTCGCCCGCGGCATCGAGGACGGCGCCGCGAACGCGCTGCTGGTCAAGGTCAACCAGATCGGTTCGCTGACCGAGACCCTGGACGCCGTCGAGCTGGCCCAGCGCAACGGCTTCAAGTGCATGATGTCCCACCGCTCCGGCGAGACCGAGGACGTCACCATCGCCGACCTGGCCGTCGCCACCAACTGCGGCCAGATCAAGACCGGCGCCCCGGCCCGTTCCGAGCGCGTCGCCAAGTACAACCAGCTGCTGCGCATCGAGGAGATCCTCGACGACGCGGCGGTGTACGCGGGCCGCAGCGCCTTCCCGCGCTTCAAGGGCTGACACCCCTGCTTCCGTACGTCCCCGCACCCGGTCCCGTACCGTGTGCGGGGACGTACGTACGTAAAGGGGAGGCGCGCACATGGCCCGGGACCGGTTCTCCACCGCGACCCGACTGAGGCTGCTCGGCGAGCAGACCGCCGCCCGCGTCTACCGCTCGCAGAACCGCCGCCAGGCCCGCCGCTCCCGGCTCACCGGCCGGGCGGCCTTCCTCGCCCTGGTGGTCTGCTCGCTGATCGTCGCGCTCGCGTACCCGATACGGCAGTACGTGTCGCAGCGGAACGACATCGCCGAGCAGGAGCGGCTCGCCGCCGCCGCCCGCGCACGCGTGGAGCAGCTGCGCGACGAGAAGGCGCGGCTGCAGGACGACGCGTACATCATGCGTCTGGCGCGCGAGCATCTGCACATGGTCCTGCCGGGCGAGACGGGCTACACCATGATCGACCCGCGGGCCGGCCGGCAGCCCCGAGCCGAGGAGGGCGGCGCCGCCCGTCCCTGGTACTCGAACGTGTGGGACGGCGTCGACCACGCGGACGCGGGCCGCTAGCGAAGTCACGAAAACGAACGAAGAGACGTACGGACACATATATATGGACACGCCCCCTCCCACGACGGAGCACACCCCGCCCACCGAGGCGGACATCACCGCGTTCGAGGCCCAGCTGGGCCGGCCGCCGCGCGGTCTGCGGGCGATCGCCCACCGCTGCCCCTGCGGCAACCCCGACGTGGTCGAGACGGCCCCGCGGCTGGAGGACGGCACGCCGTTCCCGACGCTGTACTACCTGACCTGCCCGCGGGCGGCGTCCGCGATCGGCACCCTGGAGGCGAACGGGGTCATGAAGGAGATGACCGAGCGCCTTCGGACCGACCCCGAGCTGGCGGCGGCGTACCGGGCGGCGCACGAGGACTACATCGCGCGGCGCGACGCGATCGAGGAGCTGAAGGGCTTCCCGAGCGCGGGCGGCATGCCGGACCGCGTGAAGTGCCTCCACGTCCTGGTCGGCCACTCGCTGGCGGCGGGACCGGGCGTGAACCCCCTCGGCGACGAGGCGATCGCGATGCTCCCGGAGTGGTGGGCGAAGGGCCCTTGTGTCGCGCCGGACGCGGACGAAGCCTGAGAAGTCCCCCTCGCCCTTTCCCGTGGCGCTGCCCCAGACCCCCGGTACCGTCCGGTGGGCCCGTGTGCCTGTCCTCAATCGCCGGACGGGCTCGGAATCCCAAGGAGCCCCCATGACCCGCGTCGCCGCCGTCGACTGCGGCACCAACTCCATCCGCCTGCTCGTCGCCGACGCCGACCCTGCCACCGGCGAACTGGCCGAGCTCGACCGCCGGATGACCATCGTCCGTCTCGGCCAGGGCGTCGACCGCACCGGCCGCCTCGCGCCCGAGGCGCTGGAGCGCACCTTCGCCGCCTGTCGCGAGTACGCCGAGGCGATCAAGGGGTACGGCGCCGAGAGGGTCCGCTTCGTCGCCACCTCCGCCTCGCGCGACGCCGAGAACAGGGACGAATTCGTCCGGGGCGTCCTCGACATCCTGGGCGTCGAGCCCGAGGTGATCAGCGGCGACCAGGAGGCCGAGTTCTCCTTCACCGGCGCCACCCAGGAGCTGCCCGGCCACGAGGAGCGACTGGTCGTGGACATCGGCGGCGGCTCGACGGAGTTCGTCGTCGGCCACGACCACGTGGAGGCCGCCCGCTCCGTGGACATCGGCTGCGTACGGCTGACCGAGCGGCACTTCCGCAGCGATCCGCCGACCGCCGCCGAGGTCGCCGCCGTGCGCGCCGACATCGCCGCCGCGCTCGACCTCGCGGGAGAGACCGTGCCGATCCGCGAGGCGCAGACGCTCGTCGGCCTGGCCGGCTCGGTGACGACCGTCGCCGCGATCGCGCTGGGCCTGGAGCAGTACGACTCCACTGCCATCCACCACTCCCGGATCTCCCGCGAGCAGGTGGCCGAGGTGACCCGCCGACTCCTCTCCTCCACGCACGACGAGCGTGCCGCGATCCCCGTGATCCACCCCGGCCGGGTGGACGTGATCGGCGCCGGGGCGCTGGTCCTGCTGGAGATCATGGAGCGCATCGGCATCGCCGAGGTCGTGGTGAGCGAACACGACATTCTGGACGGAATCGCCTGGTCGATCGCCTAGCACCGCCGCCTCGGCAGCCCGCCGCGAAAAACTTCGTGAAGTTCTTCACAAGGAAAAGGGCCCGGTCGGCCGTCGAAAGTGTCCCTCGGCGGCCCTCCGGGCCTCTTTTTGTGCCCAACTCCGCCTGTGGGCCCACGGTCCGGCATGTGCCGGACGTGTTACGTACACATGAAGCGGGGTGGTGGTTCACCTTCCGCGCATGGGATGGGGCCAGCTCAGGCGGCCTGGACAACGGTCTCCGCCACAGCGTGGTTCCCCTGCCCTGCCATGACCTCGGTCACGTGGGCGGCGGAGTGTAGCAGAGAGCCCGAGAGTGCTTGTGAAGGGGCTCACGAGCGACCCCCTCTGGTGGGGTGGATACTCGATGGCATGAGCACCACGGAGCGTCCCAGGATCCTCGTAGTAGGCGGTGGGTACGTAGGCCTGTACGCAGCTCGTCGCATTCTGAAGAAGATGCGGTACGGGGAGGCGACCGTCACGGTCGTCGACCCGCGGTCGTACATGACGTACCAGCCCTTCCTCCCCGAAGCCGCCGCCGGCAGCATCTCGCCGCGGCACGTCGTCGTCCCGCTGCGACGCGTGCTGCCCAAGGCAGAGGTACTCACCGGCCGGGTCACCACCATCGACCAGGACCGCAAGGTCGCCACGGTCGCGCCGCTCGTCGGCGAGGCCTACGAGCTGCCCTTCGACCACCTGGTGATCGCGCTCGGCGCGGTCTCCCGCACCTTCCCGATCCCCGGCCTCGCCGAGCAGGGCATCGGTATGAAGGGCATCGAGGAGGCCATCGGCCTGCGCAACCACGTCCTCGAGCAGCTCGACAAGGCCGACTCGACGACCGACGAGGAGGTCCGCCGGAAGGCGCTGACCTTCGTCTTCGTGGGCGGCGGCTTCGCCGGCGCGGAGACCATCGGTGAGGTCGAGGACCTGGCCCGCGATGCGGTCAAGTACTACAAGAGCATCAAGCGCGAGGACATGCGCTTCGTACTCGTCGACGCCGCGGACAAGATCCTTCCCGAGGTCGGCCCGAAGCTCGGCAAGTACGGCAAGGCGCACCTCGAGGGCCGGGGTGTCGAGATCTACCTCAACACCTCCATGGACTCCTGCGTCGACGGCCACGTGGTGCTCAAGAACGGCCTGGAGGTCGACTCCAACACCATCGTGTGGACCGCCGGCGTGAAGCCGAACCCGGCGCTGGCCCGTTACGGCCTGCCGCTCGGCCCGCGCGGCCACGTGGACACCCAGGCGACCCTCCAGGTCCAGGGCACCGACTACATCTGGGCCGCCGGCGACAACGCCCAGGTGCCGGACCTCGCGGCGCGCAAGGCCGGCGTCGAGAACGCCTGGTGCCCGCCGAACGCCCAGCACGCGCTGCGCCAGGCCAAGCTCCTCGGCGACAACGTCATCTCCGGGATGCGCGGCTTCCCGCAGAAGAACTACGAGCACGCGAACAAGGGTGCGGTCGCCGGTCTCGGCCTGCACAAGGGCGTCGCGATGATCGTCATGGGCAAGGTCAAGATCAAGGTCAAGGGCCGGCTCGCCTGGTACATGCACCGTGGCTACCACGGCATGGCCATGCCGACCTGGAACCGCAAGATCCGCGTCTTCGCCGACTGGACGCTCGCGATGTTCCTCAAGCGCGAGGTCGTCTCGCTCGGCGCGATGGAGTCGCCGCGCGAGGAGTTCTACGAGGCCGCCAAGCCGGCCCCGGCGGTGGCCACGTCCGCGCCGGAGAAGGCCAAGGCCTCCTGACCCGGCCGGCACGGCCGTAGCACTCCGCAGTACTCGAAGTCCCCGAAGGGGCCGTCCGCCATCCGTGGTGCGGGCGGCCCCTTCGGCGTTCCCGTTCGCCGAGAAACATGGTTAAGACATCTATTTTGCCGTCCATTTGCGTGCTCAGGGGACTGCATCGAAACGCCGACGGTGTTTACGTGGTGTTGGGCATTTCCGGAAACCGTCATCACGGAGGTGTGCGCCATGGCCGATGCCGCATCGCGGCTCACCACTCTCGCCGAGACCCTGCTGGGGGCGCCGCCCCCGGTCCGTATCCGCGCCTGGGACGGGAGCGAAGCAGGACCTGCCGACGCTCCCGTCCTCGTCGTCCGCCACCGGCGCGCCCTGCGCCGGATGATCTGGAAGCCCGGTGAACTCGGTCTCGCCCGCAGCTGGGTGGCCGGGGAGATCGATGTCGACGGGGATCTGTACGAGGTCCTCGACCGGATCGCCGGGCTGCTCTGGGACCGTGGCCCCGACGAGGGCCCCGGCTTCCATCCGGTACGCGATCCACGGCTGCGTGCCGCGGCGAAGGAGCTGCTCGAGCTGGCCGGGCCCCGGGTCTGGCTGCCGCTGCCTCCGCCTGCCGAGGAGGTCCGCAGGCGTCAGGGCCCCCTGCACACCAGGGGCCGCGACCGGCAGGCGATCAGTCACCACTACGACGTGGGCAACGACTTCTACGAGCTGGTGCTCGGCCCGTCCATGGTCTACTCGTGCGCCTACTGGGGCGACGGGGACGACCAGGACGGCGGGACACTGGAGGACGCCCAGCGCGACAAGCTCGACCTCATCTGCCGCAAGCTCGCGCTGAAGGAGGGCGACCGGCTGCTGGACGTGGGCTGCGGCTGGGGCTCGATGGCGATCCACGCGGCCAAGGAGTACGGCGCCCAGGTCACCGGCATCACGCTGTCGCGCGAGCAGGCCGCGTACGCCCGTAAGCGCGTCGCCGAGGAGGGCCTGACCGACTGTGTCGAGCTCCGCGTCCAGGACTACCGGGACGTCAAGGACGGGCCGTACGACGCGATCTCGTCCATCGGTATGGCCGAGCACGTCGGCTCCGAGCGCTACCGGGAGTACGCCGACGTCCTGTACGGGCTCCTGAGGCCCGGCGGCCGGCTGCTGAACCATCAGATCGCCCGCCGCCCCGCGCCGGACGAAGAGGCCTACCGCGTGGACGACTTCATCGACGCATACGTCTTCCCGGACGGGGAGCTGGCGCCGCTCGGCAGGACCCTGTCGATCCTGGAGGAGGCCGGTTTCGAGGCCCGGGACGTCGAGTCGATCCGCGAGCACTACGCCCGCACGCTGCGGGCGTGGGTGACCAATCTGGAGTCCGGCTGGCAGCGGGCGCTGCGCCAGGTCTCGCCGGGGCGGGCGCGGGTCTGGCGGCTGTACATGGCCGCGTCCGCCGTGTCCTTCGAGCGGAACAGGATCGGGGTCAACCAGATCCTGGCGGTGAAGACACCCGAGGGAGGCGTATCAGGGATGCCTCTGCGGGCGCGCAGCTGGAGTGAGCCCGAGCGCCGCTGATCCGGAAGCGAGGCGGAAGGGCCGGGCTTTCCCGTCACGGGGGAGCCCGGCCCTTCCACGTCGGACCGCGGCTACTCGGTCTTGATCGCGTTCAGCATGTTCAGCCTCGCGGCGCTGCGCGCCGGCCACATCGCGGCGAGTACGCCCACCAGCGCGGCCACCACCAGGAAGAGGGCGATCCGGTCCCAGGGCAGGACCAGCGCATAGCCCGGGATGCTCGACCTGAAGGTCTCGCCGATCGCCCAGCCGAGGAACGAGCCGAGGCCGACGCCGACCACCGCTCCGAAGACCGAGATGACCACGGCCTCCAGGCGGACCATCCGCTTCACCCGGCGCCGGTCGAGACCGATCGCGCGCAGCATGCCGATCTCGTGCTGACGTTCGAAGACCGACATCGCGAGGGTGTTGACCACACCGAGGACCGCGATGATCAGGGCCATCGCGAGCAGGCCGTACATGATGTTCAGCGCGATGTTGATGAAGCCGCCGAACTGGTCGCGGATGTCCTGCCGGTCCATCACCGTGATGGCCGGGTTGTCGCCGAGGGCGTCGATCAGCGCCTTCTCGTTCGCCGGGGTCTGACCGCCGTCCGTCTTGACGTAGATCTGCGGGATGTACGGCTTCACCTGGTGGGGGTTCACCACCTTCGTGTCGACGAGGACGGGCGAGAGGAACTCACTGTCCTTGAAGACCGCGCCGACCGTCAGGGTGCCCTTTTTGTCGTCGTTGAAGGTGACGGGGACGCTGTCGCCGACCTTCCAGCCCTTGCCCTTCGCCGTCTTCTCGGCGACCGCGATCCGCCCCTCGGCCAGCGAGCCGAGGCTGCCGCTGACGGTCTCGACGTTCAGGACCTGCTCGATGGCGCCCGGCGTGACCGCCGACGCCGACACGAAGTCGTCCTCCCCGAGCTCGAAGTAGGCGGCCTGCTGCGGCGAGACCGCCGTGACGCCCTCGGCCTTCGCCAGTGCCGTCAGTGCGGACTGGTCGAGGGCCCCGCCGTTCGCCATCGAGACCATGTAGTCGGCCTTGATGTTGTCCGTGGTCATCTTGTCGACGGCCCTGCCGACCGTGACGCCGAGCACCGACAGACCGGTGACCAGGGTCAGCCCGATCGCCAGGGCGGATGCGGTGGCGCCGGTGCGGCGCGGATTGCGGACCGCGTTCTGGCCGGCCAGCTTGCCTGAGATCCCGAAGGGGCCGACGAGCAGCGGACGCACCAGCGCGATGACGGGCCGGGACAGCAGCGGGATCAGGATGATGACGCCGATCAGCGAGAAGAACGCGCCCGCCCCGATGAGGATCCGGCCGTCGTCGCCTGCGACGGACGCTCCCGCCACGATTCCGGCCGCGCCGAGCCCGGTGATGACCGCACCGATGGAGTTGCGCAGCACCAGCGACTTGGTGGTGGCCACCGCGTGGACGCTGTTCATCGCCGCCACCGGCGGGATCTTCGCGGCCCTGCGGCCCGGCAGCCAGGCGGCGAACATCGTGATCAGCACGCCCACGCCGAGCGCGGCGAGCACCGGGGTCGCCGACAGGACCAGCGGCCCGCCCGGCACCTTCATGTCGAAGGCGGCCATGCCCGAGCGCAGCCCGATCGCCAGACCGATGCCGAGGACGAAGCCGATCACCGAGGCGACCGCGCCGACCACCGCGGCCTCGATCAGCACGGAGCGGGTGATCTGCTTGCGGGACGCACCGACGGCGCGCATCAGGGCGAGCTCCCTGGTGCGCTGGGCGACCAGCATGGTGAAGGTGTTGGAGATCAGGAAGACGCCGACGAAGAGAGCGATGGCGGCGAAGCCGAGGAGCATCTGCTTCAGGGCGCCGAGGCCCTCCTCGATCTCCCGTGCCTGCTCGTCCGCGATCGCCTGGCCGGTCTTGGCCTCGGCGATGTCCGGCAGCAGCGGCTCGACCGCGTCGAGGATCTTCGCGTCGTCGGCGCCGGGGGCGGCGGTGAGGCTGATGTCCCGGTAGTAGCCGGGCTTGAGGTACTGCTTCTGGGCGACGGCGGTGTCGAAGAGCACCAGGCTGCCGCCGGCGTTCACGGCGCCGTCCTTGGTGGTGAAGATGCCGCTGAGGGTGAACTCTTGCACCGGCCCGTTGGTCGCGACCCGCACGCGGTCGCCGACCCGGTACTCGCCCTTGGCCGCGGAGGCATCGTCGAGGGCGATCTGATCGGCCTTCAGCGGGCCCGAGCCGTCGGTGAACGTGTAGGCGGGGTCCTTGCCGTCCTTGCCGGGCGCGAAGTTGGAGCCCTTGTTGGACCAGCCGACGCCGATGAGCTTGCCGTCGGGGTCGGCGACCCCGGCGAAGCCGTCGACGCGGCCGTACGCGGCGCCGACGCCGTCGAGCCTGCTCAGCCTGTCGAGGGTCTGCTGGGAGAGACCGGGTTCGGCCTTGGGGTCGTTCTCGTCGGCGTACGAGGTGACGGCGACGGCGACGTTGTCGTAGCTCTTCGCGGACTGGTTGCGGAACGCGTGGGAGAGGGTGTCGGTGAAGACCAGGGTGCCGGAGACGAACGCCACGCCGAGCATCACGGCGAGTACGGTCATCAGCAGCCTGGCCTTGTGCGCGAGCACGTTGCGCAGGGCGGTACGGAACATGGTGTCAGTGATTCCTGAGGTGGAAGTCGTGTGGGGAACCGGGGCTCAGCTGGTGCGGCCCTTGGCGTCGAACGCCTTCATGCGGTCCAGTACGCCGTCCGCCGTGGGGGCGAGCATCTCGTCGACGATCCGGCCGTCCGCGAGGAAGATGACGCGGTCCGCGTAGGAGGCCGCCACGGGGTCGTGGGTCACCATGACGACGGTCTGGCCCAGCTCCCGTACCGAGTTGCGCAGGAAGCCCAGGACCTCGGCACCGGAGCGGGAGTCCAGGTTTCCGGTCGGCTCGTCACCGAAGATGATCTCGGGCTGCGAGGCGAGGGCACGGGCGACGGCGACGCGCTGCTGCTGACCGCCGGACAGCTGGGCCGGCCGGTGGCTGAGCCGCCCGGACATTCCGACCATGTCGATGACCTGCTGCAGCCACTGCTTGTCGGGCTTGCGGCCCGCGATGTCCATGGGCAGCGTGATGTTCTCGAGTGCCGTCAGTGTCGGCAGCAGGTTGAACGCCTGGAAGATGAATCCGATCTTGTCGCGGCGCAGCTGCGTCAGCTGCTTGTCCTTGAGCGAACCCAGCTCGGTCTCCCCGATCCGCACGGAGCCGCTGCTGAAGCTGTCGAGACCGGCCACGCAGTGCATCAGCGTGGACTTGCCGGAGCCCGAGGGCCCCATGATCGCGGTGAACTCGCCCTGCCGGAAGTCCACGGTGACCCGGTCGAGGGCGACCACCTGGGTCTCGCCCTGTCCGTAGACCTTGGACAGATCCATGGCGCGGGCGGCCACCGAGGTGGCGCGGTGGGCGATGGGGGTGGTGGTCACGAGACGACTCTCCTGTCACAGCGTTCTTCAGGGACCACCCCATCGTGCTGCCCGTCGGGCGCCGGATCGTCCGTCCCGGAGCCCGTTCCCGGGCCCTCTCGGGTCTTACGGCGCGGCCCGTCCGTCCTCCTTTGGTATGACGGCGTCCCCCGGATGCCCTCGGGGTGCCGCCGGTGTCCCCGGCGCGGGGACGGGGCGGCGGCGGGGCGGCGACTTTCCGTCATTCCCGGGTACGGGGCCGGGCCCGCGAGGGCCGGTCCAGGGCATGTGGAAACCGACGGTTACCTGGACTGACACACCCTCAGGAGTCAATAAAATAAGACAACATCGGGTCGATGTTCCGCTGTTCGAGGGATCTGCCCGGATAGGCTCATGTGCCAACGCAGAGCCGCGCGCCAAGCCCGGATGGTGGAATGCAGACACGGCGAGCTTAAACCTCGCTGGCCTTCGGGCCGTGCCGGTTCGAGTCCGGCTCCGGGCACGCCTTTCCGCCCGCCGCAGGGCGTCGGCCGCCGGTTGCCGGCACCCGTCGGCCGGTCGCGGCGGAAGACAACTCCGGCCTGGAGCGGGTGTGTTCGGCAGACGGCCGCTTCCGCACTCAGCGCGCGAGGAGCATGTACGTGTTCTGCAGGTCGTCCTGCACCACGTGGGCCTCGCCGCCGACCGTGCGGACCACCAGATCGTCCTCAGGGGTGAAGGGCCGGTACTCCCAGCCCCGCGGGAGGCTCAGTTGCTCGCCGAGCGTGGACAGGGAGTCCAGTGTCAGGCTGTCGTCCACCAGATGGGCGTACGTCTGCATGACGTACGTGCGGTCGCCCGGAGCGACCAGGGCGAAGGCGGGCCTGTCGGCGGACAGGACGTATTCCGTGTCCCGCTCGACCGTGGTGTCGACGTAGTGCCGCTTGGGCGTGGTCCCGGTCGGGTCGAGCTGCTCCGGGGGGATGCGGACCTCGGCCACCAGCCGGGCCGCCAGGCCGTCGAACTCGGTGACCTCCCCCACCTTGAACGCCGTGATCTCGTCCACCACCCAGAAGCGGGGCCCGTTCAGGAAGACCAGGGGGACCTGGAACTGCTCCGCGAGGGCAGGGGGATCGAGCGCGTTCCACTGCTCCGGTGGGCAGTCGTTGAGGCCGAGTGTGTTGTAGACGGCCCCCTTGAGATGCCCGTCCTCGTCCGGGGTGATGAGCAGGATCTCGCCGTAGCGGGCGTCCCGCAGGCCGTCGAGGTGCCGGGCCGCGTGCTCGGTATGAGGCATCGGTCCTCCTTCTCGCGGGGCCCTCGTGCTGTGGCGGAGGCCGCCTGGCGCAACCCGTCGGAGGGGCTGCGGACGGTGACGTCGGACGGCGTCCGGTGGACCGGTCGTGGTGAAGGGTGTCCTCCGTCCCACCATACGGACCGCCCGGAGGAGCACCAACGGGAAGCGGTGCGGGACGAGGTGGCGCGACGCCGGCAGCTGACCGCGCGGTGCGCGGTGCGCGGTGCTCGGTTGTACGGGAGTGAGCCGCTTCTCGGTCCGGTGGTGGGCGTGCGGCTCGCCGGTGAAGGCATCGACCTCCGCGCAGCCCGTCGGGCGGTGCGGGCGCAGTCGACAGGCTCGCCGCGAGCGGTTCCAGGAGCGAGGCAGCCGGTTCGTCGCCGCGCGTCTCGCAGATCGGCCGGTCGCGGCCGAGGAAGCAGGTGGAGCGCGGCCACGGACTCCGTGACCGTCCGGTTGACCGCCTCGTCCGGGCGATGGGCTCCTCTTTTGATTCTCTGACCGTGGTCAGGGAATCGCCCCGGGCCGCCGGGCGTCGCAGGGCCGCCATCAGGGTGACCGGACCGTCACGATCCAGGAAAGATCCTCCCTCAGCACTAGGCCGATCTCTTTGCCCCCGCATTACTCTTGTGTCAAGGCCGCGCAGGGTGGCCATGAAGGAGTGAGATGAGGAGCAGTAACCCGGTCTTCTCGCGACGGGGGTTCAGCCGCGACAACGGCCACGCGGGCTTCAACACCGCGCCGCAGGCCGGGAGCCCCGACGCCGGAGCCAACCCGTACGCCCAGGGCGCCGGCAACCCGTACGCCACGAACCCTTACGCCCCGTCGGACGCCCAGGTGGGCGCGCCGCCGCAGGCTCCCGCCCGCACCGGCGTGATGACGATCGACGACGTCGTGGCGCGTACCGCCATGACGCTCGGTACGGTCGTGCTCACGGCCGTCCTGTCGTGGGTGCTCCTGCCTGTGGACCCCGCCAACATCGGCAAGTCCTACGGCATCGCCATCGGCGCCGCGCTGGTGGCGTTCGTGCTGGCGATGGTCCAGTCCTTCAAGCGCAAGGCCTCGCCCGCGCTGATCCTGGCGTACGCCGCGTTCGAGGGTGTCTTCCTCGGTGTCATCTCCAGCGCCGTCTCGACGTACATCTCGGACGGTGTCGTGGCGCAGGCCGTGCTCGGCACCATGGCGGTCTTCGCCGGTGTGCTGATCGCGTACAAGATGCGCTGGATCCGCGTCACCCGCCGTTTCTACGGCTTCGTGATGGCGGCCGCGATGGGCTTCGTGCTGCTGATGGCGGTCAACCTGCTGTTCGCCGTCTTCGGCGGCGGTGACGGCCTCGGCTTCCGCAGCGGTGGCCTCGGCATCCTGTTCGGCGTCATCGGCATCATCCTCGGTGCCTGCTTCCTCGCCCTGGACTTCAAGCAGGTCGAGGACGGCATCGCCTACGGCGCTCCGCGTGAGGAGTCGTGGCTGGCGGCCTTCGGCCTCACCATGACCCTGGTGTGGATCTACCTGGAGATGCTGCGTGTGCTGTCGATCCTGCAGGGCGACGACTGACGTCGGTGCCGGTGAGGACTGACGACGAAGGGCCCGTTCCGGCACTGCCGGGCGGGCCCTTCCCGTTGTCGGAAACGCACGTCCGTCCTAGAGCAGCTTTCGCGCCGCCCGCCTCAGGTCGTACTCATGGATGATCGCTTTCGCATGTCCGTACGCGAGGTTGTGCTCGCCCCGGAGCCAGCTGACCTTCTCCTCGAAGCGGAAGAGAGCGGGGCCTTCCTCTACGGTGCGCAACCAGTCGGCTACTTCACGACCGGTGCAATGAGGGATGCGGGAGAGCAGATTGCGGTGGGTCTCTTCGGAGAAGACTTGGGACATCGGCGCCTCCGGACGCTTTGCGCGTGTGGTCCTTCACGCCACCGTGCCTGAGCGTTCGCGTATTGGCAACAGTCCCGCACCGGCGCGTAGGGTCGCGGCGTGCTGGATACGACACCTCTGACCGCCGCGGTGGAGCGGATCGCCGACCGGCTGCGGGCCGCCCCGCAGAGCCGGCTGCAGCGTGGCGCGGCCGCCGAAGGGCTGGCGCTGGCCAGGGAATTGGCGCTGCGGGCCCAGCGGATCGAGACCCCGCAGGACGAGCCGCGGACCATGCCCGACGCGGGCCTCTTCGCGGTCGCGGACCAACTGGTCGTGGCGGGGACTGATTTGGCCGAAGCCCTGCGCATGGCTGCGGCCTCGCCGAAGGTGCTGGGCGAGGCCGTGGGGTTCGTGGAGGACACGGGGGCGCGGCTGAGGCCGTTGCTGTAGCGCGTCCCGAGTCCCACGGTCCCCGCGGGGGGCGCGTTGGAGCGCGGACGGCGCCTCAGGGGAGCGTCGCTGTGGCGGCGCTCCGGCAGTCGGCAGCGAGGCCGGCGTGAGACGCCCGGCGGGACGGCGCCGAGAGGGACGGCGCCGAGAGGGACGGCGCCTAGAGCGAGGCGATGACGCGGTCCGCGAGGATGTAGACGTTCTCGCCGGAGCCGCAGGAGAAGGTCAGGGCGTACGCACCGGACACGCCCGAGCCGCCCAGCAGGACCGGCGCCTCGCCGTTCCGCAGCGCCTCGGCGAGCCGCTCGGCGGTCTCCCGGTGGCCGGGGGTCATGCAGAGCGTCGTGCCGTCGGCGAAGACGTACACGTCGAGGGTGCCCAGCGGGCCAGGCCGTACGTCGGAGAGGGCGGTGCCGGTCTCGGCGAGCTCCTCCAGGCGGGCCACGGTCCGCTCGTGGTCGGTGACCACGGGTGTCTGGACCGGGACGAAGTCCGGGTGCGAGGGGTGCCGGCGGCGGGCGGCGGCGAGCTCGGGGGAGTCGTCGGCGAACTCGGCCGGCGGCTCCGCGGTCTCCGCGACCTCGGCCAGACCGGCGAGCCTGTCGAGCTCGTCGAGGGCCTCGACGGCCTCCAGGTCCATCGCCTCGAGCCCGACGAAGTCGGCCTGGCGCGGTATGAACAGCGGAGGCAGGTCGTCGCCGAGGCCGCCCGAGCCACCGAGCAGCGTCGGGGCGTCCGCGGCGTCGCGGGCCTCCTGCGCGGCCCAGAAGGCGCGCGCCTCGGCCAGCTCGCGCTCACGCTCCTCGGCGAGGGCCTCGGCGACGGCGGCGCGTATCTCGTCGCAGGGGGCGGTGCGGGCCTGCGGGACGGCTGCGGCGAAGGAGCCGGTGGCGGCGCTCGTGGCGTCGGCCAGCTCGGTACGCAGGGCCGTGACCTGCTTGCGCAGCCCGTGAGCGGCGTGCAGGGCAGCGGCGCCGACGGCCGTGGCAGCGGCCGTCGTCAGCAGCAGGGCGAGGGACATGGCGCTCACTGACATACTCCCGGTTTCAAAGGATTCCCCGACTTACTACATCAGCTTGTCGTGAGCCGATGCCAGGTGTCAGTGCATTACGTCACGAAATGGACAGGACTTTGGGGTGGATGTTTAGCGCCAGAGCCGTCTGACCTGGGTAAACCATCTCCCCCAGGAGATAGGTCACATCCTGGGGGAGATTCGGTCACGGCTGGGACGCGAGGGGATTGAGAAAGCCCTTGCGGAGGGATGCCGGACCGCCCGATCGAGCAGGTCGGCGGCCCTGAGGCGGCGGCAGGGAGGCCGCCGCCGCGGTGTCAGCTGAGGCGCTCGATCACCATGGCCATGCCCTGGCCGCCGCCGACGCACATGGTCTCCAGACCGAACTGCTTGTCGTGGAACTGCAGGCTGTTGATCAGCGTGCCGGTGATGCGGGCGCCGGTCATGCCGAAGGGGTGGCCCACGGCGATCGCGCCGCCGTTGACGTTCAGCTTGTCCAGCGGGATGCCCAGGTCGCGGTAGGACGGGATGACCTGGGCCGCGAACGCCTCGTTGATCTCGGCCAGGTCGATGTCGTCGATGGTCAGCCCGGCACGCTTCAGCGCCTGCTTGCTGGCCTCGACCGGGCCGTATCCCATGATCTCGGGGGAGAGGCCGGAGACACCGGTGGAGACGATCCGGGCCAGAGGGGTCAGGCCCAGCTCCCGCGCCTTGGTGTCGGACATGATCACAAGGGCGGCGGCGCCGTCGTTGAGCGGGCAGCAGTTGCCGGCGGTGACCAGGCCGTCGGGGCGGAAGACCGGCTTCAGGCCCTGGACGCCGTCAAGGGTGACGCCGGCGCGCGGGCCGTCGTCCTTGCTGACGACCGTGCCGTCCGGGAGCGTCACGGGAGTGATCTCGCGCTCCCAGAAGCCGTTCTTGATGGCCTCCTCGGCGAGGTTCTGGGACCGTACGCCGAACTCGTCCATGTCCTGGCGGGTGACGCCCTTGAGGCGGGCCAGGTTCTCGGCGGTCTGGCCCATCGCGATGTAGGCGTCCGGGACCAGGCCGTCCTCGCGCGGGTCGTGCCAGCTCGCGCCCTCGCTCGCGGCGACGGCGGCGGTGCGGGCCTCGGCCTCGGCGAAGAGGGGGTTGTGGGTGTCGGGCAGACCGTCGGAGGTGCCCTTCACGGAGCGGGACACCATCTCGACACCGGCCGAGACGAAGACGTCGCCCTCGCCCGCCTTGATGGCGTGCAGCGCCATGCGGGAGGTCTGCAGGGAGGAGGAGCAGTAGCGCGTGATCGTGCAGCCGGGGAGGTGGTCCATCCCCATCTGCACGGCGACGATACGGCCCAGGTTGTGCCCCTGCTCACCGCCCGGCAGACCGCAGCCGAGCATCAGGTCGTCGATGTCCTTCGGGTCGAGCTCGGGGACCTTGGCGAGCGCGGTCTGGATGATGGTCGCGGTCAGGTCGTCCGGCCGCAGGTCCTTCAGCGAGCCCTTGAAGGCTCGGCCGATGGGGGAGCGGGCGGCAGAGACGATCACGGCTTCGGGCATCACGGCTCCAGAGGGAGTGCGGCGGTCAGGGAGGACTGTCTGGGAAGTTACCCCTACGTATCGCTCGGGTCACTGTACGGACCGTGTGATGAGGGCCTCTTTTCTAAGCGCTCGCTTACGGGTGGCGCGTGGCGGCGCGGGTGGCCCGGTGGGCGCCGGTGCGGCCGGCCGCGCGGGTGGGCCGGGCATGGGAGGTGCGGCCTGTGCGGTACTCGTTCCCCACCCCGCCCCGTCCGGAACCGGGGCTCCGCCCGGACTCGTTTCCGGGCTTCGCCCCGGCCCCGCGGCGGGGCTCGCCCGCGCCGCGGCCATCCCGCTTCGCCTCGGCGACGCGCGGCTCCGAGTCGCCCCCGACCGTCAGTCCGAGCCGTGGACCTCGGCCCGCTCCGCCGCCGAGGGCTCGGGCTCCGGGGCCACCGAGGCCGGGAGCCGGCGGCGCCTGCGGTGCTTGAGCAGGGCCCAGGGCGCGCGGGCGCCCGTGACCTCGGTACCGCCCTCCGAGGCCGCCTCCGCCGCCGCCTTCGCCACCGGCAGCATCCCCTCGTCGCGGTCGGCGTCCAGCCGGTCCGTCTCCGGCCACAGGCCGAGCACCGCGCACAGCGTCGGCAGCACCGCCATCGCCGCCGTCGCGTACCCCTCCGCGGAGGGGTGGTAGTTGTCCACGCCGAACATCTCGCGCGGGTTCGCCGCGAACTCCGGGCCCAGCAGATCGCCGAGCGAGACCGTACGGCCGCCCTGCTCCACCGCGCCGATCGTCTGCGCGGCCGCGAGCTGCCGTGAGACCCGGCGGGCCAGCCAGCGCAGCGGTTGGTACACCGGCTCGATGGTGCCGAGATCAGG
Source organism: Streptomyces sp. NPDC002133 (assembly GCF_040296405.1). Classification (NCBI taxonomy): domain Bacteria; kingdom Bacillati; phylum Actinomycetota; class Actinomycetes; order Kitasatosporales; family Streptomycetaceae; genus Streptomyces; species Streptomyces sp. NPDC002133. The sequence goes on along the minus strand of NZ_JBEOXF010000012.1, from coordinate 91,287 downwards.
GCAGGTGCCCACCACCACCTCGGCGCCCGCCGTGCGCAGCCTGCGCACCGCCGCGGACAGATGGCGCACCGACTGCGTCGGCGGCATCCGGTGCGTGACGTCGTTCGCGCCGACCATGATCACGCAGACGTCGGGGGCCCGCCCGGGATCCAGCAGGGCCAGGCCGACCTGTCGCTCGAGGTCGTCCGACTGGGCCCCCGGCTCCGCCACGATCCGCAGCTCCACCGGCTGCTCCGCCACCGCGGCGAGCCCCGACGCCAGCAGCGCACCCGGCGTCTGCCCGGCGCGCCGCACCCCCTGGCCGACCGCCGTGGAGTCACCCAGGAGGACGAGGCGCAGCGGGTCCGCCGGGCCGTACGACGCCGTCCCGTACAGCCCGTCCGGGGCGGGTGGCACCGGCGCCGTACCACCGCCGACGGACCTCTTGGCCAGCTGCACCTCGGCCAGCACCACACCCACGGCCGCCACGCCGAGCAGGCCGATTCCGCCGCCGCCGTATGCCGCGCCGGCCGCGATGCGCCGCGCCACCCTCGCCCTCGACACCGTCCCCGCCACCGTCCCCGCCACCTCCGCGTCGCCGTGCTGTCGTACAAGAGCTAACTGCCCCGTAACGACCGTCGCCCAATCTCGCCCCGGTACGGCATACGCTGACGGAATCACTACGGAGATCCCGGAGACTTACGGTGCAATTCCACGACTCGATGATCAGTCTGGTTGGCAATACCCCGCTGGTGAAGCTCAACAGCGTGACCGCGGGCATTCAGGCGACGGTGCTCGCCAAGGTCGAGTACTTCAACCCCGGCGGCTCGGTGAAGGACCGCATCGCCCTGCGCATGATCGAGGCCGCCGAACAGAGCGGCGAGCTCGAGCCGGGCGGCACGATCGTCGAGCCGACGAGCGGCAACACGGGCGTTGGCCTGGCCATCGTGGCCCAGCAGAAGGGCTACAAGTGCATCTTCGTCTGCCCGGACAAGGTGTCCACGGACAAGATCAATGTGCTGCGTGCCTACGGGGCGGAGGTCGTCGTCTGCCCGACGGCGGTCGACCCGGAGCACCCTGACTCGTACTACAACGTCTCCGACCGGCTCGTGCGTGAGACGCCGGGTGCCTGGAAGCCCGACCAGTACTCCAACCCCAACAACCCGCGTTCGCATTACGAGACCACCGGTCCCGAACTGTGGGAACAGACTGAGGGGAAAATCACCCATTTCGTCGCAGGTGTAGGCACCGGCGGCACGATTTCCGGCACCGGTCGCTACTTGAAGGAGGTCAGCGGCGGCAAGGTGCGCATCGTCGGCGCCGACCCCGAGGGCTCCGTGTACTCCGGCGGCTCCGGCCGGCCCTACCTCGTCGAGGGCGTCGGTGAGGACTTCTGGCCGACCGCCTACGACCCGAACGTCACCGACGAGATCGTCGCCGTGTCCGACAAGGACTCGTTCCAGATGACGCGCCGCCTCGCCAAGGAGGAGGGCCTGCTGGTCGGCGGCTCCTGCGGCATGGCGGTCGTCGCCGCGCTGCGCGTGGCCGAGGGGCTCGGGCCGGACGACGTCGTGGTCGTGCTGCTCCCGGACAGCGGTCGCGGCTATCTGTCGAAGATCTTCAACGACGAGTGGATGAACGACTACGGCTTCCTGGAGCAGGCCGGCGACGAGCCGCGGGTCGGCGAGGTGCTGCAGCACAAGGAGGGCGCGCTGCCGTCTCTCGTGCACATGCACCCGGAGGAGACGGTCGGCCAGGCCATCGACGTCCTGCGCGAGTACGGCGTCTCGCAGATGCCCATCGTCAAGCCGGGCGCCGGACACCCGGACGTCATGGCCGCCGAGGTCATCGGCTCGGTCGTGGAGCGGGAGCTGCTGGACGCGCTGTTCACGCAGCGCGCGTCGCTGAACGACCCGCTGGAGAAGCACATGAGCCCGCCGCTGCCGCAGGTCGGCTCCGGTGAGCCGGTCGGCGACCTGATGTCGGTGCTCGGCCAGGCGGACGCGGCGATCGTGCTGGTGGAGGGCAAGCCCACGGGTGTCGTGAGCCGTCAGGACCTGCTGTCGTTCCTGGCCAGGACCGGGACCAAGTAGCCGCGGGGCGGGAGATCCGCAGCACGCGGGATGTCGTGCGCGGGGACCGCCGCACCCCCGGCGAACCGGGGGGCGGGACGACGGCGGTCCCCGCGTGGGACGCGGGCCGGGTCAGGGCCGACCCCGCGTCCGGGCGTCCATGGAGGTCCGGGAGCCGCTCCGGAGGTCCTTGACGCCGACACCCCTCAATGTGCCGGACGCGTGTTAAGCGTGTGCTGCGCCAACGTGTCGCGCTCGTACCAGTTTTGAGAAGCCGCGCCCGAGCCGGGCGGCGCCGGCCGCTCCGCCGTCGGGGCCCACCGTGGGGCACGCGATCCGGTCCTCGGGGTGGCGGCCCGCGGACAGGCGCAGGAAAGCGGCGGTCTCGGCGGCGAACGCGTCCCGATCCGGGCAGAGGCCGCGGCACGCGGGGCCGACGCAGGCGGCCGCTGCCCCGATGGTGGCGGGCAGCAGCCGTACGCCCGGGCGCACCCGCTCCGACGCGCGTTGCGGCGGGCCGTCGTCCTGCCGATGCGACAGCCTGAGCTTTTCGGCACCGGCGCGCTTCGGCCCCCCCGATGCCCTCGGGCCTCTCAGCCGTCCCACTCCGTATCGGGCTTCCTGCGGCCGTCGAGCCGTATCCGGTCCCGGAACGCATGCATCGCGTTCACCCCGACGATGCCGGCCCAGGCGACGATCAGGCCCTCCAGGCCGGCGTGCGCCGCGCCGATCGCCGAGAGCGGGATCGCGAGCACGGTCGAGAACATCGCGAAGCCGAACCGGTCGGCGAAGCTCCCGAAGCCGTCCCCGGAACGCCCGGGGCGCCCACCCCGGGCGGCGGCCATCTGCTGCTCGGCCAGATGGCGCCGCACACGGCGGTCGATCGTGTCGTCCATGCGCTGCTCGATCTTCTCCAGGAAGGACTCGATCAGCGCGGACTCGTACTCCGTGCCCAGCTCGCGGCGGGCGTGCAGGGTGGCGTCGAGCTCCTTCGTGAGCTCATGGTCGCGGGCTTCCATGCGCTCCACGGTAGGGAGCGCGGGCAGGGGTGTCAGTGGGGCTAACCCCCCTGTTGTGCGGTGAGCCCGTTCGCCGCGGCCCAGGCGTTCGCGACGTCCTCCGGGTCCTTCTTGTCCTTGTCGACCTGACGGTTGAGCTCGGTCAGGGCCTCGGTGGTGAGGGCGTTGCCGAGACGCGCGAGGGCCCGGAGCCGACGAGGACGGTGATCCCGCCCTCCGGCAGTTCCATGGTGAGGTTGTGCACCGCCGTCGTGCCGTTGGGGAAGCGCTTGTCCACTGCGTCGAATCTGATCACCAGAGTCCCTTGCCCGGCCTGCATATAGTCATGCAGAGTTCTGTGTAGCTGAATAAGTTGTCAATGCCCCGGGGTGAAACGCTGGTTACGGATGGTCGCACGTCGAGACGGGGTGTCCGGATAAGGAGGCGTTCGCGCATGATGTCGTCCCACATGATGGACACGCCCCCACACGTGTCCCGGCCCGTGCCCGTGCCCGCACCCACGGGCGTCGTCGTCCTCGACGGCCGGAGCCTCCCGGTCGCCGACATCGTCCGGCTCGCCGACGGAGCCGTCCGCCCCGTCCCCGACGCCGACGCGATGAAGCACGCCGAGCACTCCTGGGACACCGCCCGCCGGCTCGCCGCCTCCGGACGCGTCTACGGCCGCTCCACCGGCGTCGGCGCCAACCGGAGCGAGGACATCCCCACCGAGGCAGCCGCCGACCACGGCCTGCGGCTGCTCCGCAGCCACGCCGGGGCCATAGGGGATCCGCTCCCCGCCCGCGAGGTCCGCGCGATGCTCGCCGTGCGCGCCAACCAACTGCTCGCGGGCGGGGCCGGACTGCGCCCCACCGTGATCACCGCACTCTGTGAGGCGCTGGTGGCGGGCGCGTACCCCGTCGTCCACGAGTACGGCTCCGTCGGCACCGGCGACATCGCCGCGCTCGCCCAGCTGGGCCTCGCCCTCGCCGGTGAGCACCGCTGGCAGGGTTCAGGGCCCGCGCCCGCCCCCCAGGCCCTCGACAACAACGACGCCCTGGCCCTGATCAGCAGCAACGCGCTCACGCTGGGGCAGGCCGCCCTCGCACTCGACGAACTGCGCCGCCTCGTCAACGCCACGGAACTCGTCGCCGCGCTCTCCCTCCTCGCCGTCGACGGCTCGTACGAGGCGTACGCCGAGCCGGTCCACGCCGCTCGCCCGCACCCCGGCACGACCGCCGTCGCAGGCCGGATGCGCGAGCTGCTCGGCGCGCCCGGGCGCCCGACGCCACCGCTGGGCCGGATCCAGGACCCGTACGGCTTCCGCTGCCTCCCGCAGATACACGGTCCAGCGCACGACGCGGCGGACGCGCTGGAACGCACGCTCGCCGTCGAGATCAACGCCGCCGCCGAGAACCCCCTGATCTCCCCCGACGACCTGGCCGCCTACCATCACGGCGGCTTCTACCTCGCCGGACTCTCCCTCGCGCTCGACCACTTCCGGCTCTCGCTCGCCCAGGTCGCCCGGCTCTCCACCTCCCGGCTCGCGGCCCTCAACGAGCCCGCCTACACCCGCCTGCGGCCGTTCCTGGCGGGTTCCGAGCCCGCATCGTCCGGCGTGATGATCCTCGAGTACGCGGCCGGGGCCGCCCTCGGCGATCTCCGGGCCTGCTCGGCCCCCGCCTCGCTCGGCCACGCGGTACTGTCCCGTGGCGTCGAGGAGCAGGCCAGCTTCGCCTCGCTCGCCGCCCGTCAGACCCTGCGGGTGAGCGAGCCCTACCGGCTCGTCGTCGGCTGCGAACTCGTCGCCGCCGTCCGGGCCCTGCGCCAGCGCGATCTGCGCCCCGACCCGGAACTGCCCGTGGGGCGGGCCTTCGCGCTGGCCGAGGCGGTGCTCGACGTCGAGCACGCCGACCGGCCGTTGACCGATGATGTGACGTCGGCGGCCGCGCTGCTCGACACCTTCGGCACGATGACGTTCGGTGAACTGGCAAGAGTGACAAGGGGGACGGGGACGGCATGAGCGAGAACCACAACAGCCCTGCCGCACGACTGCAGCAGCTGTTCGAGGGCCACCGGCTCACCCCCACCCAGCGCCGTATCGCCCACTGCATGGTGCGCCGCGCGGGCGACGTGGCGTTCCTGTCCAGCGTCGAGCTGGCCGAGCTGGCCGGGGTCAGCCAGCCCTCCGTCACCCGGTTCGCCGTTGCACTCGGGTTCGACGGCTACCCCGCGCTGCGTCGCCATCTGCGCGAGATCACGCCTGCCGAACCTGCCGCGGACAAGGACACGTTCAACGAGTACCAGCAGGCCGTCCACGCCGAGATCGAGAACCTGCGGCACCTCGCCGAGTTGCTCGCGGACCCGGCCCCCGTCGAGCAGGCCGGCCGGATCCTCGCCGCCTCCCGCCCGCTCCCGGTCCTCGGCCTGCGCGCCGCCTCGTCCCAGGCCCGCGGCTTCGCGTACTTCGCGGCCAAGGTCCACCCGGACGTACGCCTCCTCGACGAGGGCGGCACGATGCTCGCCGACCGTATCGACGCCGCCCGGCGCGCGGGTGCGAGCGCGCTGCTCTGCTTCGCCCTGCCGCGACACCCGAAGGAGGTCGTGGAGGCGCTGGCGTACGCGCACGAATCCGGGCTGACCGTCGTCACGGTCGCCGACTCGGCCTTCGCTCCTGTCGCCGCCCACAGCGACCTGCTGATCCCGGCGGCGGTCGGCACGGGCCTCGCCTTCGACACGGCCTGCGCGCCGATGCTCCTGGGGCGGGTGCTGCTGGAGGCGATGTGCGACGACCTGCCGGACGCACAGGCGCGGCTGGAGGAGTTCGACGCACGGGCGGCGGAGCGCGGGCTGTTCACCGAGTAGCCGCCCCGGGGCGGCGGCCCTCGGCCGCGGGGCCGCTTCTCAGCCGCTCTTCAGAAAGCCCGACCACCCTCCGCGCCCGAAGGGGCGTACGTGCGAAGGGAGTACGGAACACGGGGCGCGGAGGGCACACGCCGGCGTGGTGGCGTGATCGTACGGGCCGGTGCGGCCCCGATGGTGTGGCTGGGCGCCGTCGCGGCGGGCGGCGGGCTGGTGCCGGAGGGCTGACGCGGCGCCGGGTCGGACTGTACGCAGGAGCCGCACTGTTCCTCGTCGCGGCGGCCGTGGTGGCGTCGGTCCACCGTGGTCGCTACCGGGCGCTGGAGGCCGCTGCCGGCAGGGCCGCCAAGGGCGACTTCCTCCAGGACCGTGCCGTCACCGTGCGGAACTGGCGCCGGGCGCAACGGTGGTGGCTGCTCCAAGCCTTCGCCGCAGCCGTCGGGAGCGCCTTCGCCGTGCCTGCCGCCGGCGGGATGCTGCCGGCGGGCGCAGGGACCGGGCTGTGACTCAACGCGCGCTTCCTCGGCGGGCGGGAACGTGCGGCGGACGGCCTGTTCTGCGTGCGGACCGACCTGGTGGCCCGGGGGCGGCCTGCGCGTGCCGCGGTGACGGGCTGTCGGACGACCGGACCCGTCGTCGGCGACGCCGCGCCCGGCGGGGCGCGGCGCCGCTGAGGAAGGGCGACGGGAGCGGCGGATTCAGGCGCCGGACGTCGGACGACGGGGCGTCAGACCTCCAGCTCCGCCTCGATCTTCTTCAGCTGGTGGCGCGCCATCGCCAGGTTCGCGCGCTTGGTGTCCAGGGCCAGGTACAGGAACAGCCCGTTGCCGCCACGCGCCTTGAGCAGACGGATCAGGTGGTACTGCGTGCTGAGCGAGATGAGGATGTCCTCGATCTGGTCCTGGATGCCGAGCATCTCCATGGCGCGCAGCTTCGACCGCACCACGTCGGTGTTGCCCGCGGCGGCAACGGACAGGTCGAGTTGCTTGCCGCCGCCCAGCGTGCCGAGCGCCATGCCGCTCGTGTAGTCGACGAGCGCGACGCCGATGACGCCCTCGATCGAGGTCATCGCTTCCTTGAGGGCGGTTTCGGTGTTGGCCATGGTGGTGCCTTTCCTTCTCGATGGACTCATCTGGGTTGTGTGGTGTCGGGGTCATGACGGTCATGGCGGTCGAGCGCGCTCTCGACGAGTTCGCCTATGCGCGCCCCGGCGCGGCGGGCTTCGAGGTGCAGTCGCCCGACGTTGACGCGCGGTTCGGCGGTGACGGTGAGCACGGCCGCGGCCCCGGCCGCGTACGTCGCCACGTATCCGCTCTCACCGCGCACGAGCAGTTCGCGGAACCCGCCCTGGCCGGTGGCATCGGTGAGGCGCACGGCCACGCCGAGGGCCGCCGCGGTGAGGGCGGCGACGGTCTCCGCCTCCGAGTCCGGGGTGTCCCGGGCCAGGACGAGGCCGTCCACGCTGGCCGCGAGGGCACCGGTGAGCTGCGGTAACCGGGTCCTCAGCCGCTTGAGTTCGTCGAGGACTCCGGGGCTCGCGGTCATCAGCTGTCTCCTCTCGGCGCGCTGCCTCAGCGTGCGCATCACAGCGTTGCCTCCAGGGCGTCACGCAGTCGGCGGAGCAGGGCGACGTCCGGGTCCGCGGACATCTCCATGACCCGTGCGACTTCGGGTGGCGGTTCGGGCGGGGCGGCGGTGGCGGGGGTCTCGACGAGCCCGGCCGCGGCCAGCCGGCGTACGTCGACGAGGGTGTGGAAGGCGGGCCTGCCCAGGGCCCGGGCGATGTCGCCCGGGGTCCGCACGCCGTCGGCCAGTTCGAGCACGGCGGCCCGGCGCGGGACGACCCGGTCGCCGGGGTGCCGGGTGATGGGGACGACAGGAGCGGTGTCGGTCTCCGGGTGCGCCCAGAGCCGGTCGAGCAGCGCCCTGCGGCGCAGGGTCTCGCGCTGGACGGCGTCCGCCGGTACGGGTCGCACTGCCCCCATCCAGTGGGCGACCCCGTAACGGAACCGCGAGGGCCCGCTGTTGGGCGCGAGCGCGAAGTACGCGGCGTCGAACAGCGCCCCGAGGTGGCAGATCTCCAGCTCCCCGCCGGAGAGCCTGCCGCTGTCGACCAGATGCCGCCCGACGCTGCCGTGCGTGCCGGCCTCGCGGAGCGCCCCCTGCCAGCTGTCGGCGCCCAGCCGGCCGGCCGCGGTGAGCAGGACGTCGATCCCCGGAGCGGCGGGGCTCTCGGCGTGCACGACCTGCCCGTCGACGAGATAGAGCGTTCCCCGGTCCCGTAACAGCGCTCCGGTGGCTTTTTCGGCGGCGAGCCGCAGCAGCATCGGCGAGACGGCCGAACGAGACGAGCGGGTCGAAGGAGAGGTCCGAGACGAGAGAGAGGAGCGGGCCGGACGGGTCGAACGAGTCGGAAGAGGTGAGCCCGGGGAACCCGTCGGATCGGTCGCTCCCTTCGGCCCCGTCGAACCGGCTGGGACGGTCACTCCAGCACCAGCCGCTCGGTCAGGTCCCGCATCCGCAGGCGCGCCAGCGCGAGATTGCCCTCCGCTCGGTCGAGCCACAGATGCATCAGGACGCTGCTGTCGAAGCTCGTCTCGACGAAGCGCAGCACGTGGTAGCTGGTGCGGGTCGTGACGACGAGGTCCTCGACGGGAGGGCTCTTCACGGCCTCGGTGTTCTCCCCGCAGGGTGCCGGGGCGAAGGTGGGGTGCTCCGCCGCCATCCGCGCCAGCTCCGCGGTCTCGGCGGCCGCCGTCTCGTGGTCGTCGCCCGCCGCATCACCCACCGTGCCGAGGGCGAGCCCGCTGGTCCAGTCGACGAGGGCGGCGCCGCGTGCTCCGGGCAGCCGCATGGCGTGGAGCAGACACTCGTCGATTCCGGGCACGCAGAAATCCCCCTCCGGCACGTGTGCGAACGGCTAGGACGTAAGTCCGTAGCCATGAGGTTACGCAACGGAGTGTTGGCTGGTGGGACTTCTGGCATTTTCCAACGGAACATGCGGGCGGTCCGATAAGGTCCGCACTCGGCCCTGCCGGGCTGTTCGCTCCGGTGCGCGACGGTACGCCCGTTCAGCCCCGGGCCGCCTCCTCCTCGTGGCGGAACTTCATCCACACCTTGTTGACCGCCCACAGGCCGATCCCGATCGCCAGCAGCACCCCGGCCCGGATGTAGACCTCCGCCGCCCGCTCGGACAGCGGGCTGGCCAGGATGACCGACGCGATCGCCCCGAGCACCGGCAGGATCGTCGGCGTACGGAAGTGGGCATGGTCGACGCGGTCCTTGCGCAGCACCAGCACTGCCACATTGACCACGGCGAAGACGCAGAGCAGCAGGAAGGCCGTGGTGTCGCCGAGCCCTTCGATCTCGCCCGTGGTCACGAGGCCGATGGCGATCACGGTGACGAAGACGATTCCGGTGACGGGCGTGCGGCGGCGGCTCAGGACGCGGCCCATCCCGCGCGGCAGGACCTTCTCGTTGGCCAGGCCGTAGCAGAGCCGCGAGGCCATCATGATGTTGATCAGTGCGGAGTTGGTGACCGCGAAGAGCGCGATGGCCGCGAACAGCTTCGGCGGGAAGGCGACCCCGCCCGCCTTGACGACCTCCAGCAGTGGTCCGCTCGACGTCTGCAGCACCCTGTAGTCGACCAGCAGCGAGGACACCAGCGCGACCAGCACATAGATCGTGCCGGTGACGGCGACACCGATGAAGATCGCGCGAGGGAAGGAGCGGGTCGGATCCTTGGTCTCCTCCGCCATGTTGACCGAGTCCTCGAAGCCGACGAAGGCGAAGAAGCCGAGCGCCGTGGCGCCCAGCACGCTGGTCAGCAGCGCGTATCCGGTGCCCTCCGCCTGGAACTCGCCCAGCCGGGACGGCTCCCCGCCACCGGTCGCCACGGCCCATGCCCCGATGCAGAGGACCACGAGCAGACCCGACAGCTCGACGAGCGTCAGCACCATGTTGGTCTTCACGGACTCCGACACACCCCGCAGCGCGATGGCGGCGAGGGTGAGGATGAAGAGGATCGCGATGATCGTCGAGGGGATGGCGTCCGTGAACTCCAGGAAGTAGTCACCGCTGAACGCACGGGCCGCGGCGCTCGCCGACGACAGCCCGGAGCACATCACCATGAAGGCGACGATGAACGTCAGGAAGGGGAGCTTGAACGCCTTCTGGCTGTAGAGCGCGGCACCGGCCGCCTTCGGATACTTGCCGACGAGCTCGACGTACGACGCGGCCGTCAGGACCGCCACGACGAAGCCGAGCAGAAAGGGCAGCCACAGTGCGCCGCCCACCTTGCCCGCGACCTTTCCGGTCGTGGCGTAGATGCCGGTGCCGAGAATGTCGCCGATCACGAAGAGGAGCAGCAGTTTCGGACCGATGGCGCGTTTGAGCGACGGCTGGTGATCCGGTGCGGACGTGGGCGTGGATGTGGCCATGAGTCACCCTTGCCCGTCCCTCCCTACGGGATGCCTGCGGTGCGGCCGAACGAGTGCTCAGCCGCGTCGACTCTCCACCTCGGCCGCGACATCGGCGAGGTCCCGTGCGATCGCCTTGGCGACGGCCCGCTCGCCCAGAGGTCCGAGCACCTTGGCGAGCAGACCCGTGAAGCCCCCGGGCGGCGTGGCGGAGAACGTCATCCGGACCGTGGTCGTCTGGGGTCCGTCGGCCCGCAGCACGAACTCCGAGATGTAGTGGGTGCCGTGGGAGTCGGCCTCCACCACATAGCGCTCGGGCGGCTCGCTCGCGGTCACGTACAGCTCCTCGGTGGCTTCCTTGCCGAACATCCGGCGGGTCTCCCGCCACCGGGTGCCGGCATCGAAAGCCCCGTCCGTGAGGATCTCGACCTTGTCCACCCCGCTGAGCACGCGCTCCATGTCCTTCAGGTCGGTCAGGGCCTCCCAGACGGGGCCCTGCGACGCGGCGATCCGGCGCTCGACGACGACAGCTCTGCTGGTCATGGATCCATGGAACCACCGGGGTCCGACAACCGCCCGCTACAGCAGTGCCTCCGCGTGGGCCCCGCCGGACTCCGCGACGATCTCGTCCAGGGTCTGGGCGTCCCGCACGGTCGTGAACGCGACCCCGTCGGGATTTGAGCGGAAGCCGTGCACGGCAGGGCGGGCGAGGCTGTTGTACGCGTAGTGGTTGGTGAAGTAGTACGCGCCGGTGTCCAGCACCGCCACGACATCGCCCTGCTCCAGCAGCGGAAGGCTCCGGGCCTCGGCGAGCAGATCGCCCGCGAAGCAGGCGGGCCCGGCGACGTCCTGGACGACGTCGGGCCCTGTCCTGGACCGGCCCTTGGCGTCGTACGCGGCGACGCGGACCGGCCACGAGGTGGGGTCGTACACGGTACGGGTCGCCACCTGCGCGCCCCCGTGGGTGATCGCGATGGGCCGGGACCCCGTCGTCTTGGTGTACTCGACGCGGGCGAGGAGCGTGCCGTGCTTGGCGAGCAGTGACCGGCCGAACTCGGTGACCAGGCCGTACCGCCCGTCGAACAGCCCCGGGACCTCTCGGCGCAGCAGCCGGGCGTAGTCGGCGAAGGTCGGGGTCTCGTCGTCGGACGCGAAGTTGACGGGCAGACCGCCGCCGATGTCGAGTGTGTCGATCTGCTGCCGCCCCGCGCCCGCGTTGATCTCCTCGGCGAGCTCGTACACGGCCCGTACGCCCTCGGCCATGAGAGCGAGCGGCATCCCCTGCGAGCCGGAGTGGGTGTGCAGCCGGGTCAGCCAGGGCCGGTCGAGACAGGCGCGGACGATCCGGTCGCGGGCGCCTTCGTCGCGCAGCGCAATCCCGAACTTGGACGTCGCGGTGGCGGTGGACAGCGCCCCGATGGTGCCCGCGCCGATCTGCGCGTTCACGCGCAGACCGATGGGGGATGCGGGCGGCGTGACCTGGACGAGGGTGTCGATCCGGCCGAGTTCCTGCAGGTTGTCGGCATTGACGGCGATCCCGCCCGTGAGGGCCGTGTGCAGCTCGGCGAGCGTCTTGGCGGGGGAGTCGAACACGGTCCGACCGGGCGGTACGCCCGCGGCGCGGGCCAGCGCCAGCTCGCCGGGGCTGGCGACCTCCGCGCCGATGCCCTCCTCGTGCAGCAGCCGCAGGACGGGCACCAGAGGGGTGGCCTTCACGGCGAAGGCGTGCAGGACCGGGGCATCGGTGATCTCCTGGAAGGCGGCCCTGAGCGCGGCGGCGGAGGCGCGGATGCCGGCGGTGTCGAGGAGCGCGGTGACGGGCTCGGTCTCCGTGAGCAGACCCTGTTCCACGGCCGCGCGTACGGCCTGATCGCGACGGACTGAAGCCATGAGGTCCAGCCAATCATCCGAAGCCGCCCGCCGCAGTGGTTGACTGAAATTATTCAGCGCGCGAGGATGTGAATAGAAGAGTCAACGTCACGAGGAGGCATCGGCATGTCTGGACCCCGTCCCGTACGGGCACCGCGTGGTACGGAACTGAACACCCTCGGGTGGCAGCAGGAAGCCGCGCTGCGCATGCTCCAGAACAACCTCGACCCGGAGGTCGCCGAGCACCCCGACAAGCTCGTCGTCTACGGCGGCACGGGCAAGGCGGCCCGGGACTGGCGCTCCTTCGACGCGATGGTGCGCACGCTGCAGACGCTGAAGCAGGACGAGACGATGCTCGTCCAGTCCGGCCGCCCGGTCGGTGTGATGCAGACCCACGAGTGGGCGCCGCGCGTGCTCATCGCCAACTCCAACCTGGTGGGCGACTGGGCGAACTGGGAGGAGTTCCGGCGCCTGGAGGCTCTCGGGCTCACCATGTACGGCCAGATGACCGCCGGCTCGTGGATCTACATCGGCACCCAGGGCATCCTGCAGGGCACGTACGAGACCTTCGCGGCGGTGGCCGCCAAGCTGCATTCCCTGGGCAAAGGGGTCGACGGCACCCTGGCCGGGACGATCACGCTCACCGCGGGTCTCGGCGGCATGGGCGGCGCCCAGCCGCTGGCCGTCACCATGAACGACGGCGTCGCGATCTGTATCGACTGCGACCCCCGCGCGATCGAGCGCCGCATCGAGCACCGCTACCTGGACGTGAGGGCCGACAACCTCGCCCACGCCCTCCAGCTCGCGGTGGAGGCCCGGGACGCCCGCCGCCCGCTCTCGATCGGTCTGCTCGGCAATGCGGCGGAGCTGCTGCCGCAGATGCTCGCCGAGGGCGCCCCGATCGACATCGTGACCGACCAGACTTCGGCCCACGACCCGCTCTCGTACCTGCCGGTGGGCGTCGACTTCGCCGACATGGCGTCGTACGCGGCCAAGGACCCGGCGGGCTTCACGACCCGTGCCCGCGAGTCCATGGCCAGGCACGTGGAGGCCATGGTCGGCTTCATGGACGCCGGCGCCGAGGTCTTCGACTACGGCAACTCGATCCGCGGCGAGGCGCAACTGGCCGGCTACGAGCGGGCGTTCGCGTTCCCCGGTTTCGTGCCCGCCTACATCCGGCCGCTGTTCTGCGAGGGCAAGGGCCCCTTCCGCTGGGCGGCGCTGTCCGGCGATCCCGCCGACATCGCGAAGACCGACCGCGCGATCCTGGACCTCTTCCCGGAGAACGAGTCCCTGGCCCGCTGGATCAAGTTGGCGGGCGAGCGGGTCCACTTCCAGGGCCTGCCGGCGCGCATCTGCTGGCTGGGCTACGGCGAGCGCGACCGCGCGGGCGAGCGCTTCAACGACATGGTGGCGAGCGGCGAGCTCGCGGCCCCGCTGGCCATCGGCCGTGACCACCTCGACTGCGGCTCGGTCGCGTCCCCGTACCGCGAGACCGAGGCGATGCTCGACGGCTCGGACGCGATCGCCGACTGGCCGCTGCTGAACGCGATGGTGAACGTCGCGTCCGGCGCGTCATGGGTGTCCATCCACCACGGTGGCGGCGTCGGCATGGGCCGCTCGATCCACGCGGGCCAGGTGACGGTGGCGGACGGCACGAAGCTGGCCGGAGAGAAGATCCGGCGGGTCCTGACGAACGACCCAGGGATGGGCGTCATCCGGCATGTCGATGCCGGCTACGACATCGCCGAGTCCGTGGCCGAGGACCGCGGCGTCCGCATCCCGATGCGGGAGGGCCGGTGACCCGGTCCGCGGGCGACGGTTCCTCCCCCGAAGTTCCGCCTGGGAGGAACCCCCGGGCGGACCGGGCGGGCGCGAACCAACCCACCGGCCCGCAGCCGGACGGCGTGAACGACGGCCCGCAACCCGGCGGGGACTCCTTCGAAGTTCCGCCTGGGAGGAACCCCCGGGCGGACCGGGCGGGCGCGAACCAACCCACCGGCCCGCAGCCGGACGGCGTGAACGACGGCCCGCAACCCGGCGGGGACTCCTTCCACGACATGTGGGCCGACCTCGCGCCCGTCGGGCGCAACCCGGACAGTGGCGGCTACCGCCGCTTCGCCTGGACCGGCGCCGACGCCGACTGCCGGACCTGGTTCCAGGAGCAGGCGGAGGCGCGCGGCCTCACGTACGAGACCGACCGCAACGGGAACCAGTGGGCATGGCTCGGCGACCCCACCGCCGGTGACGCCGTCGTCACCGGCTCCCACCTCGACTCCGTCCCCGACGGCGGTGCCTTCGACGGCCCCCTCGGTGTCGTCTCCGCCTTCGCCGCGCTCGACGAACTCCGCCGCAGGGGAATGGAGTTCACCAGGCCGGTCGCGATCACCAACTTCGGTGACGAGGAGGGCGCCCGCTTCGGCCTCGCCTGCGTCGGCTCCCGCCTCACCGCCGGGCAGCTGACCAAGGAGAAGGCGTACGAGCTCAGGGACGCGGACGGGGTGACCCTTCCCGAGGCCATGGAGGCGGCCGGTTACGACCCGGACGCCATCGGCCCCGACCCCGAGCGCCTGGCCCGTATCGGCGCGTTCGTCGAGCTGCACGTCGAGCAGGGCCGTGCCCTCGCCGTGCCTGACAGCGGCTCCGCCGCGGGCACCGGCTCCGCCGTCGGCATCGCGAGCGCCATCTGGCCGCACGGCCGCTGGCGGTTCGACTTCCACGGCGAGGCCAACCACGCGGGCACCACGCGCCTCGTCGACCGCCGCGATCCGATGCTGACGTACGCGCAGACCGTCGTCGCCGCCCGCCGCGAGGCGGAACTCGCCGGTGCGGTCGCCACCTTCGGCAAGATCTCCGTCGAGCCGAACGGCGTCAACGCCATCCCGTCCCTCGTCCGCGGCTGGCTCGACTCGCGCGCCGCCGACCAGGGGACCCTCGACACGGTCGTCGCCGCGATCGAGCAGGCCGCGAAGGAGCACGCGCAGCGGGACGGCGTGGACCTCGCGGTCGTCCGGGAGTCGTTCACCCCGGTCGTCGAGTTCGCTCACGCGCTGCGCGACGAGCTGAACCGGATCCTCGGCGGCCGGGTCCCGGTGCTCGGCACCGGCGCGGGACACGACGCGGGAATCCTGTCCGCGGCCGTCCCGACCGCCATGCTGTTCGTACGGAACCCGACGGGCGTCTCGCACTCCCCCGCCGAGTACGCGGCCGAGGACGACTGCGTCGCCGGGGTCCTCGCACTCGCCGATGTACTGGAGGGTCTGGCGTGCAGGTGACCACGTACTGGACGGAATACGCCTGGCTCGGCACCCATGTCGAGCCGGGCGCGGCCCTCGACGTGGCGGACGGCCGGATCACCGCCGTGCGCAGGGGCGTCGAGGCTCCCCCGCCAGGTGCTGTGGCGCTGCGCGGCCTCACGCTCCCCGGACTGGCGAACACCCATTCGCACGCCTTCCACCGTGCGCTGCGCGGGCTCGTCCAGGTGGGCTCGGGGACCTTCTGGACATGGCGCGAGTTCATGTACCAGGTCGCGGCCCGGCTGACGCCTGAGTCGTACCACGCGCTGGCGCGGGCCGTGTACGCGGAGATGGCCCTGGCCGGGGTCACGGCGGTGGGCGAGTTCCACTACGTGCACCACGCGCCGGGCGGCACGCCGTACGCCGACCCCAACGCCATGGGCGAGGCGCTGATCGCGGCGGCGGAGGACGCGGGCATCCGGATGACCCTGCTGGACACGGCGTACCTGGCGTCCGCCATCGGGAGCAAGCACACCGGCGAGCCCCCGACCGCGCACCAGCTCCGCTTCTCCGACGGCACGGCGGACGCATGGGCGGAGCGGGTGTCGCTGCTGAAGGGCGGCGAGACGGTACGCATCGGCGCGGCGATCCACTCCGTACGGGCGGTTCCGGCGGAGCAGATGTCCGTCGTCGCTTCCTGGGCGGGCGAGCGGAACTCTCCCCTCCATGTCCATCTGTCCGAGCAGACCGCGGAGAACGACGCCTGCCTCGCCGCGCACGGCTGCACGCCGACGCGGCTGCTCGCCGACCACGGTGTGCTGGGGCCTCGGACGACGGGCGTCCACAACACCCATCTCACGGACCAGGACATCGCGCTGCTCGGCGGCAGCGGGACCGGCACGTGCATGTGCCCGACGACCGAGCGGGACCTGGCCGATGGGATCGGGCCCGCGTCCGCCCTCCAGAAGGCGGGCTCACCGCTGTCGCTCGGCAGCGACAGCCATGCGGTGATCGACCTCCTGGAGGAGGCGCGCGCGATGGAACTGAACGAGCGCCTGCGCTCGCGCACGCGTGGCCACTGGACGGCCGCGGCGCTGCTGCGTGCCGCCTCGGAGGACGGGCACGCGGCGCTGGGCTGGGACGGTGCGGGCCGGCTGGAGGCGGGTGCGCTCGCCGACTTCACGACCGTCGCGCTGGACACGGTGCGGACGGCGGGGCAGGTGCCGAGGCTGGGCGCGGAGACGGCGGTCTTCGCGGCGACGGCCGCGGACGTCCGCCACACGGTGGTGGCGGGCCGGCACATCGTCCGGGACGGCGTGCATACGTCGGTGCCGGACGTGCCGTCGGCGCTGACGGAGGCGATCGAGGCACTGCGGGGCTGACGGACCGGGGTGACGGCCGGGGCCGGGGCGGGCCGGCGGGCCTGACCGGCCTGAGGCCTGACGGCTGCGCGCTCGCCTTGGGAGCCATCCGGCCGGTTCATGACGTTCCGGCCAGGTCCGTGCCGACTTCGCGCGCCTCGTATGCCGTCGTGCAGAGGCTGAGTGGATGAGTCACTGACCCATCTCTTTACTGACGAGTAGTCATGCTCCACTCTGGGGGTGCCGGGCCGTTCTGCGGCCCGGCACCAGGTCACAGGTGTGCCTGCGTGCGCGCGCCCGCTGTTCGTATGCCTGTCGCCGCCGTGTCTGTACGCCGCTCCGAAACCATCACCCGCCACCAGAGCGAGCGCGATCCGCAGCCGGGCCGGTCGCTCATCGAGGAAGGCAGGAATCGCCTTGTCCGGTTCGCGCCGCATCCATAGATCTGTCATGTCCCTGGCGATCGCGCTGGGGCTGTGTGCCGCAGCGCTTGTGCCGGGAACGGCCTCGGCCGCCCCGCGCTCGGAGTCCCCGGCCACCGGCGCCACGACCACCGCATCCCGGGCCGTGGCCACGACCGCATCCTGGCCCGGCCCGTTCACCGAGCCCGCCTTCGCCACGACCTGCGACTGGCACCGCTTCGGCGAGGGCGAGATCCCGCCCTGGTGGCTGATGTTCCGCGATCCGCTGTGTGTGGAGTACAGCAAGCGCGACATCACTTTCGACAACGGCGGCGCCCTGCGCTTCCTCGTCGCCGAGCCCTCGCGCTTCGCCCTCGCGATGGTCACCTGCCGCTACTACCAGAAGGACCACTGGAGCGTGCAGACCACCACCGGCTCGACGCCCTGGGTGACCTGGGACGGCCAGTACTGGTGGGACAAGACCGGGCGGCGGGCCGGGGCACGGCTGTCCGACTTCCGCATCCACGGCACGAGCGTCGGCATCGGTGACGCCGTCGCGGCGCTCCGCCCGGCCTTCCCGGAGCTGGCCGACGTGCTGGACGACTACGGCAGGGCCGCCGGGGAGACGGGCCTGACCGCCTCCCTCCCCCTCGACCTGCGCTGCTCCCTGGCCGGGTGAGCACCATGTCTTCCTTCGACCGGAGGGCGGTCCTCAAGGCCCTCGCCCGGGCCGCCGTCGCTCTGACCGCCGGTCAGCTCCCGGCCGCCTCCGGGGCGGCGGCTGCCGAGGCCGGGTCCGGTGGCCGGACGGTGCAGACGATGGAGGCGTTCGCCGACACCCTGATCCCCGGCGAACGCCGCTTCGCCGGGGACCTGCCCATCGCCGGAGCCGTCAGCGGCCCGGGCGCCGTACAGGCCGGCGTGATCCAGACGCTCACCTCGCAAGAACTGCCCCTGGCGCCGCTGCTGCCGGAGATCGCGGCCCTGCTGAACGCCCGGGCGGTCGCCTACGCCGCCACCCACCTCGTGCTGCTGCCGATCACCGTCCCCGCCTTCGTCGGCCTGCCCTTCCGCCACCGCACCGCCCTCGTACGCGGCCTGTTCGGCCACGAGGAACCGGACCGCGTCATCTGGCAGATGTTCAGCCTGCTGACCGGCCTCGCCTTCGACACCGCCGCCCATCTCGACACCCGCCAGGCCCTGGCCACGGGCCACCCCGGACTGACCTGGCTGGGCTTCCCGCCGCCAGACCCCGACGGCCTGTGGCGTTTCCCCGACCACTCCTACGGCAGGGCCCTCGCCGCCCTCCACCCCGCCACCACCGCCTCGGGGAGTCCCGCATGAGCGCCGAGACCACGGATGTCCTCGTCATCGGCAGCGGCTTCGGCGGAGCGATCCCCGCGTACTACCTCGCCGCCGGGGGCGCCCGCGTCACCGTCCTCGAACGCGGCCCGCGCCTGGCCGCGGCCGACTTCACCCACTCGATGCACCTGGGCACGTACAACCGGATCGTCGACGTCATCCGCGGTGACGGCGTCGCCGTGGTCGCGGGCAACTGCGTCGGCGGCGGCAGTGTCGTCTACTTCGCCGCGTCCCTCAGAGCCCCGGCCTTCGTCTTCGAACGCCGCGGCAGCCTCGGACGGCGCATCTGGCCGGCCTCCCTCACCCGCGCGGCGCTCGACCCCTGGTACGACCGTGTCGAGGCGGCGATCCCGGTCACCCGCGCCGGCTGGCCCGACGTGTCCTACGCGGGCGGCGTGCTCGCCGCCGCGTGCGCTCGGGCCGGCCACACCTGCAACCCCGTCCCCGTGGCCGTCGACACCGAGCGGTGCACCAACTGCAACTGGATGCTGTCCGGCTGCCGCTTCGACGCCAAACGCTCGATGCTGCTCAACTACCTGCCCGCCGCCGAGGCACACGGGGCGACGATCCGGCCCCTGCACGAGGTCCAGACCCTCGGCGCCTCCCCGATCCCGGGCTACCGCTACGCCGTCACCTACACCGTCCTCGAACCCGACGACTACGCCTGCACCCTGCAGACCGGCACCGTCCACGCCAAGGTGGTCGTCCTGGCCGCCGGAGCCGTCGGCACCCCCGTCGTCCTGCAGCGCTCCGCCCTGCTGCTCGGTGGCATCCCGGGCGCGGTGGGACGGTACTTCTCCGGGAACGGCGACCGCGTCAGCGTCGCCGACGTGGACGAGAGCAAGGTGCGCTCGCTGCTGGGCCTGTCCCGCCCGGACGGCGTCCCGTACGAGGGGCTGCCGATCGGCCGCCCCATCACGGCGGCGACGTACGACTATCTGGATGCGGCGGCACCCGAGTACAGCCGGTTCATGCTCCAGCAGATCTACTTCCCTTCCGTCACCAATGTGCTCGCCCAGGCCACCGATCCGCCTCACTGGTTCGGCATCCCCGGCCGTGACCTCCGCTCCCGCCGGCGGTCCTGGCTCACGCTCCTCGCGATGACGGAGGACGACAACGAGGGCACCTTCGGCGCCGTCCCCCCGCTCACCGGCAGCTTCACCCGCCTGGCTCCCGGGCTCGGCCTGGGCACGATGACCTACCGCCCCACCGCCCGGACCCGCGGGGGCTGGGCAAAGGCGGACGCGGCCCTGCGCGGCATCCTCGAGAAGGACGGCCTGGCCCGGGTCCTCCCCTGGAGCGAGGACGTCGCCGGGACCGTGACCGCCCACCCCATCAGCTCGGTCCGCATGGGCGACAGCCCTGACATCAGCGCCCTCACCGACACCAACGAACTGCGCGGCCACCCCGGCCTGTTCGTCACCGACGGCTCCGCGGTCCCCACCTCCCTCACCGTGAACCCGTCACTCACCATCGCCGCCCTCGCCGAACGCGCCACGCCCGCTATCACCGACCGAGCGGCACAGGCGGGGGTCCCGGTCCGGTACGGAGCGCCGCTGCCGGTGCCCTGACGGGTCGCCTCGGCGGGCTCCCCTGTGGCCGCCGGCCGGTTCGCGGTGCTGGGCGAGGTCGTTGCCGACGACCTCGCAGCCGGACTCGCGGGCCTCGGTCACCGCGATCACCCGCGGGACGAGCGGCGAACGGCTTCCGGGCGACCAGGACTTGGTGGTGAGGCCGCGGCGTCCCAGCAGTCGGCGAGCATCTCGACGAACAGGAGGCCGCGGCCCCGGCCCTCGGCTCGGCTCCGGCTCCGCCGCCTGGGCCGGCTTTCTGCCGTGCGCCTCCGGGTCGCGGCCGCGGTGCTCGGCTCGGCTTCGGCTCCGCCGCCTGGGCCGGCTTTCTGCCGTGCGCCTCCGGGTCGCGGCCGCGGTGCTCGGCTGTGAAAGCATGGGGCGTCGAGGTCTGCTCCCTGGCCGTAGGGGGTCGGAACCCCACGGAGAGGAACCATGACCAGCACCGTCATCACCAACATCGGCTCCCTCGTCACCAACGACCCCGCCGTCGGCGAAGGGCCCCTGGGACTGGTCGAGGACGCCGCCGTCGTCCTCGACGGCGACACCGTGGCCTGGGTCGGCCGTGCCGCGGACGCGCCCGCCGCCGACGGGGCGTACGACGCCGGCGGCCGGGCCGTGATCCCCGGGTTCGTGGACTCCCACTCGCACCTCGTCTTCGCGGGCGACCGCACCCAGGAGTTCAACGCCCGCATGTCCGGCCGTGCCTACTCCGCGGGCGGCATCCGGACCACCGTCGCCGCGACCCGCGCCGCCACCGACGAGGAGCTGGAGGGGAACCTCACCCGCTACCTCGACGAGGCACTGCGGCAGGGCACGACGACGTTCGAGACCAAGTCCGGCTACGGGCTCACCGTCGAGGACGAGGCCCGCGCCCTGCGGATCGCGGCCCGGCACACCGACGAGGTGACGTACCTCGGCGCCCACGTCGTGTCCCCGGACTACGCCGACGACCCGGCGGGCTACGTCGCCCTCGTCACCGGCGAGATGCTCGACGCCTGCGCACCGCATGCCCGCTGGGTCGACGTGTTCTGCGAGAAGGGGGCGTTCGACGGGGACCAGGCCCGTGCGGTGCTCACCGCGGGCATGGCGAAGGGCCTCAGCCCGCGCGTCCACGCCAACCAGCTGACCTACGGCCCGGGCGTGCAACTCGCCGTCGAGCTCGACGCGGCCAGCGCCGACCACTGCACCCACCTCACCCAGCAGGACGTCGACGCCCTCGCGAGCGGAAACACCGTGGCGACCCTGCTGCCCGGTGCCGAGTTCTCCACCCGCGCCGAGTGGCCCGACGCCCGCCGCCTCCTCGACGCGGGCGTGACCGTCGCCCTGTCGACCGACTGCAACCCGGGCTCGTCGTTCACGTCCTCCGTGCCGTTCTGCATCGCGCTGGCGGTACGGGACATGGGGATGACCCCGGACGAGGCCCTCTGGTCCGCCACGGCCGGCGGCGCCGCGGCCCTCCGCCGCACCGACATCGGCCGCATCGCCCCCGGGGCCCGCGCCGACCTCGCCCTCCTCGACGCCCCGTCGCACGTCCACCTCGCGTACCGCCCGGGCGTGCCCCTGGTGTCTGCCGTGTGGCGGCGGGGCATTCAGGTGGCCGGGCAGGCGGGCCCGGGCCACGACGCCCGGTAGCGGGGTCCACCGCCCTGCTCGCACATGGCCTCTGCGAGCATGAGTGCGTTCCTGCCGCTCCCGATGCCGTCCGGCACCCTCGTCGCGCCTCCTTCCCCGCGCCCCGCTCGGTCGGGGGTGGGGAGGGGCGGAGTCACTGTCAGAGCCGGGCGCTATCCATGACACATGGAAACCGAGCACGCCAACCCTGACGACCTGGCCGCGCTGCGCGCCGCCTTCGGTGTGGACGACGGTGGGGAGTCGGCGCTGGGCTGGGAGGCGGTGCGCGCCTTCGAGGCGGAGCACGGCGTCGTCCTGCCCGAGCCGTACCGGACGTTCGTGGCGGAGATCACCGACGGGTCGTACACCGGGCCGCCGGATTACGGCCTGGTGGGGCTGGCCGAGCTGCCGGACGACTGGGGAGACGACCGGCCCGTCCGCGACGTGAGCCGGCCCTTCCCGCTGACCGAGGCGTGGCTGTGGGAGGAGGACCCCAGGCCGTTCGAGGAGATCGAGCCGATCCTCGACCCGGTCTTCGACCATGGGTCGATCGTGCTCGGCACCGATGGCTGCGGGATGTACTGGCACCTCATCGTGACCGGACCGCACCGAGGGCACATCTGGAACATCTGCGGTGAGGGCGCTGCGCCGTTCGGGGCGGAGTTCGGGTCCACCACCGGTGACCCCGGGTTCGCCGGGTGGGTCGGGCATTGGGCCGCGAACAAGCCGTGGTTCGACGCGGAGTGAGGTGCTGGACGCCTGGTCGTCCAGTGGGCCTGGCAGACTCCGCTGCATGGGAATCTTCAACCGAGCCCGCAAGGCGGAACCGGAGGGCGCCACGGCAGGTGCCGATCACGTCGATCCGACCGACCTGAGCACCCTGCTCCTGCAGGGCGAGGACATGATCGACCAGCTGGCCCGCGCGCACATGTCCTGGGGGCTCGGTACGGCGGATCGGTGGGGGCTTGATCAGCGCACCGGCGTCGTCACCTGGACGTTCCCTGACAAGGTCGCCACCGCGTCGGCGCAGATCCTCGGCAGTCACAACCCCACGGCGGGCTCGTGGCTCTGGGCGTGGGCCAACCAGAGCGTCCTCCCCGAGATGAGCCGCGACGCCCGCGCAGTCCGTGACTGGGCGGAGGCTCACGGTCATCCGGCCCTCACCGAGCCGAAGGTCGACGCCGACGAGCGGCAGGCGGCGACGCTGGCCGCCCTGGCCGTCAGGATCACCAAGGCTGCGGGCTTCTACCGGGGGTCGGGCGGCAGCTCGATCCCGGTCTTCACGTTCGGGCCGGTCACGCTGACCGCCGAGGACGGCAGCTCGTCGACCTTCACGATCGACATCGGGTGAGGGCCATGAAGACCGTCGGCCTGATCGGCGGCATGAGCTGGGAGTCCAGCGCCGAGTACTACCGGCTCCTCAACGAGCTCGTACGGGAGCGGGTCGGCGGGCTGCACTCCGCCCGCTGCATCCTGCACTCCGTCGACTTCGCCGAGATCGAGGAGCTCCAGGTCGCCGGGGAGTGGGACCAGGCCGGGGAGATCCTCGCCGAGGCCGCCCGCGGGCTGGCCGCCGCGGGCGCGGACTTCCTGCTGATCTGCACGAACACCATGCACAAGGTCGCCGACCAGGTCGCCGCGGCCGTCCCCGTACCGCTGCTGCACCTGGGCGATGCCACCGCGGAGGCCGTGAAGGCCGTCGGTGTCGGAAAGGCGGGGCTGCTCGGCACCGCCTTCACGATGGAGCAGGACTTCTACCGCGACCGGCTGGCCGGGCACGGACTCGAGGTGCTCACCCCGGACGCCGCGGGCCGCGCGGAAGTGCATCGCGTCATCTACGAGGAGCTGTGCCTCGGAGTCGTACGGGAGGAGTCGCGGCGCGCCTACCAGCGCGTCATCGGCGAGCTGGTGGATCAGGGCGCCGAGGGGATCATCCTCGGCTGCACCGAGATCGAGCTGCTGATCCGCCCCGAGGACAGCCCCGTTCCGGTCTTCGCGACGACCCGGCTGCATGCGGAGGCGGCCGTACGGGCGGCGCTGGGGGAATGAGCTCCACCCGGAGCACCCGGTCCCTTTCGCCCCACCTTTCACAGAGCTTTACATCGCTTCACGGCTTGGTCACGGCTTGACCCGCTCGCCCTATCCCCGGGGGATTTCGGCCGGTACCGTCCTGTCCGGGGAAGCTCGAGGGGGAAGTCCGGGGCCGGGGGGTCGTGTTGAGCGCTGTGCACATTCGTGTCGTGAAGCCCGGGGAGCTCGACGAGGGGGAGGCCGAGTCCTGGCGCGAGCTGCGCGCCAAGTCCGGCGCCCCCGCCAATCCCTTCATGGAACCGGAGTTCACCCTTGCGGTCGCGGGGGTCCGGCTCGGCGCGCGGGTCGCGATCATCGCGGACGACGGGGTTCCGGCCGGGTTCTTCCCGTACGAGAGAGGGCCGTTCGGACACGGCAGGGCCATCGGTCTCGGCGTGTCCGACTGCCAGGGCGCGGTGCTGCGGCCCGGGCTCCGGCTGGCCTCCCGTGAACTGCTCCGCGCGTGCGGGCTGTCTGCCTGGGAGTTCGACAATCTGGAGGCGGGACAGACCCTCTTCGTGCCGGACGGGGTCGAGGAGTTCGCCTCGCCGGTGATCGACGTCGGCGAGGGCTACGCGGCGTACGAGGAGGGCCTGCGGGACCGCTCGCCCAAGTTCTACCGGACCACCACCGCCAAGGAGCGAAAGCTCGGGCGGCAGGCAGGGGAGACGCGGTTCGTCTTCGACGAGCGCGACCCGGCCGCGCTGCGCACCCTCATGGAGTGGAAGTCCGCGCAGTACCGCAGGACCGGCCGCCGCGACCGCTTCGCGCAGGAGTGGATCAGCATGCTGGTACGGCGGCTGCACGAGACCCGCACGCCCGGCTGCTCCGGGGTCCTGTCGGTGCTGTACGCCGCGGACCGGCCCGTCGCCGCGCACTTCGGGCTGCGCTCACGCACCGTGCTGTCCTGCTGGTTCCCTTCGTACGACACCGAATTCGCCAAGTACTCGCCGGGGCTCATCCTGCATCTGCGGATGGCCGAGGCCGCCGCGGGCGAGGGCATCGGCATGCTCGACCTCGGCCGCGGCGCCGCCGAGTACAAGGACGCCCTCAAGACCGGGGAACTCCGCGTCCACGAAGGCTCCTCCACGCGCCCGGGGGCCAGGGCGGCGCTCTACCGGCTGAGCCGCGAGCCCGCCCGCCGTGCCCACAGCTACGTACGGAACCGGCCACGGCTCGCCGGATACGCGCAGCAGGCGCTGAGCCGGGTCGGCCGCCTGCGGCGCCACTGACCGGCACCCACATCCCAGCATCGGGGGGACGCACATGCCGCACAGCCCGAACCGCCCGCACAGACTCCGCAGCATGCAGGTCGCCGAACTCGACCTCGACCCGCCCGACTCCTCCGGCCCTGCCCGGGTGCTCTCGCTGCGCCCCGGGCCCGGAGGGGCGCCCGTCACCGCAGGCGAGGTGTTCGTGCTCGTACGCTTCCGCGGCCGCCCCGTCGCGACCCTGACCGGGACCGTTCCCGAGGGCACCGACCCGGCCGAGGCGCTCGCCGCGCTCGCCCGGGAGCGGCTGGGCGGGATGCGGGCGCCCGCGCCCGAGCCGTACGGCGACCTGCCCCGCACGAGCGTCGTCGTCGCCACGCGCGAGCGCGCGGGCCGCCTCGCCCGTGCCCTCGACTCCCTCCTCGCCCAGGACCACCCGGACTTCGAGATCGTCGTCGTCGACAACGCGCCGGTCACCGACGCCACCCGGGACCTCGTCGAGCACAAGTACATGGACCAGGTCCGCTATGTGCGCGAGCCCGTGGCCGGACTGGCCGTCGCCCACAACCGGGGTGTCGCCGCCGCCGACGGCTCCGTGATCGCCTTCACGGACGACGACGTCGTCGCCGACCCGCACTGGCTCACCGCGCTCGGCGCGCCGTTCGCCGAGGACCCGCGCATCGGCTGCGTCACGGGCCTCATCCTCCCGGCGCAGCTCACGACGCCCGCGCAGATCCTCCTCGAAAGCCACGGCGGCTTCGCCAAGGGCTTCGCGCCCCGCACCTACGATCCGGCGCGCCCGCCCGCCGACGAGCCGCTGTTCCCGTTCACCGCGGGCCGTTTCGGCTCCGGCGCCAACATGGCGTTCCGCACGGGCGCGCTCAAGGCGGTCGGCGGCTTCGACCCGGCCACCGGTACCGGTACCCCCGCGCGCGGCGGAGACGACCTGTACGCGTTCGTGCGCATCCTCGCCGACGGCCACCGGCTGCGGTACACCCCGGACGCGCTGGTCTGGCACCACCACCGTGAGACCCCGCAGGACCTGCGCAACCAGGCGTACGGCTATGGCGCAGGGCTCACCGCGTATCTCACCGCGCTCCTCGCCCGCCGCCCCGCCCTGCTGCCGGCGCTCCTCGCCAGGCTGCCGCGCGGACTCGCCCACGCACGGGCGATGACCGCCCACCGTGAAGGCGGCGAGGGGGTGCCCGGCGAGCACGGCACCCCCACCCATCCATGGCCACGCAGCCTCTCCCGGTTGGAGCGCCGGGGCATGTTGTACGGGCCGCTCGGGTACGCCAAGGCCCGGCGCCGGGTGCGCGGCACACCGCTTCCCTGGGAGGGCCGATGAGCACACCCCGGACGCTTCGCGCATCCCGGGCACCGCGCATACCCGTGCTGCTCTACCACGCCGTGATGGACGACCCGCCGGACTGGATCGCCGAATTCACTGTCAGCCCCCAGGAGTTCGGCGCCCAGCTCGACGCGATCGTCGCGAGCGGCCGCACCCCGGTCCGGATCGGCGCGCTCTCCGACCATCTCGCCGGACGCGGCGAACTCCCGCCCCGGCCCGTCGTGCTCACCTTCGACGACGGCTTCGCCGATCTCCCGGGACCCACCGCCGAGGCGCTCGCCTCCCGCGGGCTGCCCGCCACCGCGTATCTCACCACCGGCGCCATCACGCCCGGCCTCGGCAGTCTGCTGCCGCCCGCGCCGATGATGACACTCGCGCAGGCACCGATGCTGGAGCAGTACGGCATGGAGGTCGGCGGGCACACGGTCACCCACCCGCAGCTGGACACGCTCGGGGCGCGGCGGCTGCGCCACGAACTGCGCCATTCCAAGGAGGTCCTGGAAGACACCCTCGGCCACGAGGTGCGGCACCTCGCCTACCCGCACGGCTACAACAGCCGGGCCGTGCGCCGGGCCGCCCGGGCCGCCGGCTACGAGTCCGCCGTCGCCGTACGGCACGCACTCAGCTCGGAGACGGACGAGGCGTTCCGCATCGCCCGGCTGATCCTGCGCCGGGGCCACACCGTCGCCGACGTCGAGGCCTGGATGGACGGTGCGGGCGCACGGGTCGCCCCGTACCCGGACTCGCCGGCCACGATGGGCTGGCGGATGTACCGAAGGGCGCGGGCGGCGGTGAACGGACCCGAATTCGCGGGGTGAGACAGGTGATGAGCCGGGTCAAATCCGGTACAGGTTCCTATACTTCGCTGAAGGGGACAGCGGCGTGACGGTCGCGACCACATCCGTGGGGGGAGTCGCACAGTGCAGCAGCAACGCGTGCCCACATCGGTCACCGGGAGCAGTGTGCTGCCTCCCACCGAGCCCGACGACACCGCGGCGGCGCCGCCCGCGCCGCCCGCCCGAAGACGGCTCCACTTGTTCGGCCCGCAGACCCTCTTCAGTCTGCTGCCGCTGCTCGTGGCCGCGGGACTCTGGCTCCACGCCCTGCCCCGCATCGGCTTCCGCGACATCGGCGACTACGGCCTGCTGGACCGGTTCCCGCTCACCTTCTACGTCGCGCTCGCCGTCCTCACCGCCGGCTTCCTCGTCGCCCTGCGGCGCGCCGGGACCGCACCCTGGTGGCCGGTCGGCTACTGCGTCGCGATGCTCGTCGCGCTCAAGGCGCCGCCCGCGGTGCTGTACGACTCGGTGCGCTACGCCTGGGCGTCCAAGCACGACGAGGTGATCGCGCGGCTCCTCACGGAGGGCACGGTCGACCCGACCGCCGAGCTGTCCGGCGGCATGTCCGCGTACGACCAGTGGCCGGGCTTCTTCTCCCTCAACGCGGCCCTGGTGAGGGCGTTCGGGGTCGAGGGGGCCGCCTCGTACGTCAACTGGGCGCCCGTCGTGCTCGGCGTGCTCACGCTGCCGGTGCTGGTGCTGATCTACCGCACCTTCAGCGACGACTGGCGGCTCGTGTGGACGGCCGTCTGGATCTTCCAGCTGGCCAACTGGGTGGGCCAGGACTATCTCGCCCCGCAGGGCTTCTCCTACCTGCTCTATCTGACCGTGATCGCGGTCGTGGTGCGGCACTTCGTCCGGCCCGGATCGGCGGGACCGCTGCGGGACCGCAGCGTGCTCGACCCGGCCGCGGCCGCCGTGCCGCCGCCCACCGGCACCCGGCAGCGGGCGATCGCGGTCGTGATCGTCGTCCCGCTGATCGGCGCGATCAACGCCTCGCACCAGCTCACCCCCGTGATGCTGTGCGCCACGCTCTTCGCGCTGAGCCTCACACGCCGCTACCGCAACTGGGGCCTGCTCGCCGTCGCCGGCGTGATCATGCTGGTCTGGGACCTGACGATGGGACGGGTGCTGTTCCTGGAGACGCTCGGCACCCTCCGCGACTCGGCGGGCGATCTGCTCTCCAACTCCCGTGCCGGGTACGCGGGCGAGCCGACCGGCCCCGGCCCCGAACTCGTCGGCACCGCCAATATCCTGATGGTGCTGGCCCTCGCCGTGCTCGCCGGTGCGGCGGTGCTGCTGCGGCGCCGGCTGACCCGCAGCGCGCTGCCGCTGCTGCTGGCCGCGGCCGCACCCGTACCGATGTTCGCCGTCAACGACTACGGCGGCGAGATGCTCTTCCGTGTCTATCTGTTCGGGCTGCCGGGGACCGCGTTCTTCGCGGCGGCCGCACTCGTCCCTGCCGTCGGCGGGGCGGGGCGGACGCTGAAGGCCGCGCGCCGGGTCTCCGTCGTCGCCCTGCCCTCGGTGCTCGTCGCCCTGCTGGCCGGCTTCCTGCCGTCCTACTACGGCAAGGAAGGCATGCACTACGCCCCGCCCGCCGAGATCGCACTCACCCGGCAGGCGTTCGACCGGGCCCCGGACGGGGCGCTGATCCTCGCGACGACGGGCTCGTTCCCGGGCGCGTACTACCGCTACGACCACTACGAGCGCTGGTTCTTCACCGAGCAGGACGTGCCGGAGAACCTGAGGATGCTCCGGGACCCGGCGGGCCATCTGGCCCGCGGGATCCCCGAGGGCCGCGTCGCGTACGTGATCCTCACCCCGACCCAGGAGAAGGCGGTCACCGGCGAGGGTTATCTGCCCCCGGACGGCTTCGCCACGCTGAAGGCCGACCTGAAGGCGTCCCCGCTCTTCCGCGTGGTGGAGGAGAGCGAGCACGGGCTGGTCCTGCGGTATGTCGACGACTAGCGGCTGTGGGCATGCGTTCCGCAGGCCCGCCGGCACCGCCTGGGGAGCGCCTCCCGGGCGAAGCCCCCGGGCGGAAGCTCTGGGGGAGGGTGGCACAACCCACGGTGCGGGTGCCCGTACCCGTGCGTCCAGCCCGGTCCCGGTGACATGGAGGTCGCCATGCAACTGAACCCCGCACAGTCCAGAGCCGCACGCGTCGCCCTCGCCGCCTCCGGCTGGCTCGCGCTCGCCGCCACCGCGCTCCCCGGCGGATCGCCGCTGCGCTGGATCCCGGTGCTGGCGTTCGTCACGCTCGGGCCGGGCCTCGCGCTGCTGTATCCACAGCCGCGCGAACTGCGCCCGGGTGCCCGGCTGGAGGCGCTGGCGCTGGCCGCACCCCTCAGCCTGTCGCTCGGGGCGCTCACCGCCACCTCGCTCTTCCTGGTGGACGCGTTCTCCTCGACCGCCTGCCTGGTGGCGCTGGCGGCGTTCGCGACGGTGGCCGCAGCGCTGCCCGGTGTGCCGCTGCCGGCGGCCACCAGAGGGGCGGCCGAGCGCATCAAACCCGGCCCCGGGAGGGGCCGATGACCGGGCGTCACACGCGTGTCGAACCATGGCCGGGCACGTACATGGCACTCGTCCTCGCGGCCGTCGGGGCGTTGCTCGCCGGAATCGGGGTGTGGTGGATCGCCGCATCCGACGGAAAGGAGGACGATGCCGGGCCTTCGGGCGGTCATGGACTGCCCGGCAACGCGGCGTCGGGGGCGTTACCCGACGGGTCCTGCGCCCCCACCGGGAAGCTGGAGCCGCGCTGCGGGGCCTGGTGGGGTGCGTATGTTCCGTACGCACGGAGCGGCTCCCTCACCGAGGCCGTGTACGCGTTCGAGAAGAAGATCGGCCGCAAGCTCGATCTCGTCTACAACTACCACGACATGTCGAACAGCCCGCTCGACGGCGAGCTCCTCACCGCCGACGAGCAGGAGCTCGGCCGCGACCGGCTGCTGATGCTGGCCTGGGAGTCCACGGTGTGGACCGAGCCGCACCACGCGGGCTGGACCGAGACCCAGCTCGGCTGGAAGAACATCGCGTCCGGGAAGTACGACCGCGACATCATCGATCCGCAGGCCCGCCGTCTCAAGGCGTACGGCAAGCGGATCTTCGTCTCCTTCGACCAGGAGACCGACTTCCGCATCAAGGAGGGCGCGGGCACCCCCGAGGAGTTCGTCGCCGCCTACCGTCACATCCACGACCGGTTCGCGGAGCTGGGCGTCGACAATGTGGTGTGGGTGTGGACGGTCTCCGGCTATCTCGGTCACGCGGAGCAGATGAAGCAGCTCTATCCGGGGGGCGAGTACGTCGACTGGATCGGCATGGACCAGTACAACTACTACCTCTGCCACAAGTCGCCGAACTGGCTCGACTTCGACCGCAGCCAGCGGCCTTCGTACGACTGGCTGCGCGCGAACATCTCGGACCGGAAGCCCATCATGCTCGCCGAGTTCGCCACCGCCCCCGATCCGACGCAGCCGCGGCGCCAGCGCGACTGGTACGCCCGCATCCCCGAGGTCGTCCCCACCCTGCCGCGCGTACGGGCGCTGGTGCACTGGAACCGACCGGTGCCGGGCGTGGGCTGCGACCTCACCGTCAACGACGGGCCAGGTCTCGAGGGTTACCGCGAGGCGGGCCGGGACCCCTACTTCAAGCAGCCCGTCCCGACCCGCTGAGGCGCCGGTACGCCAGCGACGCGACAGCCGTCGCGAGGGCGCCGGTGAACACCGGCAGCGCGGCCCTCGCCACGGCGTCCTGCGCCGCCCAGCCCGCCACCGCCAGCACCCACACGGCGCCCGCCGTGAGCCGTTCCGGTGCACCGACGGCGTGCATCGACACGGCGGCGAGCGCCAGGCAGAGGAGCTGGAGCACGGCGGGCAGGACGGCCAGGACGCCCTTCGCGCCGTCCAGCCCGGCCACGTCCGCGAGCAGGTCCGCGAGCGCCCCGGGCCAGGCCCCGCCGGCCGGCT
This sequence comes from Streptomyces sp. NPDC002133, assembly GCF_040296405.1. Taxonomy (NCBI): domain Bacteria; kingdom Bacillati; phylum Actinomycetota; class Actinomycetes; order Kitasatosporales; family Streptomycetaceae; genus Streptomyces; species Streptomyces sp. NPDC002133. The sequence continues at coordinate 60,108 of NZ_JBEOXF010000012.1, read as the reverse complement.
CGGGGCTGATGCCGAGCAGCGGCGGCGCACTGTGGAGCGCGGCGAAGGTGGTCAGCAGACCGGCGGTGAGCAGCACGGGCCGCAGCCGGTGCAGCGACACGGCGGCGCAGTGGACGACGATCAGCAGGATGCCCGCGGTGACGGTGACCGGGGGCAGCGCGTGGAGCAGTTCGGTGCCGGACAGCCGCTCGGCGCCGACGTCGTCGGCCCGGGACAGCGGGATCCAGAACAGCCCTGCGGCGAGCCCGAGAAGCAGCCACAGCCAGGTCACGGGCCAGGATTCGTCACCGCGCGACTCCTGCCCGGCGGGGTCGCGGGGCTGCTCCGCCATGTGCACGGGGATCCCGAACGCCGGAGTCGCCGTCTCGTGCACGCCTCGCAGGTACACGGTCTCCCGTGTCCACTCCGCGTCGTATCCGCCGCCCCCGGCGGCCGTGGCCGCGCGCCGCTCGGCGGCCCGACGGGCCCAGGTCGTGCCGTATTCGGGCGCTGCCGGCCGCCGCGCGAACAGCCTGCCCGGCCTGGAGGGCCTCGGCTCGCGTCCCGCCAGCGCCGCCCGGATCCCCGGCGCGGACACGGCGGCCATCACCGTCATCGACAGCGCCATCGCGAGCCCCGCCCCGGAGATCCCGACAGGCCCGAGCAGCACCGCGGCGCTGCCCAGCACCAGCGTGCACATCGCGCCCTGGAGCACGGCGAGCACACCCGTGCGCCCCTGGACGCGCAGCACCCCGATGTACAGCTCGACGACGACGCGGGGCAGCGCCGCCGCGGCCAGCAGCCGAAGGACGGTCGTGCCGTGCGCGGCGTAGTCCGGGCCGAACGGGGCGAGGATGTGCGGCGCGAACACCACCAGGACCAGGACGACGGGCACCAGCAGGATCACCATCCGCCGCAGCGATCCGCGTACCCCGCCGGCGAGGGTCTCGGGGCTGTGCGAGGCGTGCGCGGTGAGCGAGGAGGCCATGTTGATGGCCATGAACTCCATGGTGCCGCCGACGGTGTACGCGATGTAGAAGAAGCCGTTGTGTGCGGCGTCGAAGCGGACGGCGACCATCACCGGCAGCAGGTTGATCATCGCCAGCGAGAACAGCGCCCCGACCGAGTCCCCGGCCAGGAACCGCCCGATGTCCCGCAGCCGCGGCGGCTCCCGGTCCCGGTCGGCGGCGGCCTGGCGGGGGATGAGCCGGCGGAACACCAGCCAGCCGAGCGGGAGTACGGAGAGGGCGATCGCCGCGGCCCAGGAGACGAAGACACCGAGGACGGGCATGGCGGTGGCGAACGCGGCGAGCAGCAGCAGCTTGCCGATCGAGAACACGGCGTTGCCGACGGGCACCCAGACCGCCTTGCGCAGCCCGGTCAGCACCCCGTCCTGCAGGGTCAGCAGAGCCCAGGCCACACAGGCGGCGGTGAAGACGAGCCCGGCGGTGAGCCCGCGCAGCGGGGCGTACGACGGCCCCCAGAGGTCCAGCGTGACCAGGAAGACCGCGCACGCCACGCACACGACGGCCGAACTGGCCGCGTACGCCCGCCACACGAGTGGCCCGGTCGCCCGCCCGGCCCGCGGCACGTACCGCACCACCGCGCCGATCATCGTCGTCGCCGTGATCGACGCGAGCAGCCTCATCGCCGCGATCGCCGCCGACCCCTGCCCGACGGCCTCCTCGGTGTAGTAGCGAGCGGCCACCAGCCAGAACCCGAGCCCCAGCGCGGCCGACACCCCGGTCGACAGCATCAGCGCATAGGCGTTCCGGAACATCGAGTCCCCGCCGGCCGCCCCGGCGCCCGTCTCACTGTGGAGGGGCGCCCCGCCGCTGTCGACGGCACCGGTGGCCTGGCGGACTCGCGTCGTCTCAGCCACCGCTCGCGCCCTCCGGGCCCTCGGCCCGGCGCTCGGGATGCGCGGGCCCGGCGCCGAAGGCTGCCGGGACCTCTGCCGGCCGCGCCCCGGACTCCCGCAGCACCGCGAGGATCCGGTCCGCCGCGAGCGGGTCGGCGGGCAGCGCGTGACGGGCGAACCAGCGGGCCGCTCCGGGGGAGGGGGAGACATCCGTGAAGAGCTCGGACGCGTAGTCGTCGAGCGGCGGGTCGTACAGATAGCCCGTGGTGATGCGCCGACGGGCGAGTGCGGCGATCGCGGCGTCGCGGTCCTCGACGAGGAGTGGAACGCGGAACAGCGGCTGGACGGGTCCGGATCCGGGCCCGGGTGCTCCCCAAGGGCTCGCCAACAGCCTTTCCGTACCGGCGAGATGCGCGGCGAGACGCTCGTCGAGCCGGTCCAGCAGCCGGGCGGTGCGCCGGTGCCGGGCGGGTCCTGCCGCGATCCGGTAGTCGTGCATGTCGACGCGTATCCAGGAGTGGAACGGAGCGAGCGCGGGCGCCTCCGCCACCGCCTGTTTCAGTTCTCCCCCGCGCAGCGGCATCCGGATCTCCTCGCGCTCCTCCATCCCGAGCAGCCGCATCAGCGCCCGCGCCGCCCGCACGAGGCGCAGCCCGCGCACGCCTGCCTCCGCGTACGGCCTTAAGGCATAGGCAAGTTCGGACAAGAGACGGGACGGTACGAGCAGGTCGTCGCGCGCCTCCTTCAGCGACTCCCGCAGCGCCGGGTCGACGACGGTCACAAAGCCACCGGTCTTCGCCGCCGTGTGCTTGGAGAGGCTGAAGACCGACGCGTCGCCGTACGCACCGACCGGCCGCCCGCCCACCCGTGATCCGATCGCGTGCGCCGCGTCCTCCAGCAGCGGGATGCCCAGCGCGTCGCAGCGGGCGCGCAGTTCGGGCGCCGGGTCGGGATTGCCGTACAGATTCGTCGTGAGGACCGCGGACAGGCCGTGCCACACGGAGTCGGGCACGGCCGCCACATCGACGGACCCGTCCCGCGGATCGAGTGGTGCCTGGACGGGCCGGAGCCCGGCGGCGAGCACCACGAAGAAGATGACGTCGTCGTTGACCGGCGACATCAGTATTCGTCCGCCGGGCCGGCACGAGTGGCGCAGCGCCACATACAGCCCGAGACGGCACGACGGCACGTACAGACATTCCCTGCCGAGGCGGTCGCGCATCCGCGCTTCCAGCGCCTCCCCCATAGCCACACCGTCCCCCCAGAGCCCCCGGCTCAATGTGGCCCATACCGGACCGCACCGTCAATAAGGCGGAAGGGCCCATCCCTTGACGGAATGGACCCTTCGCGTGGCTTCGCGCGGGGGAGCCGGGGACGGCGGACCGCGGGAGTCACTCCTCGATCGTGAGGCCCTTTCGCAGTCTCCTCAGCGTGCGGGAGAGCAATCGCGACACATGCATCTGAGAGATGCCGAGTTCGTCCCCGATCTCCGACTGGGTCATGCCCGCGACGAAGCGGAGGGACAGGATCTTGCGGTCGCGCGACGGCAGCGAGGCGATGAGCGGCTTGAGGGACTCGATGTACTCGATGCCCTCGAGGCCGTGGTCCTCGTAGCCGATGCGGTCCGCGAGGGCGCCCTCGGTCTCGTCCTCCTCCGGCTGGGCGTCCAGCGAACTCGCGGTGTACGCGTTGCTCGCCGCCATGCCCTCGACGACCTCGTCGTTGCTGATGCCGAGCTGCTCGGCGAGCTCCCCGACGGTGGGTGCCCGGTCGAGCTGCTGGGCCAGTTCGTCACCGGCCTTCGCAAGGTCGAGGCGGAGCTCCTGCAGCCGCCGTGGGACGCGCACGGACCACGAGGTGTCGCGGAAGAAGCGCTTGATCTCGCCGACTATGGTCGGCATCGCGAAGGTCGGGAACTCGACGCCCCGGCTGAGCTCGAAGCGGTCGATCGCCTTGATGAGGCCGATCGTGCCGACCTGGATGATGTCCTCCATCGGCTCGCTGCGTGAGCGGAACCGCGAAGCGGCGAACTTGACGAGGGCCAGGTTGAGTTCGACGAGGGTGTTGCGGACGTACGCGTACTCGTGGGTGCCTTCCTCGAGGGCGTCGAGGCGGGCGAAGAGCGTCTTCGACAGGGCCCGCGCGTCGACCGGTCCGACTTCGTCGAAGGGCGGGATCGCGGGGAGTTCGAGATCTTCGAGGTGTTCGGCGTGCGTGTACTGCTCGCTGTGCGCGAGCGCGGTGGGTTCTTCGAACTGGCGCTTCGGGCGTTTCGACGGCGCGTGGGGGGTACGCGTTTCGTCGAGCCGGGGTGACATGGGTGTCCTCCATCGTTGTCGGCATAAGGCTGCCGGTGCCGTACGTGTCGCTGCGGTGTGCGGCGTCGCCTCCAAAGCCGGCCGTCTTGGTGGTGTCCCTACTAGGCCTACCCGCTTCTGACCGAAGGTTGCAAGTGTCAAATGTCCCATATGCCTGATTTTTGGGGGAGTTCGACTACCGATGGGGTGTAGAGAAGGCGTAATGTTCTGCGAACGTCAACGGCATCGGCGAAGAGGACGTTCATGGACCGCGGGACGGTCGGTAGCGCGAATCGGGGCCGGCTTCAGGTCGAAGTTCGCACCGAGGGTCACAGTGAGATCGTGACGCCGTCGGGTGAGCTCGATCACCACACGGCCGACTTGTTGCGTGCGCCACTCGATGAGGCGCTGGATCAGGGCCGCACACGCTTGGTGGTGGACTGCTCACACCTCGAGTTCTGCGACTCCACCGGACTCAATGTGCTTCTCGGGGCCCGGCTCAGGGCCGAGGCGGCCGGGGGAGGCGTGCATCTGGCCGGGATGCTGCCCGTGGTGGCCAGGGTCTTCGAGATCACCGGTGCCGAGGCGGTCTTCAGCGTCCATGACTCGCTCGGAGCGGCACTGACCGACTGATCACCGCCCGGGCCGGATGACGGGTGTCGTCTCGATGCGGCCGGGCAGAAGAACCCCGCGGACTGTGCAGGTTCCTGCACTCTGCGTACCAAAACCATCGCGAACCGGTGAATCGGTGAGGTGAAGCGCTGATGAGCACCACCCGGCAGCATCCGCCGGGCGACCGCGGCCCCGAGCCGGACTGCGCGGGCCCGGAGCCGTCCGCCGTCGAGGCCATGGCCTCCGGTCCCGTCGACGGTGTGCGTGCCCTCTCTCTGGGCAGCGCCAGCGGCATCGTTCCGCTCGCGCGCGACTTCACCCGGCAGGCCCTGTACGACTGGGGCTGGCTGCCTGCCGCGTCCGCCGACCGCAGAGCCGCCGCCGAGGACGTCCTGCTCGTCGTGTCGGAGCTGGTCACCAATGCCTGCCTGCATGCGGAGGGCCCCGAGGAGCTGCGGGTCTCCAGCGACACCAAGGTGCTGCGCCTGGAGGTCTCCGACCGCGGCACCGGCCAGCCTGCGCCGCGCACCCCCCACCGGGCGGGCCGGCCCGGTGGGCATGGGATGTTCATCGTCCAGCGACTCTGTCTGGACTGGGGCGTGCTGCGTACCCCCGGGCTGCCCGGCAAGACGGTGTGGGCGGAGCTGGCTGCCCCCTCGTAGCGGCCGGAACGCCGCGGTTCGAACCCGTATTTGAAGCTGTTGTGGAGCACGGCGATCCGCCGTGCTCTTTGTCTTCCCTCCATCAGGGCCCGGGCGTACCTTGAGCGCCCAATCTGATGTGTCGTCAGTAACGTGTGGCGACTTCCCGGCATGAGGGGAACTCGAGGTGTCGTACCAGAAGCGGACAGCTCTCACGCTGGCAGCGGCGGTGGCGGGCTCGGTGGTGCTGATGGCCGCCCCCGTCGCCCATGCCGTGGTCGTGGACGTGGACTACCAGTGTCAGACGCCGATCGGGCCGAAGGGTGCCGTGTCGCCGATCGACATCAAGGCCGTCAAGAGCGGCTCCGGCTATCAGCTCACGATGTCGTTCCAGAAGGGCGTCTCGTCCAGCCCGGTCGAGCTCGGCAAGGGCGCCATGAACCCGAGCGCGCTGATCGAGCTCGGGGGCGCGGACAGCGGGACGCTGAAGGTGTCCGGGCCCCCGAACCCCGAGGCGGTGCCCGCCAACACCCCCATCAAGATCAGTGACCTGACGGGTACGTACACCCCGAAGAAGACCGGCAAGGTCACCTTCACCGCCGGGGTGCTGACCATCAAGGCGCTCGGTACGACCACCACGTGCACGCCCGAGAACAACCCGAAGCCGTCGCTCGAACTCGACGTCCGGGCAGCGGGCGGCGGCGGTGCACAGTCGGCATCGGGCTCGGGCGAGCTGCCCAAGACCGGTCCGCTCGACTCGGCGTTGGCGCTCGGCACGCTCGGCGGCACGGTGCTGCTCTCCGGAGCGGCGGGAGTGCTGTGGCTGACGCGCCGCGGTGCGCGGTCCGCGAGCTGACCGCGGGGGAGCCGTGATCACTGCTGTTGCCGCCGCAGCCGCCGCTGCCGCTCTGCTGAGTGTGGTGTCCGCGACCGCGACCGCACCCGCGACCGCACCCGCGACCGCAGCTGTGCGCGCTCCCGCGCCCGCCGCGCCGGGCGCCGAGCCGGGCTGGACGGCGGAGCCCGCGGCGGGCAGCAGACCGTACGTCTATCTGGAGGGCGCTCCCGGCACGGTGATGGAGGACAGGCTGTCGGTGACGAACCGCGGCACCGAGCCGCTGACCGTGCGACTGCGCGGGGCCGCGGCCTACAACACGAAGAACGGCGAGTTCGCGGTGCGCACCTCCCGTGCGGGCACGGGTAGTTGGATCGCCCTCGCCTCGGAGCGGGTGACCGTGCCGCCGCGCACCCGCGCCGACGTGCCCTTCGCCGTCACCGTTCCGGCGTCCGCGACGCCAGGCGACCACCCCGCCGCGATCGTCGCGACGGCCGGCGGCCGCGAGGTGGGCGTACGCCTCCATCTCCGCGTCAGCGGCCCCACGCTCGCCGCGCTCACCGTCGAGGACGTCCGCGTGGAGGGTAAGCGGATCCACTACGCCCTGGTCAACCGGGGCAACACGGTCCTCGCCCCACGCCTCGCCCTCCGCGCCGAGGGCTTCACCGGCGAACTTCTGGCACGCCCGGCCCGCCCGCTGCCGCTCGAGCTCCTCCCCGGCCGGCGGGTCGAACTGACCGAGCCCTGGCCCGATCACCCCGTCCTCGACTCCGTCGACATCACCCTCCGGGTCACCGCATCGGGCGGCGCCCACGGCGAGGCCACGGCCTCCGCGGTGTACGTCCCCTGGGCTGCGGTGACGGGCGGCGCGCTCGCCCTCGGGGCGGCGGCCGGGGCGGTGGCGCTGTGGCGCGGGCGCCGCCGCGAGGACGAGGCCCTTGAACAGACCGACACCGAACGGCACCTGGCAGAGGCGGGAGTCCAACCGTGAACGGCGGTACGCGTACCCAGCCCGTCCGGCCCGCCCGGGCGTGGTCCCGCCTGCGGCGGGCACTTCCCCTCCGCGCCCCTTCCCGGACCGGGGCTTCGCCCCGGACCTCGATACGGGGCCCCGCCCTCATGGAGCCCGTCCGGCGTTCGAGGACGGACACGCGGGTCCACCCGACGGTTCCGGGCGCAGCCCGGGGGTCTGGGGGCTCGCCCCCCGTTCGGGAGGGGACGGGGCGGGGAGAGGGCACCCCGCGGGCGCCACGGCCCCCCGCACCCGCGCGCCACGCACCCGCGCCCCCCGCACCCGCGCGCCACGCACTCGCGGTGCTCCTCACCGCGCTCCTCGCCACCGCCCTCGCCCTCGCGGCAGCCGTCCCCGCCGCCCACGCCGCCGAGGGCAAACCGGCCGTCAGCCTTTCCCAGAAGCAGGCGGGCAAGGGTGGCGACATCACCGTCACCGGCACCGGCTGGCGTCCGGGCGCCCTTCTGATGATGCTGATCTGCGGCCAGTCCTCGCCCGAGCGAGGCGTGATCGGCGGCACCAACTCCTGCGCCAACGCCGACGGCCGCGCCGTCACCACCGACGCCAAGGGCACCTTCAGCAAGAAGATGCCGGTCGCGGAGCCCCCCAAGCCCTGCCCCTGCGTCGTGCACGTGGCCACCGTCACCGGGGAACAGGGCACCGTGGACGCGCCGTTCACCGTGGCCGGCCATCCCACCGCCCCGCTTCCGCAGCCCACCGCCGGCGGAAAGCTCGCCGTGCTCGCGACCGTCGAGCTGCGCGGGTCGAGCGGGCTGCTCGTGTGGTTCGGCGCCCCGCCGAGCCGCGAGCTCGTCTTCACCGTCGGCAATCTCGGCTCGGCCCCGGTCGAGAACCCCGTCTTCCGGGTCGGCACCGCGCACGGCGTGTTCGCCCCGCAGTGGGAGGAGCGACAGTGGCGCGGCACGATCGACCCGGGGAAGAAGGCCCAGGTCAGGCTGCCCGTCCAGCTGTCGGCGGGCGCGCACGGCGACTACCAGGTCTCCGTGAAGTACGGCTCGAAGGTGCTCGCCGAGCAGCCCTGGGGGGTCGGCCGGCCGTGGGGCGTGACGCTCTTCTGGCTGCTGCTGGCCGTCGTCGTACCGGCCGCGCTGTTCCGGATCGGCATGGCGGTCGTGGACCGCGTACGGCCGCACCGCGGCGGTGGCGGCCGCCACCGGAACGCGCCGGTCGGCACTCCGGCCCACGCACCGGCCAGGGGCGCCGACCGGCCCGTACCCACCGCCACGGTCGCACTGCCGTGGTTCACCCCGGACTCCGCACCGTCAGAGAACCGACCCACAACGAAGGGACACACGTGAGCACGCAACGGAGGATGAGCGCGGCGGGGGTCGCGCTGATGCTCTGCGGCGCGGGGATCCTGCTGACCGCGGGACCGGCCCACGCCGCCGAGGTGTCGTACAAGACGGAGTGCATTCCCCCGGCGATCTCCGGCCTGCCGCCCGTCCAGGGCACCACCAAGGTCCAGATCACCGCTCCCGCCGAGGCGAAGGTCGGCGACGAGATCGAGGTCGTCTGGAAGACCGTCGAGGCCGCGTCCAAGAACCCCGACGTGCTCGACCTGGAGAAGGACACGGTCAAGCCGACCGGCACGGTCAAGGTCACCGGGGCACAGACCGCCGACCTGGCGGTGGAGGGCCCGCGGCAGAACCCGCCGATCCCCAAGAACAGCCCGATGGTGCTGCCCGACATGAAGGGCAAGCTGACACTGACGGCACCGGGTGAGATCACGCTGACGCCGGACAAGTACAACATCAACGTCTCCAAGCCGATCTCGACGGACACGAAGTGCTCGCCGAAGGAGACGGTGCAGCCGGCTGCGACGATCAAGGTGACGCAGGGCGGGGGCGGCACGACGGGCGGCACGACCGGCGGTCTGCCGACGACCGGCGGTACGACGGGCGGTCTCCCCACAACGGGCGGTACGACGGGTGGTCTGCCCACCACGGGCGGCCTGATCACGGGTGGCGGCACCTCGGGCGGCAGCGACTCCGGCGGTACGACCTCGGGCGGCACCACGTCCGGGGGCAGCACGTCGGGCGGGAGCACCGGCGGCGGTGGCGGCCAGACCGACTTCGAGGGCAAGGAGGTTCAGGTCGCCTACTCCTGCAAGACCCCGATCGGCGACAAGAACGCGGTCTCCCCGGTCAAGATCAACGCCAAGAAGAACGGCGGGGACTTCGACCTCACCGTGAAGTTCTCCAAGTCGGTCATGGACAGCCCGGCCGACATCCCGGCCGACTCCGTCAAGCCCTCCATGGAGGTCAAGCTCGGCGGCGCCGACACGGGCTTCGTCCACGTCGAAGGCCCCACGAACCAGGAGCCCATCAAGGCCGGCGACCCGATCGAGATCCCCGATCTGACGGGTACGTACAAGCCGGGGGCCAGCGGAAAGTCGACGCTCAGCCCGGGTGTCCTCACGGTCATGGCTCTCGGTACGACGACGACCTGTACTCCGCCCGCCGACGTCGAGGTCTCGCTGGAGCTCGACACCTCGGCCCAGCCGGGCGGCGCAGCGGGCGGCTCCGCCTCCGGTTCGGCGGGTGGCGGCGACGCCTCGGGCGGCGGGCTCGCCGACACCGGCGCGGAGGACGGCGAAGCCCTCCACGCCCTCGCCCTCGCGGCGGGCACGGTGATTCTGCTGGGCGGCGCGGTCTTCACGTTCACGCCGTGGCGCAGGCTGCGGGGTAATCGGTAGCGCGCGTACTCCTGCCCCTCCCGGACGGGGGCAGGAGTTCCGGGCCCGGGCCTGAACACTCAAATCTCGCTCAGAACTTCCCCCCTCCGCCTGGGGCCGTTTTGCTCGATGATCAACTGCCCCGCTACGGTCTGGGTGTTCACCCGAGTGAAGGGTGGAATCGACCAACTGCCGGATGTCGCAGGTAGACGGCGTGCTCATGGCCGTCGGGGCGCCCGGTGCACAGAAAGGAACGCACATGCGTTGGGGGAAGAAATTCGCAGTGGGGACGCTCGCCGTGGTCATGGGTGCAGGCGGAACCGGGCTGTTCGTGGCTGCGCCCGCCCAGGCCGTCGGCAAGTACAGCTGCAAGGCGTACGCATCGCTGGACAAGCTCGGCCGCCCGACGGCCTACTCGGCCTGCAAGTCCGGTGGCACGAAGGCGGTCGGCACGCACCGCGTCCAAATCAAGTGCGACCAGGTGCAGGGCGCCCGGGAGCAGGTGGTGACGCACACCCTTTACGGTCCGTGGGTCGGTCCGGGCAAGAAGTCCACGGTGCGCTGCGGCACGAAGAACTTCCTGCGGGGCTTCAGCGTCCAGACGCGATGACGCCATGAGAACGGGACTGGCCCGGCACACAATGCGTGCCGGACCAGTCCCGTCGTCCCGTGAAGGGGAGCGTGTCAGTGCACGCCGCCCATGAGGGGCTGGACCTTCTTGCGGTACATGAAGATCGCGACACCGGCCACCGCTGCGAGCGCACCCAGGCTGGCGAACCAGCCCTGCGTGTCGGTCGGGGTGCCGATCAACTGCAGCAGCGCGACGACCGAGTTGCCCGCGGTCACGGCCAGGAACCAGACGCCCATCATCTGCGAGGCATACTTCTGTGGCGCCAGCTTGGTGGTCAGCGAAAGGCCGACCGGAGAGAGCGTCAGCTCACCGACGGTCTGGATGAGGTACACCGAGACCAGCCACATCGGGGTCACCTTGGCGTCGCCCGCTGCGCCTTGCGCCAGCATCATGACGCCGAAGGAGGCGCCGATGAGCACCAGGCCGAAGGAGAACTTGGTCAGCGTGCTCGGCTCCTTGGAGCGCTTGGCCAGCGCCACCCACACCCAGGCGAAGACCGGGGCGAGAGCCATCACGAACAGCGGGTTCAGCGACTGGAACCAGCTCTCCGGGAAGGCGAAGCCGAACAGCGTGGACTCGGTGTTGTTCTTGGCGAACAGCGACAGCGTCGAGCCGGACTGGTCGTAGATCGCCCAGAAGGCGGCGGCGGCCACGAAGAACCACACGTACGCGGACATCCGGCTGCGCTCGACCTCGTCGAGATCCTTGTCCCGCTTGACGCGGAGCAGGTACCAGGCCGGAAGGGCCAGACCCAGGATGGTCAGCGGCCACAGTGCCCAGTCGATGGTGAACACGCCGGCCAGGCCGATGATGGCGTACGCGGCGGCGGCGACACCCAGCCAGATCAGGGCCTTCTTCAGCACGGCGGAGCGCTCGGCGGCGTCCAGGGGCGCCGGGACGCGGCTGGACTCCGGGTTCAGGTTGCGGAAGCCGAGGAAGAAGAAGAGCAGACCGATGGCCATGCCGACACCGGCCATGGCGAAACCGAGGTGCCAACTGACCTTCTGGCCGACCCAGCCGATGGTCAGCGGAGCGACAAAAGCACCGAGGTTGATGCCCATGTAGAAGATCGTGAAGCCACCGTCACGGCGCGAGTCGTTCTTGTCCGGGTACAGGTGGCCGACCATCGTGGAGATGTTGGCCTTGAGGACACCGGAGCCGACCGCGATGAACGCGAGACCGATGAAGAAGGAGATCTGCGCCGGGACCGCCAGCAGGAAGTGGCCGGTCATGATGATGACACCGGCCACCGCGACGGCCTTGCGCGCGCCCCAGAGACGGTCGCCGAGCCAGCCGCCCGGCAGTGCGAGGAGGTAGACCATCGCGTTGTACACGGAGTAGATCGCGACGGCCGTCGCGTCGTTCATCCCGAGTCCACCGTCGGCCACGTTGGTGGCCAGGTAGAGCACGAGCAGGGCCCGCATGCCGTAGAAGCTGTAGCGCTCCCACATCTCGGTCATGAACAAGTTGGCCAGGCCGCGGGGGTGGCCGAGGAACGTCTTCTCGGGGCCGGGGGTGCCGGTCGAAGCGCTCGTCAGGCTGGACGCCATGTCGATCCTTGCTGCTCGGGACGCGTCCGCTTCGTTGAACGGAAGTTCGCGCCCGGTGGGGGGCGGCCGGCACCGGCAAGGGAGGTCCCGCCCCACGCCCGAGGGGCCCGTCCGTCGTTGGCGTACGAAGACGAGGGACACGTCCGCACCGGGATCCACGCCCCGCGCGCAGCGTTGCGTTGCGCGTGAGGCCCGGCCCACAGGTCATTCACTGTCCCGGGACCGGTGCTGACCGGACCCGCGCAGAAAAGAGACCTTTGGTGCTAAGCAGCCAAAGGTCCCGGGGTGGTGCTACAGGCGTCTAGTCACCATACGGCATGACAGTGGGGGATATGGAAGGTCTTGAGACGAGGATCACAGGTAATCGTGGAACTACCTGCCATGAATCGAAGGCCACCAACAGGATCTCATCCCACAGCCGCAGGCCTGGCCGATCGCCCTCCGAGGCGTCCCGTTCGCGGACTACCATCAGCCCATGACCCGTGTACTGCTCGCCGAGGACGACGCATCCATCTCCGAGCCACTGGCCCGGGCCCTGCGCCGGGAGGGTTATGAGGTCGAGGTCCGCGAGGACGGTCCCACCGCCCTCGACGCCGGGCTCAAGGGCGGGGTCGACCTGGTCGTGCTGGACCTCGGGCTGCCGGGCATGGACGGCCTCGAGGTGGCGCGCCGTCTCCGTGCCGACGGGCACACCGTGCCGATCCTGGTGCTGACCGCCCGCGCCGACGAGGTGGACACGGTGGTCGGCCTGGACGCCGGCGCCGACGACTACGTCACCAAGCCCTTCCGGCTCGCCGAGCTGCTCGCCCGGGTCCGCGCGCTGCTCCGCCGCGGCGCCACGGAGCCGGCCGTCGCACCCGCGACGCACGGCGTGCGGATCGACGTCGAGTCGCACCGCGCATGGATGGGCGACGATGAGCTCCAGCTCACGGCCAAGGAGTTCGACCTGCTCCGGGTCCTGGTGCGGGACGCCGGCCGGGTCGTGACCCGGGATCAGCTGATGCGCGAGGTCTGGGACACCACGTGGTGGTCGTCCACGAAGACCCTCGACATGCACATCTCCTGGCTGCGCAAGAAGCTCGGTGACGACGCGGCGAACCCCCGCTACATCGCGACGGTCCGCGGCGTCGGCTTCCGCTTCGAGAAGAGCTGACGCCTTCCCGGGTGGGTCCTGCAGGAGCGCCTCGTCTCGGCGCCCGGGCCCGGCTCCGGCCCGCGTTTCCGCCTCGTCTCGGCGGCGGTCCGATCCGGCCTGCGTGTTCGCTCTGTTCGGCGCCGCGGGTCGGGGCGGTACTCCGCTCTGTTCCGGCGCCCCGGCTCCGGCTCGTGTTTCCGCCTCGTCTCGCGGCGGCGGAACGATCCGGCCCGCGTGTTCGCGCTGCCTCGCGCCCCGTGTCCGGCCCGTACTCCGTTCTGCCCTTGCGCCCCGGGTCCGGGCCCGTCCGTCCTTCCAGCACGGACACACGGGCCGCGGTGACGGTCCGGCACGCGCTTCGAGCCCGTCCTTCCTTCGAGGACGGACACCCCTGCTGCCCGGGCGGGCCCGGTCCGTACGCCTCGGAACCGGGGAGACCGGCGCCCCGCCCCGTACGCTCGAAGGCATCGTCATCGCGTAACCCCGCCCGGAGGGCCCCGTGCGCCGCCGCCTCATCAGTTCCACGCTCGCCGTGGTGCTCGTCGTCATCGCCGTGTTCGGGGTCTCCCTCGTCATCGTCGAGACGCGCACCATCAGCAACAGCGCGCAGGAGAGCGTGGACTCCGAGGCGCTGCGCCTGGTGAGCGTCGTCGAGGCCAGGGTCCTGGAGCGGGAGCCGATCGACACGGACGCGCTCGCCGAGCAGATGGGGTCCGAGCGGTACGCCCTGATCCGCATCCCCGGGGCCGCCCCGATCGAGATCGGCCGGCAGCCCTCGGGCAGCGTGATCCGCGCCACCGTCCCCGGGGAGCAGGGCGAGAGCGTCACCGTCGAGGAGTCCCGCTCCACGGTCACCCGCGAGGTCGGCCGCACGTTGATGATCATCGGCGCGGTGGCGCTGCTCGCCGTCGTCGCCGCGGTCCTCCTCGCCCTGCGGCAGGCGAACAGGCTCGCCTCACCCCTCACCGACCTCGCGGAGACCGCCGAGCGCCTCGGCTCGGGCGATCCCCGCCCGCGCCACCGGCGATACGGCGTCCCGGAGCTCGACCGGGTCGCGGACGTCCTGGACTCCAGCGCGGAGCGGATCGCGCGGATGCTCACCGCCGAGCGCCGGCTCGCGGCCGATGCCTCGCATCAGCTCCGTACGCCCCTGACCGCGCTCTCCATGCGGCTGGAGGAGATCTCCACCACCGACGACCCGGAGACGGTGAAGGAGGAGGCGATCGTCGCGCTCACCCAGGTGGAGCGGCTCACCGACGTCGTCGAGCGGCTGCTCACGAATGCGCGCGACCCCCGCACCGGCTCTGCCGTCGCCTTCGACGTCGACGAGGTCGTGAAGCAGCAGATCGAGGAGTGGCGCCCCGCCTACCGCAGCGCGGGCCGCGCCGTCGTCTGCTCCGGCAAGCAGGGCATGCGGGCCGTGGGCACGCCGGGTGCCGTGGCCCAGGTGCTGGCCGCGCTGATCGAGAACTCGCTGATGCACGGCGGTGGCACGGTCGCCCTGCGCACGCGCGTCACCGGCAACCAGGCGGTCATCGAGGTGACCGACGAGGGCCCCGGCGTACCGGCAGACCTCGGCGCGCGCATCTTCGAGCGGACGATCAGCGGCCGGAACTCGACGGGCATCGGGCTGGCCGTCGCCCGCGATCTGGCGGAGGCCGACGGGGGCCGGCTGGAACTCCTCCAGCAGCATCCGCCCGTGTTCGCGCTGTTCCTGAGCCGGGAGGCGCGCCGCCTCAAGGACCGCCCGAGGGAGCACGAGCGCCCGATTCGCTGATGTGACGTACATCACGACGTGACTCGGCGGGTGGGCGGGCCATGCCCGCAGTGTTCCCCGGAGCTTCCCGCAGCCCCTCAGTGCTGCGCAGCGCTCAGCTGCCGACCCGGTCCGGCTGCTCCGCGCGCCGCTGCTCCAGGAACGACTCCGCCGTCTGTACGGCCTCGCGCGCGGGCAGCGCACGGAACACCCATGTGCGGTACGACCAGAAGCGGAACAGCGTCGCGACGCCGATCCCGAAGAACTTGAAGAAGTTGCTCTGCAGGGGGCTGTCCCAGTCGAAGCCGTACGTCGCCGTGTACAGCACACCGTTTTCGATGACCGCTCCGGCCGCGCTGAACAGCAGGAACAGCGTCAGCTCCTTCGTACGGCCGCTCTTGTCGCGGTCCCGATACGTGAAGTAGCGGAAGCCCACATAGTTGAAGAGGATCGCGATGAAGGTCGCCAGGAGACTCGCACGCACCACCGGGATCTCGGTGGTGTGCCGCACCAGGTTGAACACCGCCATATTGACGAGCAGACCCATGGCGCCGACAGCGCCGAACTTCGCAACCTCGCGCGCGAGCCGGTTCAGTCGCACACGCAGTGCGCCCCGTTCGCTCATGGTGATCGCTTGCCCCGTCCGTTCGGCGTCGTTCGGCAACCTCGAAACGTCAACCAGACCACTCTAACCAGCACCCCGGGGAGTTGCCTGTGGACAATCGCAAAGGTGTCGGACAGCTGTCACATCGCCCAGATTCCTGAGCGGTCCGGCTCGGCGGATACCCTGAGAGAGTGACGTTCCCGGTAGTCGGCATGGTCGGCGGCGGTCAGCTCGCCCGTATGACCCACGAGGCGGGCATCCCCCTCGGCATCAGATTCAAGCTCCTCAGTGACACCCCCCAGGACTCGGCGGCCCAGGTGGTCAGCGAGGTCGTCATCGGCGACTATCGCGACCTGGACACGCTGCGTGCCTTCGCGCGCGGCTGCGATGTGATCACCTTCGATCACGAGCATGTGCCGAGCGAGCACCTGGCTGCCCTGGAGGCGGACGGCATCGTCATCCGCCCGGGGCGCGACGCGCTCGTGCACGCCCAGGACAAGGGGGTGATGCGCGCGAAGCTCGACGAGATCGGCGCGCCCTCGCCCCGGCACCGCATCGTCGCCGACCCGGCGGACGCCGCGGTGTTCGCGGCCGAGGTCGGCGGGTATCCCGTGATCCTCAAGACCGTGCGCGGCGGCTACGACGGCAAGGGCGTCTGGTTCGTACGAAGCGACGAGGACGCCGAGGAGCCGTTCCGCGCCGGTGTCCCGGTCCTCGCCGAGGAGAAGGTCGACTTCCGTCGCGAGCTGGCGGCGAACATCGTCCGCTCGCCGCACGGCCAGGCCGTCGCGTACCCCGTCGTGGAGTCACGGCAGGTGGACGGCGTCTGCGACACCGTGATCGCCCCGGCCCCGGACCTCGACGGGGAGCTGGCCGGCCAGGCCCAGCAGCTCGCCCTGCGCATCGCCAAGGAGCTCGGCGTCGTCGGGCATCTCGCGGTCGAGCTGTTCGAGACGGCCGACGGGCGCATCCTCGTCAACGAGCTGGCCATGCGGCCCCACAACTCCGGCCACTGGACCCAGGACGGCGCGGTGACCTCCCAGTTCGCCAACCACGTCCGGGCCGTGCTGGACCTGCCGCTCGGTGACCCCCGCCCCCGCGCCACGTGGACCGTGATGTGCAATGTCCTGGGCGGCGACTATCCGGATATGTATGGCGCGTACCTCCACTGCATGGCCCGGGATCCGCAGCTCAAGATCCACATGTATGGCAAGGACGTGAAGCCCGGCCGCAAGGTGGGGCACGTCAACACTTACGGCGACGATCTCGACGACGTGCTGGAGCGCGCGCGTCACGCAGCCGACTACCTCAGAGGAACGATCACCGAATGACCTCCCCTCTCGATTCGGGCCCTCGCATCGGCATCGTCATGGGCTCGGACTCCGACTGGCCCGTCATGGAGGCCGCGGCCCAGGCGCTCGAAGAGTTCGAGATCCCGTACGAGGTCGATGTCGTCTCCGCCCACCGCATGCCGCGCGAGATGATCGCGTACGGCGAGGAGGCCGAGGGCCGCGGACTGAGGGCGATCATCGCGGGCGCGGGCGGCGCCGCCCACCTCCCGGGGATGCTCGCCTCGGTCAGCCCGCTGCCGGTCATCGGCGTTCCGGTCCCGCTGAAGTACCTCGACGGCATGGACTCGCTGCTCTCCATCGTCCAGATGCCGGCGGGCGTGCCCGTGGCGACGGTCTCGGTCGGCGGTGCGCGCAACGCCGGCCTGCTCGCGGCCCGCATCCTGGCGACTCAGGACCCCGACCTGATGAACCGGATGCGGGAGTTCCAGCAGGAGCTGAACGACCAGGCGACGGAGAAGGGCAAGCGGCTCCGTGCGAAGGTCGAGGGCGCGGCGGCCTTCGGCTTCGGGAAGTAGGGCGGCCACCGGTGGACTTCCTCGCTGAGGCCCGTTCCCTGCTCGCATCCCACCCCGTCGTCGACGGCCACAACGATCTTCCGTGGGCCCTGCGCGAGCAGGTCCGCTACGACCTGGACCGTCTCGACATCGCCGGCGACCAGACCGGCAGCCTCCACACCGACATCCCGCGGCTGCGGGCGGGCGGGGTCGGCGCGCAGTTCTGGTCCGTGTACGTCCGCAGCGACTACGCCGGTGACGAGGCCGTCAGCGCCACGCTGGAGCAGATCGACGCCGTCGCCCAGCTCCTCGCCCGCTACCCGGCGGACCTGGCGCGCGCCCTGACCGCGGACGACATGGAGGCGGCGCGCAAGGAGGGCCGCATCGCCTCGCTCATGGGCGCGGAGGGCGGCCACTCCATCAACAACTCGCTCGCCACACTGCGGGCGCTGCACGCGCTGGGCGTCCGCTACATGACGCTCACGCACAACGACAACAACGACTGGGCGGACTCGGCGACCGACGAGCCGCGCGTGGGCGGTCTCTCGCCGTTCGGCCACGAGGTCGTCCGGGAGATGAACCGGACCGGCATGCTCGTCGACCTCTCGCACGTCGCCGCGACGACGATGCATGACGCGCTGGACACGTCGGCGGCGCCGGTGATCTTCTCCCACTCGTCCGCGCGGGCGATCTGCGACCACCCGCGGAACATTCCGGACGACGTGCTGGAGCGGCTCCCGGCGAACGGGGGCGTGGCGATGGCCACGTTCGTGCCGAAGTTCATCCTGCCCGAGGCGGTGGCCTGGACCCTCGCCGCGGACGAGAACATGCGCGCCCACGGACTGCACCCGCTCGACACGACCGGGGCGGGCATGAAGGTCCAGCGGGCCTACGAGGCGGCGCACCCGCGCCCGATGGCCACGGCCGCGACGGTCGCGGACCACCTCGACCACATGCGCGAGGTCGCGGGCATCGACCACATCGGCATCGGCGGCGACTTCGACGGCACGGCCTTCACGCCGGCGGGCCTCGAGGATGTCGCGGGCTACCCGAACCTGATCGCGGAGCTGCTCCGCCGCGGCTGGTCGACGGCGGACCTGGCCAAGCTGACCTGGCAGAACGCGGTCCGTGTGCTGCGCGACGCGGAATCGGTGGCCGCCGACCTCCGGTCGACCCGTGCCCCGTCGAACGCGACACCGGCCTCCATGGCCTGACGCTGCGCCCCACCACCCCGTCCGCCGCCCGAGGACGAACACGCGGCTGCTGTGACGGGGTGGAGGTGCATTCACGGCTCATGCGGCATCTGAGGCCGGTCACGCGGGCCGCCGCGGGTGTCCGGCCGGGCATACGCCGCCGTGCCGGTGCCGGTCGCACTCACAGCCCGTCCGGCGTCTGGGGACGGACAGGCGGGCCGCTGTCTCGGGATGCGGCGCATTTCCCACCTCGTCCGGCGCCTGAGGGCGAACACTTGGCGTCCGGCGTCTGGGGACGGACGGGCGAGCCGCTGTCTCGGGATGCGGCGCGTCTCCGGCCCGTCCGGCGTCTGGGGACGGACAGGCGTGCTGCCGTTTCGATGCGGCGCATTTCCCACCTCGTCCGGCGCCTGAGGGCGAACACGTGGCGTCCGGCGTCTGGGAACGGACGGGCGGGCCGCTGTCCCGGGATGCGGCGCATTTCCCACCTCGTCCGGCGCCTGAGGGCGAACACGTGGCGTCCGCCGTCCGAGGATGGACACATCGCCCGCCTTGACGGCGCGGCGTCGCCCTACCCGCCCCGCCGCGCCCGGTACGCCCGCGTCTTTCGGCTGCCGCACACCGCCATCGAGCACCACCGGCTGCGACCGGCCGGACCCCGGGGTCGTAGTACGCCCACCGGCAGTCCTCGGACTCACACGCCTTCAGCCGCTCCCATGTCCCCTCCGCCGCGGCGGTCGCGATGGCCGCCGCCACGCGCGACACGAGCGAGGCCGGGTCGGCGGGCCGGAGCGTCGCCGCTCCCGACCCGTCCACGCCCACCAGCAGCGGCGCACCGGCGCGCGGCGAGTTGCTCGCCCGGCTGGGCCGTCCCGACGAGGCGCGCGCCGAATTCGAACGCGCCGCCGAACTCACGCGCAACGCAGCCGAGCGCGGCCTCTTCCGTGAACGCGTGAACGGACCGAGTGAGCCGTCCGCATAGACGGGGCGGCGGTCGTACGGGAGCGGGGCGTCAGGCGCGGGGCCGCCCCATCGCCCGGTACGTCCACCCGGCCTCGCGCCACAATGTCGAGTCCAGCGCGTTCCGCCCGTCCAGCATGATGCGGCGGGTCGCCACCTCACCCAGCTCCGCCGGGTCCAGCTCGCGGAACTCGCGCCACTCGGTCAGGTGCAGCACCACATCCGCGCCGCGCACCGCGTCCAGCGCGCTCTTCGCGTAGCCGAGCGTCGGGAAGACCTGGCGGGCGTTGTCCATGCCCTTCGGGTCGTAGACCGTGACCTGGCCGCCCTGGAGGTGGATCTGACCGGCGACGTTCAGCGCGGGCGAGTCGCGTACGTCGTCCGAGTCCGGCTTGAAGGTCGCGCCGAGCACCGCGACCCGCTTCCCGAGGAAGGAGTCACCGCCCACGGCCTCCCGCGCCAGCTCCACCATGTGCCCGCGGCGCCGCATGTTGATCGAGTCGACCTCGCGCAGGAACGTCAGTGCCTGGTCCGCGCCCAGCTCACCGGCGCGCGCCATGAACGCCCGGATGTCCTTCGGCAGACAGCCGCCGCCGAAGCCGATCCCGGCCCGCAGGAACTTCGCGCCGATCCGCTCGTCGTAGCCGATCGCCTCCGCCAGCTTCGCCACATCGCCACCCGCGGCCTCGCACACCTCGGCCATCGCGTTGATGAACGAGATCTTCGTCGCCAGGAAGGAGTTCGCGGAGGTCTTCACCAGCTCCGCCGTCGGGAAGTCCGTCACCACGAACGGCGATCCCTCCCCGACCGGCGTCGCGTACACCTCGCGCAGCACCTTCTCCGCGCGCTCGCTCGCCACACCCACCACGATCCGGTCCGGGTGCAGTGTGTCCTGGACGGCGAAGCCCTCGCGAAGGAACTCCGGGTTCCAGGCCAGCTCCACGCCCTCCGGCGACCGCTCGGCGAGCATCCCGGCGAGCCGGTCCGCCGACCCGACGGGCACGGTCGACTTGCCGACGACCAGCGCGCCGCTCTTCACGCGCGGAGCGAGCGAGTCGAAGGCGGCGTCGACGTACGACATGTCGCACGCGTACTCGCCGTGCTTCTGCGGGGTGTTCACGCACACGAAGTGGACGTCGCCGGCGAACTCCTCGAGCTCGTCCCACGACGTCGTGAAGCGCAGCCGCCCGCTCGCACCGGCGATGCCCGCGACGTGCTTCTCCAGCAGTTCCTCGAGCCCTGGCTCGTACATCGGGACCCGTCCGGCGGCCAGCATTTCGATCTTCGCGGGCACGACATCGAGCCCGAGGACGTCGAAGCCGAGCTCAGCCATGGCCGCTGCGTGCGTGGCCCCGAGGTATCCGGTGCCGATCACGGTGATCTTGAGGGCCATGCGGTGCTCCTGAGGGGTACGAGGGGAGTGCCGGGCCGAGCATAGTCGGGTGGGGCCGCGGGCATTTTTCCGCTGTCAGCAAGCTCACGTATGCCCGTCCGGGGCAGCCCTCTAAAATTTGTGTTACTTAACGGTAGTTAGCGGCCGCTCAGGGGAGCGAGAGACCTTGGCGCCAAAGGGAGATCTGCACAGTGCCTGACTTCGACCTGTACCGCCCGTCCGAAGAGCACGACATGCTCCGTGAGACGGTCCGCTCGCTCGCCGAGGCGAAGATTGCGCCGTTCGCCGCGGCAGTCGACGAGGAGGCCCGCTTCCCGCAGGAGGCCCTCGACGCGCTGGTCGCCTCCGACCTGCACGCCGTGCACGTCCCCGAGGAGTACGGCGGCGCGGGCGCCGACGCCCTCGCGACCGTCATCGTCATCGAGGAGGTCGCCCGCGTCTGCGCCTCGTCCTCGCTGATCCCCGCCGTGAACAAGCTGGGCTCGCTCCCGGTGATCCTCTCCGGCTCCGAGGACCTGAAGAAGAAGTACCTGGGCCCGCTCGCCAAGGGCGACGCGATGTTCTCGTACTGCCTCTCCGAGCCCGACGCCGGCTCGGACGCCGCCGGAATGAAGACCAAGGCCGTACGTGACGGCGACTTCTGGGTCCTCAACGGTGTGAAGCGCTGGATCACCAACGCCGGTGTTTCCGAGTACTACACCGTGATGGCCGTCACCGACCCGGAGAAGCGCTCCAAGGGCATCAGCGCCTTCGTCGTCGAGAAGGGCGACGAGGGTGTCTCCTTCGGAGCTCCCGAGAAGAAGCTCGGCATCAAGGGCTCCCCGACCCGCGAGGTCTACCTCGACAACGTCCGCATCCCTGCCGACCGCATGATCGGCGCGGAGGGCACCGGCTTCGCCACCGCGATGAAGACCCTGGACCACACCCGCATCACCATCGCGGCCCAGGCCCTCGGCATCGCCCAGGGCGCCCTCGACTACGCCAAGGGCTACGTGCAGGAGCGCAAGCAGTTCGGCAAGCCCATCGCCGACTTCCAGGGCGTCCAGTTCATGCTCGCGGACATGGCCATGAAGCTCGAGGCCGCCCGCCAGCTCACCTACTCGGCCGCCGCCAAGTCCGAGCGCGTCGACGGCGACCTCACCTTCTTCGGCGCCGCGGCCAAGTGCTTCGCCTCCGACGTCGCCATGGAGGTCACCACGGACGCGGTCCAGCTGCTCGGCGGCTACGGGTACACCCGCGACTACCCGGTCGAGCGCATGATGCGCGACGCGAAGATCACCCAGATCTACGAGGGCACGAACCAGGTCCAGCGGATCGTGATGGCCCGCAACCTGCCGTAACGCGACTCATCCGCAGGGCCACGGACGGCCCCCGGCGCGATGCCGGGGGCCGTCCGCGTGGCGGGAAGGGCCCGTATCCTGTACGCGGAAGGGGCCCGCATCCTGCACGACGAGGGGCCCTGTACGCGGAAGGGGCCCGCACCCTGTGGTCGGTGCGGGCCCCTTCGCGTGAGTCGGGTGTCCGGGGTGTCAGCGGTTCGACGTGACCGTGACCGGATCGTCGTTCTTGATCTCCTGGACGAGCTGCTTGACCTTGTCCTTGTCCCAGACCAGGTTGCCGCCGCGGCTGCCGGAGATCGGGATGTTCATGGACTTGCCCGTGCCGCTGCTGATGCCCTTCATCGCGAAGAACATCTGGCCCAGGTCGAAGAGGGACATGTCCTTGTCGACAATGAGGGTGTCCAGGCCCGCGCCCAGCGTCGGGTAGAGCTTGAACGGGTTGAGGATCGTGCCCGGGGTGGCCGCCTGGTTGGCGAGGGCCGCGAGGAACTTCTGCTGGTTCTTCGTACGGTCCAGGTCGCTGCCGGCGAAGGCGTAGCGGGTGCGGACGAAGGCGAGGGCCTGCTCGCCGTTGAGGGTCTGCTTGCCGGCCTGGAAGTCGGCCCCGGACTTCTTGTCCTTGAAGGCCTTCGGGATGTCCATCTCGACACCGCCGAGCGAGTCCACGATGTTCGCGAAGCCGGCGAAGCCGATCTCGGCGTAGTGGTCGATGCGCAGGCCGGTGTTGTACTCGACGGTCCGGACCAGCAGCTCCGGGCCGTCCTCCGCGTACGCCGCGTTGAGCTTGACGTGGCGGCCGGTGCCCTTGAAGGTCTTGCCGGACTCGGAGCCGACGAAGGTCGGTATCTCCACGTCCGAGTCGCGGGGGAGCGAGATCATCGTGTTCCCGCTGCCGCAGGCCGCGAGGATCATCATCGAGTCGGTCCGCTTGCCCTCGGCAGAGCCGGTGTGGAGCTTCTTCTTCTCCTCGGCGGTCATGCCCTCGCGGCTGTCGGAGCCGACGATCAGATACGTCGTGCAGTCGCCCTCTTCGGGCCGTTCTATGACCTTGGACAGGTCGACCTCGCGGCGCATCTTGGAGTCGGCCCAGAAGTACGTGCCTATGGAGACGCCGAGCACGGTGACGAGGACGACGACCGTGCCGATCTTGAGGCGGCGGCCCCAGCCGGGCGCGGGGCGGCCGTAGTCGGGCGGAGCGTCGCCGTAGCCGCCGCCGTGGCCGCCGCCACCGGAGGGGGCCCCGTAGACCTGGCCCGTGTTGTAGCCGCTGTCGTAGGGGGGCGCGTAGTCGTCGTACCCCTGCGACGGCTGCTGCGGGACCGGTCGGCGCTGCACATGGCGCATGGCGCGAGCGCCCTCGGGCTCGCCGTAGCTGCCGCGTCCGTATCCATCGGGCCAATCATTCATGCGGAACAGTGTGCAGGCCGGGGTCCGGGCGCTGACAGAGAGGGTGGGGAATCGGGTCGGGGCTGTTGCCAACCTGATGCAATGCAGCGCTCCGCAGGTCGCCGCATAGGGTGGAGGGCATGACAGATCAGGCCCAGCACCCGGAGGGCGACATTCCGGGTAAGCCCACCGAGGCTTCGCGCACCACCCTCAGCCACATCATGACCGTCAACGACACCAACCTCCTCGGCACGGTGCACGGTGGCGTGATCATGAAACTGGTGGACGACGCGGCGGGCGCGGTCGCGGGACGGCACTCGGGCGGCCCGGCCGTCACCGCCTCCATGGACGAGATGGTCTTCCTGGAGCCGGTCAGGGTCGGGGACCTGGTCCATGTGAAGGCGCAGGTCAACTGGACCGGTAGGTCGTCGATGGAGGTCGGCGTACGAGTCCTGGCCGAACGCTGGAACGAGTCGACGCCCGCGACGCAGGTCGGCTCCGCGTACCTGGTCTTCGCGGCGGTCGACGCGGACGGCAAGCCCCGCGTGGTGCCCCCGGTGATCCCGGAGTCGGAACGCGACAAGCGCCGCTACCAGGAGGCGCAGATCCGCCGCACCCACCGGCTGGCACGGCGGCGTGCGATCAGGGAGCTCCGGGAGAAGCGCGCGGCCGAGGGCTACGAGGACTGACGCCTTCGGCGCCCCGGGCCTGGAGGGCGCCCCGCCGGGGTCGGCCTCACGGGCGCGTCACCCACGGGCACGCCACCCTCAGGGGCACGCCACCTCGTCCCCTGCCATCGTCTCGAACCTGCCCCTGCCCTTCGGCTGGGTCTCCGCGCGGACCGGCGTGACCTTGGTGAAGTCCGTGCCGGCCGTGACGTGCAGGGTCGGGCCCAGGCCCTTGACCGGGCGGAGCTCGGCGCCGGGGAGGGCCGCCGCCAGCGACTGCGCCGAGCGGTTCCAGCGCGGGTCGTACGTGACGAGCGTGCGGCGCAGGTCACGGCGGTCGCTGTTCAGCGGGCCCCGGGTCGTCGCGAAACCCGTCGCGCGCAGCCCGCCGTCGACCCGGGCCCCGAGGCCGCCGATGCGGGTGCCGTTGTAGACCTGCACCCGGACCTGCCCCGGCGGTACGTCGACGACGACCTTCGCCGCCGGCTCCGCAGGCTTCTTCGAGCGCCGCGGCGACAGCGGCCGGTCCTCACGCAGCGCCCGGAAGAGCTGCTGCGACTTCACCGGGTCCCACTTCACCGTGGACCCGATGCCCCTGACCGGATGGCTGACGTCCCCCACCGGCACGGACGTGAACTCCGACGAGGCGAGGGTGACGCCCCGCATCGCCTTCCCGAGCGTGAGCATCTGATCGGGCCCGAACCCCTTGTCGGCCCGCACCGAATTCAGCACCGTGTTGCTGACCTCGCGGAACTTCACCGGGTTCAGCAGCACCCCGCTGTCCGTCGTCTGCTGGATGAGCGCCGCGACGAACCGCTGCTGGCGCTGCATCCGGCCCAGGTCCGCCGCCCCGTCGACATGCCGGGACCGCACGTACTGCAGCGCCTTCCCGCCGTCCAGCTCGTGCGCGCCCGCAGGCAGATCCAGACCGGTGTACGCGTCCTTCATCGGCCGGGCCGTGCAGATCCGCACCCCGCCGACCGCGTCCACCGTCTTGATGAAGCTCGTGAAGTCGACCTCCAGATAGTGGTCGACCTTCACCTTGGTCATGTGCTCGACGGTGCGCACCGTCAGCGCGGGCCCGCCCTCCGCGTACGCCGCGTTGAGCTTCACAGGGTGGGGCAGGTGCCGCTTCCCGGTCCCCGCGTCCGTGTGCGCGGGGATCTCCGCGTACGAGTCGCGCGGCAGGCTCACGACGCTCGCCCGCTCCCGGTCCGCCGAGATGTGCACCAGCATGATCGTGTCGGTGCAGCGGCAGGGGGCGCCGCCGAGCCGGTACTTGCGGCGCTCGTCCGGGGTGATCCGGTCCCGGCCGTCGGTGCCGACGAGCAGGATGTTCGTCCCGTGCCCGGACTCCGGCCGGTTCTTCATGTCCTTGAAGGGGTCCACGCGCCCGATCCCGCTGTCGAGCCCTGTCACCAGCGCATGCCCGACCCCGCCCACCCCCAGCACCAGCATCGACAGCGACGTCGCCACCCGCATCCCCCAGCGCGGCCGCCGGACCGCGACCCTGGCCTGAGGTCTGCGCCGCGGCGGTTGTGAGCGGACCACGGGCCTCGGACGGGGGGAGCGAGGCGGTGTGGGCACGAGGGACACCTCCGCAGGTGGTGTGGCAGGCGGCCGGTGGCAGTCGGCAAGCGATCCCGGGAACTTTAGGCCCGGGCGGGCGGGGGCCCCGGGCGGCGCGCACCGGTGTCCCCCGTTCGCGGTAACGTGGCGGGCGATACTGCTGTCTCCCGGGGCACGACCCCCATGAGGAATCCATGCCCGTCGTCACCCCCGCCGTCTCCGTGATCATGCCGGTCCTCAACGAGGAGCGGCATCTGCGCGACTCGGTGCGTCACATCCTGGAGCAGGAGTACGACGGCGAGATGGAGGTGGTGATCGCGCTCGGCCCGTCCACGGACCGCACCGACGAGATCGCCGCCGAGCTCGTGCGCGAAGACCCCCGCGTCCACACCGTGCCGAACCCCACCGGGCGTACGCCCGCGGCGCTCAACGCCGCCATCAAGGCCTCCCGGCACCCGATCGTGGTGCGGGTCGACGGCCACGGCATGCTGTCGCCGAACTACATCGCCACCGCCGTCCGTCTCCTCGAGGAGACCGGCGCGCAGAACGTCGGCGGCATCATGCACGCCGAGGGCGAGAACGACTGGGAGCACGCCGTCGCCGCCGCGATGACCTCGAAGATCGGCGTCGGCAACGCGGCCTTCCACACGGGCGGCGAAGCCGGTCCGGCCGAGACGGTGTACCTCGGGGTCTTCCGGCGTGAGGCACTGGAACAGCAGGGCGGCTACAACGAGGAGTTCATTCGCGCCCAGGACTGGGAGCTGAACTTCCGCATCCGCGAGGCGGGCGGGCTGATCTGGTTCTCGCCCGAGCTCAGGGTGCAGTACCGGCCCCGCCCGAGCGTCAAGGCGCTCGCCAAGCAGTACAAGGACTACGGCCGCTGGCGCCATGTCGTCGCCCGCTACCACCAGGGCTCGATCAACCTGCGCTACCTCGCCCCGCCGACCGCCGTGTGCGCGATCGCCGCGGGCATCGTCGTGGGCGCCGCGGTCACCCCGCTGGGCTTCGTCGTCCCGGCCGGCTATCTCGCGGCGATCACCGCGGGTTCGGTCCCGGCGGGCAGGAGCCTGCCGCTGAAGGCCCGGCTGCAGATCCCCGTGGCGCTGGCCACCATGCACATGTCGTGGGGCTTCGGCTTTCTGACCAGCCCGCGCTCGCTCGCCAGGAAGGTCATCGCAAGCCGCCGCCCGGCGGTGCGGACGGTGGCCTGAGCGCAAGAGCCGTGAACCGAGAGGGCCCCGGGTGCGCACCGCGCCCGGGGCCCTCTCGGCTGCTGCCGGTTCACCCCCAGCTGAAGCCGGGCTGCACGTCCATACAGGCCCCGGTGTCTCCGCCGTTGAGCGGTCGCGCCGACTTCGGCGCCTTGCCGTCGTCCGTCACGGCGGCCTTCGGGTAGGCGGTGCCCTCGCGCCAGTCGGCACCCACGATCAGTGTGACGCCGGACACATCGGTGGACTTCTTCACCGAGGAGACCGGAATCCCGAGCGCCTTCGCGACCGCCTGGGCGTCGCCCTCCAGATCGACGCTCGGGTAGTACACGGCCGTCCGCTCCTGCGGATCGGTCTGCTGAGCGTCTGCCTTCGCCTCGGTGAAACCCTTGCCGTCCAGCACGCCCGCGATCTCCGTCGCCCGGCCCCTCGCCGACCCCAACTGGGCCGTGTACGTGCCGTTGCGCACCATCACGCCTATCTCGGCGGCGGGCGCTGCCGGGTCCTTCGTGGCCTCCGGCGTCTTGCGCTTGGAGGCCTTGCCGTCCAGCGGAATGTCCTCGCGGACCATCCGGAACAGCTGCTCGGCGTCCGGCTGCTTGGGCTCGACCTTGCCCTGGAAGTAGGGCTTCTGGGAGTAGAAGTTCGGCATCGTGGTCATGGTGATGCGGTCGGTGGGCACCAGCTTGAGCTCTTCGGCGAGGTCGTACAGCTTGGTGACCGTGTCCAGACCGGAGTCCACGGTGAGCGCCGTCGTCGCGGCCTCGGCCAGCCTGCGCAGCTTGTCCGGGTCGGTGAGCTGGGTGCTCTTCCGCAGCTCCCGGACCATCGAGTTCATGTACATGTGCTGCGCATGGGTACGGGCCAGGTCGGTGCCGTCCTCGAACCCGTAGCGCGTGCGCAGCCACTGCAGAGCCTGCTCGCCCTTCACCGGGTGCGTGCCCTCAGGCAGTTTCAGACCGGAGCCCTTGCCGTCGGAAGTGCGCGAGTGGACGTTCTCCTTGACGCACACCGGGACACCGCCGATCGCGTCGGCCATCGAGACGACACCGGCGAAGTCGACCATCATGAAGTGGTCGATGGTGATACCGGTCAGCGCGTACCAGGTGGCCACGGTGCAGCCCGGGCCACCGCGGCTGAGCGACTCGTTCGTGAGCGTCCAGCCGGTCGCCTCGTAGGTCTTGTTCTTCTCGCGGTCCTGGCACTCCGGGATCTTCAGCACGGTGTCCCGCGGCATGCTGATCACGGAGATGTTGCTGCGGTCCGCGGAGAGATGGAGGAGCATCTGCACATCCGCGAGCGGCGGCCCGTCGAAGGTCTCCTTGGCCCCGCCGAGCTCCTGGTTCTCCTTGGAGTTCCGGGCGTCGGAGCCGATCAGCAGGATGTTGAGGGGAGTCTGGCCGGCGGCGTTCGCCTTGTGCTCCACCATCGTCTTCTTGCCGAGGTTGAGGTCGTCCTTCTTGATGTTGCTGTTGAGATGGCGGACGTAGAGGTATCCGGCGCCGGCCGTGCCGAGTATCAGCAGGGACAGGACGGAGGCGACCCAGCGGAACACGCGTCGTTTGCCACGGCGGGGCGGATTGCCCCGCGGACGCCCTGAATCCTCGGTCGGCGGTGTGCCGTTCGTGCCGTTCCCGTCCCCGCGGCCGGCGAGCGCGTCCTCCTCGTACAGGCTGTCGTCCCAGCCCCGTTCACCGGCGTGCCGGACGCGCTCTCGCGTCCCCTCCCCACGCACGCTGCTGTGTCCCACCCCTGGACTCCCTGCTGTCTTTTCAGGCACGCCGCGTGCCCCGGGCGTCCGGGGTCACTTGGCGCACACCTGTTTGTCGGCTTCGACCTGATCCACGTCCAGCTTCGCCGGACCGGTGAGGGGCACCCCCGCGCCCCTGAAGTCGGCGCCGAGGGTCAGGGTCATGGCCTGCAGCCCTTCGGCGTCCTCGGTGCCCGGCTTGAGCGCCGTGGCGGGCAGGCCCATCAGGTCGGCCAGCTTGCGAGCCTGGTCGGCCTGGTTGGGCGCGTATTCCAGCTGTGTCCTGGCGACGTCGGCCGTGGCGTTGCCCTTGTTGGTGGACTTGAAGACTCCCTCGGAGTTCTGCAGCCAGTCGAGGGTCTTCTGTGCGGAGCCACGTGGGCCGCCACCGTTGAAGACGTCGACGCGTATTTCGGACGCCTCGGCCCTCGGGCCCTTGAGGAGCGCGTTCTGCTTGTCCTTCTCGGCCTGCTGGGCGTCCTTCTTCTTCTGCTCGACCTCGGTGAGCGAGATGTCGTTCTTCACCATGGAGAACAGAGCCTCCGACTTGGGCTCGTTGAGGACGACCGTGGCCTTGACCTTCTCGGCCGGGTTGTCCAGGACGGGCACCGTGGCGAAGGTCAGGTTCTTCATGTCGAACTTGCCGAGCTCCAGGCCGAGGTCCCGGAGCTTGCCGATGTCACTGATCTTGTCGTCGACGGTCAGCGCCTTCGTCCCTGCCTCCGCCAGCTTGAACAGCTTGGTGGGGCTGGTGAGCGTGTCGTTCGACTTCAGCTTGCGCATCAGGGCGCTGAGGAACTGCTGCTGGATCTTGATCCGGTCGAGGTCCCCGCCGAAGCCCACGGCATGCCGGGTACGTACGAACGCCAGCGCCTGCTCACCCTCGATCACGTGCTCGCCCTGCGGCAGATCGAGCTTGGAGTCCGGGTCCTTTATGTCCTTCGCCAGGCAGATCGGCACGCCGCCCACGGCCGACGTCAGTGTCTTGACCGCGTTGAAGTCGGCCACCATGAAGTGGTCCGGCGTGATGCCGGTCATCTCCTTGACCGTGCGCATCGTGCAGCTCGGCGTACGGCCGGACTGGCCGAGGCTCGTGTTGAACCGGACGCCTTGCTGTCCGGAGATGACCTTGCTGGAGCCGTCCTCCTGCGTGGTCGGACAGTCCGGAATGTCCGTGATGAGGTCGCGGGGGATGCTCAACGCCGTTGCGTTCGTGCGGTCCTTCGACACGTGCAGCAGCACCGTGGTGTCCGCGTGGCCCGGGCTGTTCTTGTCGCCGTAGCTCTCGTTGCCCTTGCCGGTGCGCTTGTCCGTACCGATCAGCAGGATGTTGATCGCCCGGTCCGTGCTGAAGCCGCCGGTGCCGGCGCCGTCGTCGGAGAAGGACTTGATGTTGGAGTTCAGGTGCTCGTAGTAGAGGTATCCGGCGGACGCCGTGCCGGCCATCACCAGCGCGAGCGTGCCGCCGATCCACAGCAGTGCCTTCTTCTTGCGGCTCTTGCGCTGCTTACGCTTGCGGCGACCGGGACCATTGGGGGGCGTGAGGTCGTCGCGCGTGCCTTCCGGTGAGCCCCCACTCCGGTTCGAGCGGCGTGTGCGCTGCCCGGGGACGTCCGTCCTCGGTGGCGCTGTCCGTGTGGCGCCTCGGCGGGCGGCCGTTCTCGAGGGGGACGCTCCAGTGGAGCGGGAGGCGGTCGACTGCCCTGCGGAGCGGTCCAGTCGCAGTTCGTAATCGCCTGTCTGCGGGTTGATTACCCACTGGTCGGCGGGGTCGATGTCCTCCGCCCGTCCACGGCTCTGCGCATCCACGGTTGCTTGAGTCCTCCGTCGGTGCCACGCGAGGCGTCTCCCTCCCCCGGTGAGACGCTCGGTTCGTCGATCCGGTTGTACGCGACCTCGTGGCCGGATGTACCGGATCGCGTCACACTATCCGCCCAGTTCAGCGCCGAGCGACGTCAGTGACAAATTGCACGCCCCTTACAACTGGGCATTCCGCACAAACCTCATGGACTGCCGACCGTGCCTTGGGTTTCGCTTTACCTGCATGCGCCGGAAGCCGCGTTCGTGCCGGAAAAAGTCGGTGTGGGGCTGGGGTTCGAGGAGCCCGCGTTCTCCTCTCCCTCCGTGGTCGTCCCGGTGCTCGGTGTCGCGTCCGGCGCGACCACGATCACGGGCGCATCCCTGCGCAGCCGCTTGAAGAGTTCACTCGCGGCCGGCTCGACGAGCGCGTCCCGGTTCGGGTCCGCCGCGTACGGCCGCCGGGGCACGGTGAGGAACTGCACGCGCTCCGGCGGTACGCCCCGCATCGAGCGCGTCAGGTCGTAGAGATCCTTCAGGGAGTCCAGGCCCGGATCGGTGGTGAGGGATCTGGTCGCCGCGTCGAGGACCGGATAGAGCTTGGTCGGATTGAGCAGGACGCCGTTGCTCTGCACCTTCTTGAAGAGTGCGCCGAGGAACTGCTGCTGCCGGTCCATGCGTTCCGTGTCGCTGCCGTTGCCCAGCGACTTGCGGGCGCGTACGAAGCCGAGGGCCTGCTCACCGTTGAGGGTCTGTTTGCCCGCGTTCAGTACGAGATGTGCTTCTTTGTCGTCGATCGGCTTCTTCAGGCAGACCTGAACGCCGTCCACGGCGTCGACCATGTCCTTGAAGCCATGGAAGTCGATCACCATGTGGTGGTCGATCCGGACGCCGGTGAGCCGCTCGACCGTCCGGATCGTGCAGGCCGCGCCGCCGTACGAATAGGCGATGTTGAACTGGGTGAACTGCGCGCGCGTGCGGGAGCCTTTGCCCGTACGGCAGCTGGGGATGTTCACCATCAGGTCGCGCGGCACGGACACCGCGGTCGCGCTGCGCCGGTCAGCGGCGATGTGCAGCAGGATCGTGGTGTCGGAGCGCTGTCCCTTGGCCCGGCCGTATTTGCGGTTGGCGGCTCCCGCGCGGGTGTCGGAGCCGATGAGGAGGATGTTCCGCGCGCCGTGGGCGGCGGGCAGCGGGCGCTCCCTGTCGTACCGCTCCAGCTCCTCGGCGGTGGTGATGTCCGTGGTGATGTTGCTGTCGAGCTTCCGGTAGAGCCACCAGCTGACACCGGCGACGGCGAGGATGATCAGCGACACCCCGAACGCCGTCCAACGCAACCAGCGGCGCCTGCGCTTGACCGCGCCCCTGCCGGCCTCGGCCGCAGGGGCCTCGGCCGTACCGCCACCGCCACCGCTACCGGCGCCACCGCCACCGCTACCGGCGCCACCGCCGTCGCCGTCGCCCGCGGCCGCCTCGGCGCCCTCGTCGGCGTCAGCGGCCGGGGCGTCGGCCGGGGCGTCGGCCGGTTCGTCCGGTTCGGCGGGCGTGCCAGCGCTGTCGGTCACTTCTGCGTCCATCCTCGGGGCGGTTTGTCGGTGTATGTACCGCCGATGATGTCCCGCAGCCGACCCTCGGGCCCGAGGGCTCGGCCCGTGGTGAGCCGTACGAGTGGACTTCAGAGCGCTTGTCGTACCGCGGTGTTGGTCAGACCGCCGTGCCGGTGACCCGCTCGCTCTCGACGCGCTTCTCCAGTCCCTCCGGGGACAGTTGGTCCAGGTTGCGGCAGAGGACCACCGAGCCGCCCGAGGCGAGCGGCGCGTACAGCCCGGAGGACAGTCCTTCCCAGGTGTCGTACGGACGCCCCGACAGCAGCCGTGAACCGGGGGACAGGCCCAGCGCCTCGGCGTCCGCGCGGGCGCGTTCCACGAGCTGGACGCCCGTCAGTTCCGTACCGTCGACACGGAGCGCGGGGGAGTCCGGATCGACCGGTGCGTACGGGGAGAAGCGGTCGCCCTGGCCCGGGACCTCCACGGCGTAGTCGGCGAAGCCCTCGGGCGGCTGCGGGAACCGGCCGCCGAGGGGGCGCAGCGCGAGCGCGATCCGCTCCCCGGAGCAGGCGCGTGCCGCATCGAGGGTGTCCGGGCCGCTCACCACCAGGTCGGCGGCTGCCGGGTCGCCGCCGACGTCCGCCACCACCCCGGTCGACGCACAGGCCAGCAGCCACACCGCCGTCTGCCAGTGTGAGGGCAGCAGCAGCGCCAGCCGGTCGCCCGGCTCGGCGGACAGCCCGTCCTGGAGGAGGTTCGCCGTCTTGGCCACCCAATTGGCGAAGGTCGCGACGGACAATTCGACGCGCTCGCCGGTGGCGTCGTCGTAGAAGGTGACCATGGGGCGGGCCGGGTCCGCGGCGAGCGCGGATCGCAGCAGGTCGGCAGGGGTGCGGTCGCTGGCGTTCACCCGCGCAAGGTTACGCCGCACAGGGTTGCGCGGGTGCGTCCGTACCGGTGACGGGGTCCCCCGGTCGGACCGAAGGGCCGTCACTTTTCCGAGGGGCGGCCATGGCCCGTGCTCCTCAGGATCATCCACATGCGTGCCTTCCTTGCATCCTCGATCGGCGCCGCGTGCACCATGGCGCTCGTCCTTCCTGCACTTGCGCTGTCGGCCGGTCCGACCGGTCCGGACCCGGCGTCCATGGCCGGTGGGGCGCCGGCCCGGCCGGATGTACCGGGCGCCACGCAGTCCCTGCGGCTGGCCCCCCTCCCGGAGCTCGGGCGAGTGGGCGGTGAGGGGGTCGCGCAAGGGCTCGGGCAACGCGACGTCCGTCCGTTCTCGCTGGTCGGGGTCGTCTGGGACCAGGTGGACGTCGAACTGCACGGGACGGTCCAGGTCCGTACGCGCGCCGCCGACTCGGGTCTCTGGTCCGAGTGGCAGGACGTGGAGACCCACAACCACGAGCACGGGGCCGACCCGGACTCGGCCGAGCTGACCGAGGGCGGCCCGGTGCGCGGCTCGACCGCGCCGCTGTGGGTCGGCGCGTCGGACGGCGTGGAGGTGCGCGTACGTCCGGAGCCGGCCGGGACCGGGACGCTGCGCGGACTGAGCCCGCCGCTGCCGCGAGGGCTGCGGCTGGAGCTCGTCGACCCGGGCCCGCCCGCGGAATCGGAGACTCCCGCCTCGCAGGTTCCCGCCTCGGAGGTTCCGGCCTCGGAGGTTCCGGCCTCGGAGAATGTGGCGGAAGAGGAGCCGGAGGAGTCCGTGCCGGACCCGTCGGGCGAACCGCCGGAGGAGTCCGTGCCGGACCCGTCGGGCGAACCGCCGGAGGAGTCCGTGCCGGACCCGTCGGGCGAACCGCCGGAGGAGTCCGTGCCGGACCC
>NZ_JBEOXF010000012.1:0-25923 GCF_040296405.1 Streptomyces sp. NPDC002133 | reverse complement strand
CGGACCCGTCGGGCGAACCGCCGGAGGGATCCGGGCCCGAAGAGGAGGAACTCCCCTCCTCCGGCGGGCAGTCCGGGACCGAGGCCGCCGAGGTCGCGTCCCTGTCGCCCGAGGCCGCGGCCGCCGCCGCGGTGAACGCCGACCTCGCGCCGCTGGGCGCCGGGCTGATCCCCGCCCTGACGAAGGCCGCGACGGAAGAGGGCGCCGCCCTGTACGGCGTCGCCAAGCCGTACATCGGCCCGCGGCCGGCCATCGTCACGCGCAAGGGCTGGGGGGCGGACGAAACGCTCCGTGAGAAGCAGTTCGCCTACACGAGCACGGTCAAAGCGGCCTTCGTCCACCACACCGCAACGGGCAACCGGTACACCTGCAATCAGGCTCCCTCAGTCCTCCGCAGTATTTACCGCTACCACGTAGTGAGCAACGGCTGGCGCGACTTCGGCTACAACTTCGCCGTCGACAAGTGCGGAAACATCTACGAAGGGCGCGCGGGCGGCGTGGCCAAGGCGGTCCTGGGCGCCCACACACGCGGTTTCAACAGCAACAGCATGGGCATTGCGGTCCTCGGAACGTACAGTGCGACCACCCCACCGCCCGCCGCCGTGACCGCGGTGGCCAGGCTCACCGCCTGGAAGCTGGGTCTGTACGGGGTGAATCCGAAGACGACGACGTATCTGACATCCGGCGGCGGCAACAAGTTCACGAAGGGCACGCAGGCCAGGCTCCAGGTCATCTCCGGGCACCGCGACGGATTCTCGACGGACTGCCCCGGCGCCCGTCTCTACGACCAACTGGGCGAGGCGCGCAGCGCTTCCGCGAAGCTCCAGGGGCGTTGAACCAGGGGCGTCGACGTCGTACCGCGGTGCCGCATACGTACGTACGAACAGGCTGCATACACTGGCCGGTCATACGCACGAATCGCCCGGCCCCAGCAGGAAGCAGAGAAGGCATTGAGTCAAGCCCAAGAAGCGATCCTCCTGGTCGGCGGCAAGGGCACGCGGCTGCGGCCGCTCACCGTGAACACGCCCAAGCCGATGGTCCCCGCGGCGGGCGTGCCGTTCCTGACCCACCAGCTGGCACGGGCCCGTGCGGCGGGCGTCGAGCACATCGTGCTCGCGACGTCGTACCTAGCGGAGGTCTTCGAGCCGTACTTCGGCGACGGATCCTCGCTGGGACTGCACCTCGAGTACGTGACCGAGGAGGAGCCGCTCGGCACGGGCGGGGCGATCCGGAACGTGGCGTCGCGGCTCCGGTCGGGGCCCGACGACCCGGTGCTCATCTTCAACGGGGACATCCTGACGGGCCTGGACATCGGCGACCTGGTCGCGGCGCACGAGCGGTCCGGTGCCGACGTGTCGCTGCACCTGACCCGGGTGGAGGACCCGCGGGCCTTCGGCCTCGTGCCGACGGACACGCAGGGGCGCGTCACGGCGTTCCTGGAGAAGCCGCAGACCCCGGAGGAGATCGTCACCGACCAGATCAACGCGGGGGCGTACGTCTTCCGCCGCTCGGTGATCGACAGCATCCCCGCGGGCCGCCCGGTCTCGGTCGAACGGGAGACCTTCCCGGACCTGTTGTCGGCCGGCGCGCATCTGCAGGGTCTGGTCGACTCCACGTACTGGCTCGACCTCGGCACCCCGCACGCCTTCGTCCGGGGTTCCGCCGACCTCGTCCTCGGCCGCGCACCCTCCCCGGCGGTGCCGGGCCGCTGCGGCGACCGGCTCGTCCTGCCCACCGCCACGGTCGCCCCCGACGCCAAGCTGACGGAGGGCACGGTCATCGGCGCCGGCGCGGTGATCGGCGAGGGGGCCCGTATCTCGGGCAGCACGGTCCTGGACGGCGCGGTCGTCGAGGCCGGCGCGGTCGTCACGGACTCCCTCATCGGCGCTCGCGCCCTCATCGGCGCCCGCACGGTCCTGACCGGCGCGGTGATCGGCGACGATGCGACGATCGGCCCCGACAACGAGCTGCGCGACGGCGTCCGGGTCTGGTGCGACGCGACGCTGCCCGCAGGGGCGATCCGCTTCTCGTCGGACCAGTAGCCGCGGCGTCGCTCGGCCATCAGCGCGCGGATCCTCCGGTCGGCGTGCATCACCGTCGTGTGGTCGCGGCCGCCGAACTGCGCACCGACCCGGCAGCGACAGGTCTGTGAGCTCCCGGCAAAGGACATCGCGGTCCGGCGTGCGGTGGCCGCGCCGTCGGAGCAGCAGGTACGAGCGGCGGGGTTCGCTGCACGGGCGGGCGGCGCGGGCCCTACCCTCGAAGGGACCCCGAACCCCCGAGGACCCACCCGTGGCCGGACGCTTCGAACCCCGCCCCGCCGTCACCCGCACCACTACGCGCGGCGGCGAGGTGGCCGTACCCGTACCCGCGCCCAGGGCAGTGGCGCGCCCGCACGGGGGCCGGGAGCGGCGGTACGTGCCGCCGGGCCCGCTCGACCTCGGGCTGGTGCTGGGGCCGCTGCGGCGCGGGCCGGCGGATCCCACGTTCCGTACGACACCGGACGGCTCGGTGTGGCGGGCGACCCGCACCCCCGCGGGCCCCGGCACCCTCCGCGTCGCCGCACGCGACGGCGCCGTGCACGCGGAGGCCTGGGGGCCGGGTGCCGAGTGGCTGCAGGAGCAGCTTCCGGCGCTGCTCGGCGAGTCCGACGACCCTGACGCCTTCGAGCCGCGCCACCGTCTTGTCGCGGACACCCACCGCCGCCGCCCCGGACTCCGGCTGACCCGCACGGGACTCGTGATGGAGTCGCTGATCCCGTCGATCCTGGAGCAGAAGGTCACCACGGACGAGGCCTACCGTGCCTGGCGTCTTCTCGTACGCAAGTACGGCGAGCCCGCTCCGGGCCCGTCCCCCCACGCCCTGGGGCGTGGGGGGACCCCCACGGAGCGGATGCACGTCATGCCCGAGCCCCGCACCTGGGCCCTCGTCCCCTCCTGGGAGTGGCACCGCGCCGGCGTCGACAACAAGCGCGCCTCCACGATCCTGCGTGCCGTCCGCGTCGCCCGCCGCATGGAGGAAGCCGCGGCGATGGACCCCGAGGCGGCCCAGGCGCGCCTGGAACTGATCCCCGGCATCGGCCCCTGGACCTCCGCCGAGACGGTGCAGCGCAGCAACGGCGCCCCCGACGCCGTGACCGTCGGCGACCTCCACCTTCCCGGCATCGTCGGCTACGCCCTCGCCGGCGACCGCGACGCCGACGACGACGCGATGCTCGAACTCCTCGAGCCCTACGCGGGCCAGCGCCACCGAGCCGCCCGGCTGATCCTCCTCAGCGGACGCACCCCGGCGCGCCGCAAGCCCAAGATGCCTCGGCACGACATCGCCGCGCTCTGACGGCAGGCGCTCCGACCGACGGCAGCCGCGCGGGACGAGGCAGTGCGGGACGAGGCAGTGCGGGACGAGGCAGTGCGGGACGAGGCAGTGCGGGACGAGGCAGCCCGGGACATGGCAGTGCGGGACGAGGCAGCGCGGTACGAGGCAGTGCCGCGCTCAGCGCACCTCGATGAACGCCGACGCCTCCCGCGCCG
Organism: Streptomyces sp. NPDC002133; assembly: GCF_040296405.1. Taxonomy (NCBI): domain Bacteria; kingdom Bacillati; phylum Actinomycetota; class Actinomycetes; order Kitasatosporales; family Streptomycetaceae; genus Streptomyces; species Streptomyces sp. NPDC002133. The sequence goes on along the minus strand of NZ_JBEOXF010000012.1, from coordinate 22,393 downwards.
GCCGGTCCTTCGGCGGGGCTGCCGGCTGTCCCACGGCGACCGCCCCCATCGGGTCCCACGACTCCGGCAGCCCGAGGACCTCGCGCACGACGTCGCGGCAGAACATCGTCGACGACACCCACGCCGACCCGAGCCGCTCACCCGCCAGCGCCACCAGGAAGTTCTGCACGCCCGCGCCGGCCGCGACCACGAACATCTCGCGCTCCGCCGCGTCCCGCCGGGCGTCCCCATAGGTGTGCGAGCCGTCCATCACCAGGCACGGGACGACCAGATACGGCGCGTTGCGCAGGACGTCGCCGCGCTTGATCCGCCGGTCGACGGACGCCTCGGACTTGCCGTCGCGCCGCAGGTCGGCGATCCATGCCTCCCGCATCGCGTCCAGCAGCCGCACCCGCGACTCCTCGGACTCGAGCAGGACGAAGCGCCACGGCGTGGTGTGATGCGGCGCGGGCGCCGTGACGGCCGCGGCGACCGCACGCCGGACCGCGGCCGGGTCCACCGGGTCGTCCGTGAACTCACGCACCGTACGGCGCAGTGTCACCGCTTCCCGTACGGCCTCCGACGTGCCCAGCCGGAACAGGTCGTCCGCGGCCACCCGGACCAGGGCCCGTGACCCTTCTGCCTCCGCGGAGACCACATGGCCGAGCCCGCGCAGCACCGCGACCGGCAGCCCGGCCGCCTTGCCCTTGACCAGGTCGCCGGCCGCGGCCAGCTCGTCCGCGGTGGCGACGACGGTCGCGCCGAGCGGATTCCCGTACGCGTCCTCGCCGCCGCGCAGATCGTCCAGGACCCGCACGCCCGCGGCCCCGATCGCGACATCGGTGAGCCCGTTCCGCCAGGGCCGGCCGAAGGTGTCCGTGACGACCACACCGACCTCGACGCCGAGTGTGTCCCGCAGCCCTTCGCGGATGCGGGCGGCCGAGGCGTCCGGGTCCTCGGGGAGCAACAGCACGGTCCCGGCGGGGGTGTTGGAGGCGTCGACCCCGGCCGCGGCCATGACCAGGCCCTGCCGGTTCTCGACGATACGGAGGGCGCCGCGCCGCGCCACGACCCGTACCGTCTCCGCGTCGATGGCCGCCTCGCGGTCGTCGGCCGTGACGATCCGCCCTTCCGCCTTGCTCACGATCTTCGATGTGACGAGCAGGACGTCGCCGTCCACGAGACCCGGTTCGGTCGCCGCGATCAGCTTGGCGATGTCGTCGCCCGGCCGGACCTCGGGCAGCCCGGGCAGCGCCCAGGCCCGGTACGACGGAGGAGTCTGCGTCCCGGTCATGCCCGTACCTCCTCCGCGAGCGCCAGTGCCTCACGCGCCATCGTGGCCGCGGCCTCGACGTCCGTCATCATCAGCGGCACGGCCTTGCACCGGATTCCGGCCTCCTCGACCTCGGCCACGGCACCCGCGTCCACGGTGTCCACGAGCCAGCCGTCCAGCAGGCCCGAGCCGTAGTGCTGCGCCACGGCCGCCGCCGTCGACTCGACACCGACCGCCGCCAGCACCTTGTCGGCCATGCCGCGCACCGGTGCGTCGCCGACGATGGGGGAAAGCCCGACGACCGGGACGCCCGCCTCCGCGATTCCCTCACGGATGCCGGGCACCGCGAGGATCGTCCCGACGCTCACCACGGGGTTGGACGGCGGGAAGAGGATGACGTCGGCGGTGGAGATCGCCTCCAGCACGCCCGGCGCGGGCTTGGCCTGTTCGGCGCCCACCGGCACGACGGCGTGGGCGTCGACGGAGGCGCGCAGCCGGACCCAGTACTCCTGGAAGTGGATGGCCTTGCGCTCGCCGTCGACATCGACGGCGACGTGGGTCTCGACGCGGTCGTCGGTCATGGGGATGAGCCGCACGCCGGGCTGCCAGCGGTCGCACAGCGCCTCGGTGACGGCGCTCAGCGGATAGCCCGCGCCCAGCATCTGCGTACGGACGATGTGGGTGGCGAAGTCACGGTCGCCGAGCCCGAACCACTCCGGGCCCACGCCGTATGCCGCGAGCTCGCTCTTGACCAGGAAGGTCTCGTCCTTGCGTCCCCAGCCCTGCTCCTCGTTGATGCCGCCGCCGAGCGTGTACATCACCGTGTCGAGGTCCGGGCAGACCTTCAGCCCGAACAGATGGATGTCGTCACCGGTGTTGCCGATGACCGTGATGTCGGCATCCGGGGCGGCCGCCTTGAGGCCACGCAGGAAACGAGCACCGCCGATGCCACCGGCCAGAACCACAATGCGCATGAAGACAGTCTGTCAGCCGGAGGCTGTGCGGATGGGGGGTGGTGGGAGGGACGGCGGGAGGGGCGTGTCAGGCGACGGCGACGTCCTCGCGGGCCGGGGAGCAGTGCGAGGCGTGCATCGGCATCTCGGTCAGGCCCGGGAAGTAGATGTGCAGACTCACGGCCGGTTCGAGTGAGTCGTTGACCACCTCGTGCACATATCCGGGTGCGAAGACGCGCTGGGCGCCGGCGGCCAGGGACCGGTCGGCGGTGGCCGTCCGCTCCGTCAACTCGCCGTCGAGGACGGTGAGTACACCGGACGACCGGCCGTGGTCGTGGAGCCCGCTGCCCTGGCCGGGGACCCAGGAGAGCAGCCAGACCTCGTAACCGGGGCCGGTGCGCAACCGGTGGTACCAGCGGGTGGTGGCGTCGTACCGGACGAGGTGGGCCCACTGCGCGCGGTCGGCGGCGATGGAGCGGGCGAGGCCGGCGAACTCGGCCACGGTCGCCGGGTGCTCGCGTGCGGGCTGGAGGAGGTGGGGGACCTCGAGGATGTCGCCGGCGATCTGGAGGTCGCTGTCGCTGTTCATGGGTGCGGTGGTTCCTCGGCAGAAACGGAAAGGTCAGTGCTGGGGTGTCGCGAGTCCCCGCGCGGGGCGGAGGGGAGAGGAGCTGGAGCGCTAGGGCATCAACAGCTGGAACAGCAACAGCAACAGCGACCCTGGACAGCGCTGCGGAACCCACCGATGGGGGTCGCGGAAGGCGCTGTGGTCGCTGGCATGCCTTCCAAGGTGGCCAACACCATCCCGAATGTCAACTCGATGCCCGGTTTGGCGGCAATGTTTCACCTCATCCGGTTACTCCGGCCAGGGAAAGGTTTGTGCAGCCGTGCGGCCGGAGACATCGCGCAGCAACCGCGCTCGCAAACGCCGTCGCGGTCTCGTGATCGGACTGTGATCCGGATCGCTTGTGCGCCCGGATGGCAACAAGATCGAACCGTGCGGCGTCCTTCCCTCGTGAGGACCGGTGCAATGCCGGTCCCGCAGCGGGAGAGGGGGAGGGTGCGGGGCGCGCGGACGGGTCGGTGGACCGGTCGGTGGACAGGTCAGTGGCATATGTCGTGTTTTTGGTGATTTGAACACTTTCCGCATAGCCTTGGTTCCGCAGAGTGAATACCGGGCCCAATAGCAGATCTCGGCTTGACTGGCCCGGATCCACACACTTGTAATTTCACTCGTGTCGTTCGGCCGATATCGGTAACGGCTGCATCACGGGGACGCAAAGACAGACGAGGGGCGCACATGACCGAGCTGTTCCAGCAACTGCTGGTCGAGGACGCGGAAGAGGAACTCGGCTGGCAGGAGCGCGCGTTGTGCGCCCAGACCGACCCCGAGTCCTTCTTTCCGGAGAAGGGCGGTTCCACGCGCGAAGCCAAGAAGGTCTGCCTCGCCTGCGAAGTCCGCTCCGAGTGCCTCGAGTACGCCCTCGCCAACGACGAGCGATTCGGCATCTGGGGCGGCCTGTCCGAGCGTGAGCGCCGCCGTCTCAAGAAGGCCGCCGTCTGACCGGGCCGCCGACGCAGCTGTCCCGCCGGCTCCTCCCCGGCCGAGCCTCGCGGCCGCCCCTGCGCTGTCCGACCAAACAGCACACACCCGTACGTAAGAACGGTCCGTTGCCCGTGGCTCTGTCCACAGGCGGCGGACCGTCTTCGTGTCAGCCGTTAGTGTGGGGCCCCGTCCCAGACGCTCCAGGCCCCCTCGCGGGGTGACCCCGGCCGGAGGGCCCGTACCTCAATGTCCGCCACCACCGCCGTGTTTGTTCCCGCAACGCCGCCCGAGTTCCCTCGGCACGTCGTCACCGCTGTTCTCGTCTCGCACGACGGTGCCCGCTGGCTGCCGGACGCGCTCGCCGGGCTGCTCGGCCAGGAGCGCCCCGTGCAGAACGTCGTCGCGGCCGACACCGGCAGCGCCGACGACTCCGCAGGCCTGGTCACCGAGGCGCTCGGCGCCGACCGGGTGCTGCATCTCGCGCGCCGCACGGGATTCGGTACCGCCGTGGACGAGGCCGTCCGCACCGCCGCCGTGCTCACGCCCGACGACCTGCCGTACCTGAAGCGGCCCAGTGGCTGGGACCCGGTGACCAGGACCTGGCGCGACGAGGCCTACGAGATGCCGGAACTGCCCTACGGCGAACCGGTCCAGTGGCTCTGGCTGCTCCACGACGACTGCGCCCCCGCCCCCGACGCCCTCGCCGAACTGCTGCGCGTCGCCGACTCCGACGCGTACGCGGCGATCATCGGCCCCAAGCTGCGCGGTTGGTACGACCGCAAGCAGCTCCTCGAGGCCGGCGTCTCCATCGCCAACAGCGGCCGCCGCTGGACCGGACTCGACCGCCGCGAGCAGGACCAGGGCCAGCACGACCAGGTCCGCTCCGTCCTGTCCGTCTCCTCCGCCGGCATGCTCATCCGCCGCGACGTGTGGGAGGAGCTCGGCGGCTTCGACCGCCGGCTGCCCCTCATGCGCGACGACGTCGATCTGTGCTGGCGCGCCCACGCCGCCGGGCATCGCGTCCTCGTCGCCCCCGACGCCGTCCTCCGCCACGCCGAGGCCGCGGCCCGCGAGCGCCGCACCGTCGACTGCGCGGGCCGGTCCGTCGCCAGCCCGCACCGCGTCGACAAGGCGGGTGCCGTCTACACCCTGCTGGCCAACGCGCGCGGCCGCGCGCTCCCCTTCGTCCTGCTCCGGCTCGCCCTCGGCACCCTGGTGCGCACCCTCGCCTATCTCGTCGGCAAGGCGCCGGGCCAGGCCGTCGACGAGGTCATGGGCCTCTTCGGCACCCTGCTGCGCCCCGAGAGGATCCTCGCCGCCCGCCGCCGGCGCAGAAAGCCCGCGGTGGACGCGAGCGAACTGCGATCACTCTTCCCGCCGCCGGGCGCCACCGTCCGGGCCACGGCCGAGCAGGTCGCGAGCAGCCTCGGCGCCGGCAAGGACTCCGACTCCGGAGGCTCGCGCCACGGCGTCGTCGAGTCGGGTCCCGGCGGCGACGACGCGGACTTTCTGGAGATCGAGCAGTTCGCCCGGCTGAAGCGGATCGGCCGCAAGCCGGGACCCGTCCTCTTCGCGCTCCTGCTCATCGTCTCGCTCGTCGCCTGCCGCGCACTCCTGACCGGCGGCGTACTCGCGGGCGGTGCCCTGCTGCCCGCGCCCGACGAGGTGTCAGGTCTCTGGGGGCGGTACGCCGACGCGTGGCATCCCCTCGGCACCGGCGGCACTCAGACGGCCCCCCCGTATCTCGCGGTCCTCGCCGTCCTGTCCGGACTCTTCCTCGGCTCCACCGGCTTCGCGCTCACCCTGCTGCTCGTCTGCTCGGTGCCGCTCGCCGGTGTCACGGCGTACTTCGCGTCCCGGCCGCTCGTCGAGTCCCGGTTGCTGCGCGCCTGGGCATCCATCGCCTATGCCTTCCTGCCCGCCGCGACGGGCGCTCTCGCCACCGGCCGGCTCGGCACGGCCGTCCTCGCGATCGTGCTGCCGCTGATCGCACGCGCCGCGACGGCGGCGTACGGAATCGGCCGCGATGACGGTGCGCGCGGCAGCTGGCGCGCCACCTGGGCGTACGCCCTGCTGCTGACCTTCACGATGGCCTTCACGCCGATCGTGTGGCCCATCGCTGTCGTTCTCGGGATCGCCGCCCTGGTGCTGCGGCGCGACGACCTCGCCGCGTACGGGCTGCGTCTCGTCGCCGTCGTCGGGACCCCGTTGCTGGTCCTCGCGCCCTGGTCGCTGTCCCTGCTGACCGACCTTTCCGGCTTCTTCCGCGAGGCGGGCCTGGACTTCGGCGCCGGCTCGGCCTCCCCGCTCGATCTGCTCGGCATCAGTCCCGGCGGCCCGAAGGCCCTCGGTGGGCTGGTGCTCATCGGCGTCGTCCTCGCGGCGCTCGCGGCCCTGCTGCGCGGTGAGCGGCAGTTCGCGATCCGGACCGCCTGGGCCGTCGCGGTCGTCGGCCTCGCCTTCGCGGTCGTCGCCAACGGCTCGGGCTGGGCAGGGCCCGCCACGCTCCTCTACGGCATCGCGCTGCTGGCCGCCGCCGTGCTCGGCGCGGAAGGCGCCCGCGAGCGCGTCGCCGCGGAGTCGTTCGGCTGGCGGCAGCCCGTCGCCGCGCTCATCGCCCTCGCGGCCGTCGCCGCTCCGCTGCTCGCCGCGGCCAACTGGATGATCAGCGGGGCCGCGGGACCGCTGGAGCGCCGCGACCCGGTGCAGGTCCCTGCGTTCGTCGCCGAGGAGAGCGGCACCCGCGACCAGCCGCGCACCCTTGTCCTCGGCGGCACCTCCGCCGCCGAGGTGTCGTACAGCCTGGTCCGCGGCTCCGGCGCCCGCCTCGGCGACGCCGAGCTGAGCGAGACCGGTGGCAGCGACGCCCGCCTCGACAAGGTCGTCGCCAATCTGGTCGCGGGCTCCGGCGCCGACCAGACCAGCCAGCTCAGCGGCTTCGCGATCCGGTACGTGCTCGTACGGGACGGGGCGCCGCGCCAGATGAGCCGCGTCCTGGACGCCACGCCGGGCCTGTCGAGGCTCAGCCAGCTCGACGGCAGCGCGCTGTGGCGCGTCGACCGCCAGGTCGCCCGCGCGGTCATCGTGAACGGGAAGGAGGACCCGCTGCCCGTGGCCTCCGGACCTGTCGAGGCCCACACCGAGATCCCGTCGGGCCCGTCCGGCCGCGTGCTGCGCATCGCGGACCGCGCCGACGACGGCTGGCAGGCCACGCTCGACGGCCGCGCGCTCTCGAAGACGACCGTCGACGGCTGGGCCCAGGGCTTCGAACTCCCCACGGAGGGCGGCAAGCTCGACCTCACCTACGAGGAGCCCGTCACCCACACCGCGTGGATCTGGGCGCAGGGCGCGCTCGCACTCGTCCTGCTGGTCCTCGCCCTGCCCGGCCGCCGCCGAGAGATCGACGACGATCTGCCGGACGAGGAGGCCGCGATCCCGGCTCAGCCCGTGGAGGGCGAGGGGCGCAGGGCCCGCAGGCTGCGGGCGGCGGCCCAGGCGGAGGCGGAAGCGGAGGGCCTGGCAGCACCCGAGCACGAGCACGAGTACGAGCCGCAATCGGCGCCGGCGCCGGAGCCGGACCCGTATGCGGCGGTGCCCCAGCAGCAGTACGGCGAATGGGACGGTGCCACGACGTACGCGGACACCGACGCGGAATACGCGACCTACGGAGAGCAGCAGCAGTACCAGCAGGAGTACGGGTACGACGAGCGGCAGCCCCACTCCGAGCCGTCGCAGCAGTACGGGCAGGACCAGTACGGGCAGCAGCAGTACGGGCAGGACCAGTACGGGCAGGACCAGTACGCGCAGGACCAGTACGGGCAGCAGCAGTACGACCCGTACGGCACGGGCCAGTACGACCCCTACGGCTACGAGACCGAGCAGCGTCCCGACGGGAGCAGCAACCAGTGAACCGCACGACCCTCTCCCTCCTCGCGGCCGCCACCGCCCTCGCCGCCGCGACCGGGCTCGCCGCGCTCACCGCGCCCGACGGCGGGGAAGCAACCGCCGGGGCGAAGGCCCCCGCGCGGCTGCCGGTCGAGCGCTCCAGCCTGCTGTGCCCGGCGCCCACCACGTCCGACATCGGGGAGACGGCGTACACGTCGTTCGCTCCGGCGGGCAGCGAAGCCGACGCCGGCGTGGAGTCGACGGCCGCACTGACGCCGTCCGTGACGACACTGGCGGACCTCGACAAGGACGCCGACAAGGACGCCGACAAGGACGCGGACGAGCCGGCCGACGAGGAGAAGAAGGACGAGGAGGAGAAGACCGGCACGGCGAAGCAGCCCACGCCCGCCAAGCCCTTCCTCGCCCTCAAGGAGCCCGGAAAGCCGGTCGGCGCCGAGGAGTCCGGCAGCGACGCCCCCGCGCTCGTCGGCACCGCCACCGGCACGTTCGCGCCCGGCTGGACGACCCAGCAGACCACCACGGTCCCCGCGGGCAGTGGTCGCGGCGTGCTCGGCGTCAGCTGCACCGTGCCCGACACCGACTTCTGGTTCCCGGGCGCCAGCCTCGCCAAGGACCGGCAGGACTACGTCCACCTCACCAACCCCGACGACACCGCCGCCGTCGTCGACATCGAGCTCTACGGCAAGGACGGCGCCCTCAAGTCCCAGCTGACCGAAGGCATCCCGGTCCCGGCCGGAGCGAGCGTGCCCGTGCTGCTGCCGACCCTGACGACCGACAAGGCCGAGGACGTGACGGTGCACGTCACCACGCGTACCGGTCGGGTCGGCGCCGTGGTGCGGGGCGCCGGCGACGAGACCGGCAGCGACTGGCTGCCCGCGTCCACGGACCCGGCCGGCACGCTCGTACTGCCGGGCATCCCGGCAGATGCGACGTCCGTACGGCTCGTGGCGTTCGTACCCGGCGACGACGACGCCGATGTGAAGCTGCGGCTGGCGACCGCGTCGGGCACCATCACTCCGGCGGGCGCGGAGAGCCTGCGGGTGAAATCGGGCATGACCGCGTCCCTCGACCTGAAGGACGTCACCAAGGGCGAGGCCGGCTCCCTGCTGCTCAGCCCGTCGGAGAGCGGCGGCCAGGCGACCCCCGTCGTCGCCGCGCTCCAGGTCACGCGCGGTACCGGCGACAAGCAGGAGTTCGCCTTCATCCCCGCGACCGCGCCCGTGACGGAGCGGGCCACGGCCGCCGACAACCGCGCCAAGGGCTCGGTGCTCTCCCTGACCGCGCCCGACGCCACCGCCGAGGTGAAGGTCACGGCATCCGCCGGCACCGGGGGTGGCGAGCCGGTCGTCAAGAAGTACACGGTGAAGGGCGGCACGACCCTCGCGATCCCCACCCCACCCGTCCCGGGCGGCCTCAAGGGTTCGTACGCGCTGACGATCGAGCCCGAGTCCGGCGGCCCGGTCCACGCGGCACGCACGCTGCTCCTGCCGCAGAAGGGGATCGAGATGTTCACGGTCCAGACGCTCCCCGACGACCGCGGCACGGTCGAGGTCCCGCAGGCGGAGCAGGACCTCTCGGTGCTGGACGAGTAGTCCCGTACGGGCGGTTCGCTACGGGACTACCGCCACGGCTTCGGAATTGGTCAGTCCTGCCCGTACCGGGGATCGACGGACTCCGGCGAGAGGCCGAGCAGGTCCGCCACCTGCTCCACGACGACCTCGTGGACCAGCAGGGCGCGCTCGTCGCGGTTCTTCGTGCGGATCTCGACCGGCCGGCGGTAGACGACGATCCGCGCCGGCTGTCCCTTGCCGGCCGGGACCGAGTTGCCCAGCGGCACGGTCTCGTCCTGCGTACCCGGCACATCCTGGACCAGAAACTCCACCTCGGTCAGCTGCGGCCAGCGCCGTTCCAGCCGCTCGACCGAGTCCTGCACAAGATCGCGGAAAGTCTCGGCCCTGCTGGCGGAGAGCGGTACCTGGGGCGGGGCGACGGGCCCGCGCATACCGCGGCCGTGTCGGTCGCGGCGGCGTGGCCACGGCTCCCTGGCATCCCTCGGCTCGGTCGGGCGGGGCGGTACAGGACTGTCCATCACTGACGCAGGGTAGCTCTCCGGGGCGTGCACGCACCGGGGCCGCGCGTCTGCCGCGCGGCAGGCCGCTCCGCCCGAGGCGGCATGTCGCTTATTGAACATTCCGGCCAAGCTTGGGCTCGATTCCAAGCCTCCCTGCGATCGCCCTTCTCATCGCGATTGGCGCGATTTGTGCCGGGCCCTGACCGGATCGCTCACCGCCGCCAACCGGCCCCCTTCCTTCCCGCCCAGGTCAGAGCGGTCGCCCGGAAAGGGGCTGTGCCGGACGTCACAGGACGACACGGTGGAGTGACCTGGTGGAGAGTCGTCGCGGCCCGCTCAAGAGTGCGGTACCGTCCAACGTCGTGAGCCTTGTACGTCGCTGTTCGCGCACCGCGTGCGGCCGCCCTGCCGTCGCGACACTGACGTACGTCTATGCCGATTCGACCGCGGTCCTCGGCCCGCTCGCCACCTACGCCGAACCCCACTGCTACGACCTGTGCGCCGAGCACAGCGAGCGCCTCACCGCCCCGCGCGGCTGGGAGGTCGTACGGCTCTCGGACAGCTCAGGACCGGCCCGGCCCAGCGGCGACGACCTCGAAGCGCTGGCCAACGCGGTCCGCGAGGCGGCACGCCCCCAGGAGCGCGCGGCCGAGGCGGGCGGCGGCGGTGCCCGCAGGGCGGACTCGATGGAGGTCGGACGCCGCGGCCATCTGCGGGTGCTGCGTTCTCCCGACTCCTGAGCCCCTGCGCCTCCCCGAGCCGATTTCCGGGCGGCCGGGCTCTGAGTGAGGGCACTTTGCGCCGCCTCCTGCGGGTAGTTTGAGGCGACCGCAGAGACTTCAGGAGGGTTGGGCCGTGGCCGCTGCATCTGCTGCTGCTGATCTGTCGCAGATCATCAAGGCGTACGACATCCGCGGGGTGGTGCCCGATCAGTGGGACGAGCCGCTGGCCGAGCTGTTCGGCGCCGCCTTCGTGCGGGTGACAGCGGCGGACGCGATCGTCGTCGGCCACGACATGCGCCCATCGTCGCCTGGGCTTTCGGCCGCCTTCGCGCGCGGCGCGGCGAACCAGGGCGCGGACGTGACCCTGATCGGGCTCTGCTCCACGGACCAGCTGTACTTCGCCTCGGGGCAGTTCGGGCTGCCGGGTGCGATGTTCACGGCCTCGCACAACCCCGCCGAGTACAACGGCATCAAGATGTGCCGGGCCGGCGCGGCTCCCGTGGGCCAGGACTCGGGACTGGGGGAGATCCGCGGGCTCGTCGAGGGCTGGCTCGCGGACGGGGCGCCGGCCCCGGTCGCGGCTCCCGGGCGGATCAGTGAGCGCGAGACGCTCGCGGACTACGCGGAGCACCTGCGCTCCCTGGTGGACGTCGCGTCGATCCGCCCGCTCAAGGTCGTCGTGGACGCGGGCAACGGCATGGGCGGCCACACGGTCCCGACGGTCTTCGCGCCGCTGCCGATCGAGCTCGTACCGATGTACTTCGAGCTGGACGGCACCTTCCCGAACCACGAGGCCAACCCGCTGGACCCGAAGAACATCGTCGACCTCCAGGCTCGCGTGCGCGCCGAGGGCGCGGACATCGGCCTCGCCTTCGACGGCGACGCCGACCGCTGCTTCGTCGTCGACGAGCGGGGCGAGGGGGTCTCGCCGTCGGCGATCACGGCGCTGGTCGCGGCCCGGGAACTGGAGAAGCATCCCGGGGGCACGGTCATCCACAACCTGATCACGTCGTGGTCCGTGCCGGAGGTCGTGCGCGAGCACGGCGGCACGCCGGTGCGTACGCGCGTCGGTCACTCCTTCATCAAGGAGGAGATGGCGCGGACGGGCGCGATCTTCGGCGGGGAGCACTCCGCCCACTACTACTTCCGTGACTTCTGGAACGCCGACACGGGCATGCTCGCCGCCCTCCACGTCCTCGCCGCCCTCGGCTCCCAGGAGGGCACGCTCTCGGCCCTCGTCGCCCGCTACGACCGCTACCGGGGCTCCGGCGAGATCAACTCCACGGTCGCCGACCAGACGGCCCGCACGGCGGCGGTCCGGCGGGTCTTCGCCGACCGCGAGGACGCCACCATCGACGAACTCGACGGCCTGACGATCGCCACCCCCGACTGGTGGTTCAACCTCCGTCCCTCCAACACCGAACCCCTCCTCCGCCTCAACGTCGAGGCCCGCGACGAACTCACCATGATCGCGGTCCGCGACGAGATCCTGGGCCTGGTCCGGACCACCCTCTGACAGAGCGCCGGTACCGGATCCTCTTGAGCTCGTCGGGCGTTCGAGGACGCACGGTCACGCAGGCGGCTGTGGCGGCGGCGCCGGGTGCATCGTGTGCCTGTCCGGCGTTCGGGGACGGGCACACGGGCCGAGGTGCAGGTACCGGACATCTTGAACCGGTCCGGTGTTTGGGAACGGACACCCCGGGCACCCTGCCGGGGGCGGCGTCGGAGTAGGGACCATCAGGTCCCGGATGCCATGACGGCGGCGCGGAGCTGCCGTGCCCCCGGCAGGGCGCCCGAGGCCGCGGGGGCCGCCCGCACGCCCGCCACGCCGAGCCGCGTCGGCCGGTCCCCGGCGGTAGGCTGACCTGGCCCAAACCGCATGTTCGAAGGGACACCCTCATGCCGCTCGAAGCCGGTCTCCTGGAGATCCTCGCCTGCCCGGCCTGCCACGCCCCGCTCAGCGACGAAACGGCAGCGGAATCGCCCGAGCTGATCTGCACCGGCAAGGACTGCGGCCTGGCGTACCCCGTACGCGACGGGATCCCCGTCCTCCTCGTCGACGAGGCCCGCCGCCCCGCCTGAAGCGCCCCGTCTGAGCCCGCCCTCGCACCCCCGTACGGCGAATCGGAGGCCACCACCATGCTCGACGAGTCACTCCTCGACGCCCCGGAAGCCCTCGCTCGCGCCGATCGCCGCGCACTGCTCCGCGGCGCCGCGGAGGCCGGCGCACGCGTACGCACCGCCGCCCGGCACGCGGCAGAGGCCGGGATCGCCGAGCTGACGCCCGAGGGCCGCCCCCGCGCGGTCCTCATCGCAGGCCCAGGCACCGCCGCCACCGGAGTCGCCGACCTCATCGCCGCGCTCGCCGGCGCCTCCGCCCCGGTCGCCCGACTGCACCCCACCGGCGTCGCACCGGCCGCCGGAGCACTCCGCTGGGCGCTCCCCGGCTGGGCCGGCTCCGTCGACCTGCTCCTCATCGCCACCACCGACGGCACCGAGCCCGGCCTCGCCCTCCTCGCCGAGCAGGCGTACCGCCGCGGCTGCACCGTCGTCGCCGTCGCCCCGCAGCCCTCCCCGCTCTCCGAGGCCGTCGGGGACGTCCACGGCATGGTGGTTCCCATGGCGGCCGGCCCGCAGGAGATGTACGACGAGACGCAGGCGGCGGCCAGCCCCGGCGCGCTGTGGGCCCTGTTCACCCCGCTCCTCGCGCTCCTCGACCGCGTCGGCCTGGTCAGCGCATCACCGGACGCCCTCCAGAGCGTCGCCGACCGCCTCGACCGCATGGCCGAGCGCTGCGGGCCCGCCATCGCGACGTACAGCAACCCGGCCAAGACGCTCGCCGCCGAGCTCGCCGACACCCTCCCGCTGATCTGGACGGAGGGCACCGCCGCGCCCGTCGGCCGCCGCTTCGCCGCCGTACTGGCCGAGCTCGCCGGCCTCCCCGCGCTCGCCGCCGAACTCCCCGAGGCGCTTCCCGCCCACGGAGTCCTCCTCGCGGGCGACTTCGCCGCGGGCGCCGACCCCGAGGACTTCTTCCGCGACCGCGTCGAGGAGCCCCAGGCCCTGCGCGCCCGCGTCCTGTTGATGCGCGACCGCACGGAGGGCAACCTCACCGCGGCCCCCGCGGCCCGCGAACTCGCGCTGAGCCACGACACGGCCATCAGTGAGCTGGAACCGGAGGAGGGCAGCGAGCTGGAGACCCTCGCCGAGCTCCTCGCCGTGACCGACTTCGCCGCCGGGTACCTGGCCCTGGCGGCGACCAGCGCCCAGTCGTGACGTGCGCGGCACCGAAGTACCTCAGGGCTGCGTATGAGCACCTCACGGCTACGTAAATCCATGTAAAGCCACCCGAAGCGCCCCAGATCAGCCACGCATCAGCCATAGATCAGTCACGTACGAGCCACGTGCCAGCCACGTACCGAGTCGAGGATCGCCCCTCATGGACCGCCTCACCAACACCGTGCGCCCCTACGCCTGGGGCTCAACGACCCTCATCCCGGATCTCCTCGGCACCGCCCCCACCGGTGAGCCCCAGGCCGAGATGTGGATGGGCGCGCACCCCGGCGCGCCCTCGCGCACCGACCGCGGCGCCCTGAACGAGGTCATCGCCGCCGACCCAGGACGCGAACTCGGCGCGGCATCCGCCGACAAGTTCGGCCCCCGCCTCCCGTTCCTTCTCAAGCTGCTCGCCGCCGGCGCCCCTCTCTCCCTCCAGGTCCACCCGGACCTGGCCCAGGCCAAGGAGGGCTACGCCGCCGAGGAGCGCGCCGGCATCCCGATCGACGCTCCCCACCGCAACTACAAGGACGACAACCACAAGCCGGAACTCGTCTGCGCCCTCACCCCCTTCGACGGCCTCTGCGGCTTCCGTCCGCCCGTCGAAGCCGCGGACCTCATCGCCGGCCTGGACGTCGACCCCCTCAAGCCGTACGTCGACCTCCTCCACGCCCACCCCGAGGAGGCCGCCCTCCGCGAGGTCCTCACCGCGGTCCTCGCCGCCGACCCGGAAGAGACGGCCCACACCGTCACCGAGGCCGCGGCCGCCGCGGAACGGCTCGGCGGCCCGTACGCCCCGTACGCCGCCATCGCGCACCACTTCCCCGGCGACCCGGGCGTCATCGCCGCCATGCTGCTCAACCACGTCCAACTGCAGCCCGGCGAGGCCCTCTTCCTCGGCGCCGGCGTCCCGCACGCGTACCTCGGCGGCCTCGGCGTCGAGATCATGGCCAACTCCGACAACGTCCTGCGCTGCGGGCTGACTCCCAAGCACGTGGACGTGCCCGAACTCCTGCGCATCGTCCGCTTCGAGGCGTCCGACCCCGGCGTTCTGCGCCCGGAGGCGTCCCCCTCCGGCGAGGAGGTGTACGACACCCCGATCGACGAGTTCCGGCTCTCCCGTTACGCACGGTCGGAAGGCGCGGCGCCCGTCGACGTCACCGCCGCCACCCCGCAGATCCTCCTGGCGACGGCAGGCCGCCCGAAGGCGGGCGAATTCACGCTCTCGCCGGGCGAGTCCGTCTTCATACCGGCAGGAGAAAAGGCCGAACTGTCCGGTTCAGGAACGGTCTTCCGTGCCACAGTGGTGGCCTGAGGCGCCGTCCGCGCCGACTGCTGCAACAATGGCCCGCCGTGCCGAGGCATCCCCCGGCACGACGGGCCCGGGTGCTTGCCGAGCCCGTACACCAGGAGCTTCGAGGAAGGACATCCCGCACCCATGAGCGCGTCAGGCGGAACCAAGGCCATCGTGGCGGCACTCGCCGCGAACCTCGCGATCGCGGTAGCCAAGTTCGTGGCGTTCCTCTTCAGCGGCTCCTCGTCGATGCTCGCGGAGAGCGTCCACTCGGTCGCCGACTCCGGCAACCAGGGCCTGCTGCTCCTCGGCGGCAAGAAGGCGCGGCGCGAGGCCACCTCGCAGCACCCCTTCGGCTACGGTCGTGAGCGCTACATCTACGCCTTCCTCGTCTCGATCGTCCTCTTCTCGGTCGGCGGCATGTTCGCGATCTACGAGGGCTACGAGAAGATCACTCACCCGCACGAGATCGAGGACTGGTACTGGCCGATCGGCGTCCTCGTCTTCGCGATCATCGCCGAGACGTTCTCGTTCCGCACGGCCATCAAGGAGTCCAACCCGCTGCGCGCCGGCCGCTCCTGGAAGGAGTTCGTCCGGCACGCCAAGGCCCCTGAGCTCCCGGTCGTCCTCCTGGAGGACCTCGGTGCGCTGGTCGGTCTGATCCTGGCGCTGTTCGGCGTGGGCCTCGCCCTGCTCACCGGCAACGGAGTCTGGGACGGTATCGGCACGCTCTGCATCGGCATCCTGCTCATCCTGATCGCGCTCGTGCTCGCGGCGGAGACCAAGTCGTTGCTCCTCGGCGAGGCGGCAGGAGCCGAGGACGTCGAGAAGATCGAGAAGGCGGTCGTCGACGGCAGCACCGTCACCCGCATCATCCACATGCGTACGCTCCACATCGGCCCGGAGGAGCTGCTGGTCGCCGCGAAGGTCGCCGTCCAGCACGACAACACGGCCGCCCAGGTCGCCGACGCGATCAACGCAGCCGAGGACCGCATCCGCACCGCCGTCCCGATCGCCCGCGTCATCTACCTGGAGCCGGACATCTACAGCGAGGCGGCGGCCGCGAAGGGCGCCGACCCGGCCAAGTCCCCGGGCGGCCCGGGCGCCGACCTCGGCCACTGACGCGGCCCCCGTACACGCGCGGCCCCGTACACGCACAGGCCCCGGACCGACCAGCTCGGTCCGGGGCCTCTTGCGCGTCCGTACGGTCGTAAGGGCGCGGGAATGCGCGCGTACGACCCACCCGGATCACCTTCCGGGGACCCTCCTGCGTAGGTCTCCGGACCGGTTCCGGCCGCGGCGTGGCCATGGGCGGGCTGTGGGTGCCAAGGACGATCGGTGTAGATTCGTGACCAGAGCCAGACGTCGCTGCTGATGGCGGTCGGGCGGTCCGCGAGTGGACCGGCCGAGGGAGAGAGGGCCTCCGACGGACTGCGCTGCGGACGACCGCGGGCGTCCGGGCATTCGTGTGCCCGTATCGCCGCAGCGGCCGCAGAGCCGGCCAGCCCCACTCATCCCTCGACCCTCTTGAGGAGCAGCTCGCAATGACGACTGTCGCCGCCGGTCAGGACTTCAAGGTCGCCGACCTTTCCCTCGCCGCCTTCGGCCGCAAGGAAATCACCCTCGCCGAGCACGAGATGCCCGGTCTGATGTCGATCCGCAGGGAGTACGCGGAGACGCAGCCGCTCGCTGGCGCCCGCATCACAGGCTCCCTGCACATGACCGTGCAGACCGCCGTACTGATCGAGACCCTGGTCGCCCTCGGCGCCGAGGTCCGCTGGGCGTCCTGCAACATCTTCTCCACCCAGGACCATGCCGCGGCCGCCATCGCCGTCGGTCCGAACGGCACGCCTGACAACCCCCAGGGCGTCCCGGTCTTCGCCTGGAAGGGCGAGACCCTGGAGGAGTACTGGTGGTGCACGGAGCAGGCCCTGACCTGGCCCAACTCGCCCACCGGCGGTCCGAACATGATTCTGGACGACGGCGGTGACGCCACCCTCCTGGTCCACAAGGGCGTCGAGTTCGAGAAGGCCGGCGAGGCCCCGGACCCGTCCACCGCGGACAGCGAGGAGTACGGCCACATCCTCACCCTGCTGAACCGCACCCTCTCCGAGAACCCGCAGAAGTGGACCCTCCTGGCGTCCGAGATCCGCGGTGTGACCGAGGAGACCACGACCGGCGTTCACCGTCTCTACGAGATGCAGCGCGACGGCACCCTCCTCTTCCCGGCGATCAACGTCAACGACGCCGTCACCAAGTCCAAGTTCGACAACAAGTACGGCTGCCGCCACTCCCTGGTCGACGGCATCAACCGTGCCACCGACGTCCTCATCGGCGGCAAGGTCGCGGTCATCTGCGGCTACGGCGACGTGGGCAAGGGCTGCGCGGAGTCCCTGCGCGGTCAGGGTGCCCGCGTGATCATCACCGAGATCGACCCGATCTGCGCGCTCCAGGCGGCGATGGACGGCTTCCAGGTCACGACCCTCGACGAGGTCATCGACAAGGCCGACCTGTTCATCACCACGACGGGCAACAAGGACATCATCATGGCCTCGGACATGGCCAAGATGAAGCACCAGGCGATCGTGGGCAACATCGGCCACTTCGACAACGAGATCGACATGGCCGGCCTCGCCAAGGTCCCGGGCATCGTCAAGGACGAGGTCAAGCCGCAGGTCCACACCTGGACCTTCCCCGACGGCAAGGTGATCATCGTGCTGTCCGAGGGCCGCCTGCTGAACCTCGGCAACGCGACCGGCCACCCGTCCTTCGTGATGTCCAACTCGTTCGCGGACCAGACGCTGGCCCAGATCGAGCTGTTCACCAAGCCGGAGGAGTACCCGACCGACGTCTATGTGCTGCCCAAGCACCTCGACGAGAAGGTCGCCCGCCTCCACCTCGACTCGCTCGGCGTGAAGCTCACGACGCTCCGGCCCGAGCAGGCCGCCTACATCGGCGTCGAGGTCGAGGGCCCGTACAAGCCCGACCACTACCGCTACTGACGCACCCACCGCAGGCCCCCCGCCCCCGGGGGGGCCTGCGCCCGGTCCGCCCTCACGTGTGGGCGGGTCGGTCGAGCCGGGCCGTCCTGGCCCCGCCGCCCCGCAGCGGCACCCCGGACCGGTACCTCGGACCCGGCGGTCCGGAGGCCGCTACCTGGCCTCAACGCATTGCAAGGACCCTGCCCCATGCCCCGCGGCCGCTATTCGCTCCATGATCCGCACGATCACACCCCCCTCGGTCAAGAGCACTTCCACTGCGCCCCCGGCCCTTCCGGCTGGCGCTACGTCTCCCAGGTGACCACTCCGTCCGGCGACCACGCAGGCTCCCTCGACCTGGCCCTCGACGAGCTCGGCCGCCCCATTCGTCTCGAACTGCACGCGGCGAGCTGGCAGGTCCGGGGCGCCGCACTCGACGGCGTCACCTGGGTCCGCACCGATCCCACCGGCACTCATGCCACCGAAGGCAATGTCCGCGCCCACGCCTTCACCGGCACGTCCCCCGCTTTCCTCGTCGCGACGTCCCGGCTGCTCCGGCTCACCCCCGGCGCCCCCGCGACGCGCGTCCGACTCGTCGCTTTCACGGACCCGGTCCTCGCCCCCCGCACGGTCGACCAGTCCTGGGCCCTGATGAAGAGTGAAGCGCACGCCACTGACAGCGGCCCCCTGAACGTGGACGAATACCAGATCAGCGAGCTGGACACAGGGGAACAGCACACGATCCACATCGCCGGCGACGTGGTCCTCTCGGCCCCCGGCATCGAACTCGAAGACCTCGAGAGCCCACCATCGGTCCTCCCCTGACCGATCCTTTCCGGACCGGTCTCCCGTGACCCCGATCCGCGTCGGCGCTCAGGCGGGCGGCGCGAACCCCGTCGCAGGTGGCGTGGCCTCACCGCCCGATCGCTTCTCCGCACTCGTACCCGCACCCGCGGCCTGGGACGGGGGCGTCGAGGGGGGCGGGGACGGTGTGGCCGGCGCCGGACGGACAGCCGGAGCCTGGTACGCCGTCGTCGCAGCGGGACTCGGCGCTCCGGGCGTCACCGCCCCCGGGTACGGAGCCGGATACCCGAAAGCCGCCCCAGCCGGCACCGCGCTTCCCGCGCCCCCCGAACCCGCAGACCCCGTGGCCCCTGCCGCGGCGAACGCCTTCCGCGCTTCCCGCGCCTGCCGCTCGTTCACCACGGCCGCCAGATAGGCTGCCGCCGGCACCCCCGCAGGCGCGGGCGTGCCCGTGCGCGCCACCAGATCGTCGGCGAGGCGCCCCGCCAGCGACCAGCTCACCTCACCATCGAGCTGATTCATGCGCGTCAGGTACTGACGTATCGCCAGCCACAGCTCATCGGGCACTCCCGACAGATCCAGCTCCGCGAACCGTCCCACCAGCCACGGCGGCGGCGGAGGCACCGGCACGGCCCGCGCCGCCGGCACCCGTTCCCGTACGACCAGTGTCCCCGCGAACACGTCCCCGATCCGCCGCCCCCGCGCCGACACCAGAGAAGCGATACAGGCGATCACGCCGAAGGTCATGAGGATCTCCACGACCCCCATCGCCCCCCGCACGAGCGCGTGCCGGAACCGGATGGGCCCGCCGTCGTCCCGCACCACCCTCAGCCCGCAAGCCAGCTTCCCCAGCGAGCGCCCATGACTGAGTGTCTCCACCGCGATCGGCGCCCCGACCAGTACCAGCACGAACGTCGCGATCGACACCGCCGTGACCGCGGCCTCGTCCAGCGAGGCCGTCGCGATGGCGAGGCCGATGGATATCAACAGATACGCCGCCCACACCACGGCGAGATCGATGGCGAGCGCCAGCGCCCGACTGGG
Organism: Streptomyces sp. NPDC002133; assembly: GCF_040296405.1. Lineage (NCBI taxonomy): Bacteria > Bacillati > Actinomycetota > Actinomycetes > Kitasatosporales > Streptomycetaceae > Streptomyces > Streptomyces sp. NPDC002133. The sequence goes on along the minus strand of NZ_JBEOXF010000012.1, from coordinate 2,547 downwards.
CAGCCTCGCCGGACGAAGCCCCAGTACGACGGCATCCCCGGTCACAACTCCGCTCACTCGCCCACCCTCTTTCCCGCTTTCATGACGGTTCTCCGACCTTCACGACCCCTCCGAACGCCAGTCTGCCAAGCTGACCCGAAGCGCGCCGCAGTAGTACGAGCAGTTGTACGAACAGTCCGTACGAAAAACGAACCACCCTTCCGTACGAACCAGCCTGGAGCAGCAGCCGACCATGGATCTCGACGTCTTCGTGATGACCCACCGCGCGGAGTGGGACCGTCTGGACCACCTCCTGCGCCGCGGGCGCCACCTCACCGGCGCCGAGACCGACGAACTCGTCGCCCTCTACCAGCGCACGGCCACCCATCTGTCGCTCATCCAGTCCAGTGCCCCCGACCCCATGGTCACGGCCCGCCTCACCCAGCTCGTCGCCCGTGCCCGCTCCACCGTCACGGGTACCCGCCGCGCCTCCTGGAAAGACGTCGCCCGCTTCCTGACCGCCGGTTTCCCCGCCGCGGTCTACCGCTCCCGCCACTGGTGGATCCCCACCGCCGTGCTCTCCACCCTCCTGGCGGCGGTCATCGGCTGGTGGATCGGCGCCCATCCCGAGATCCAGTCGGCCATCGCCGCCCCCGAGGAACTGCGCCGGCTCACCCGCCCCGGCGGCGAGTACGAGACGTACTACTCCAGCCACCCCGCGGCCTCCTTCGCCGCCCAGGTCTGGACGAACAACGCCCAGGCCGCCGCCATGTGCCTAGTACTCGGCGCATTCCTCTGCGTCCCGGTGCTGTGGATCCTCTTCCTCAACATGGCCAACCTCGGCGTCGGCATCGGCCTCATGTCCTCCGCCGGCCGCCTCGACACCTTCCTCGGCCTTGTCCTCCCGCACGGGCTGCTCGAGCTCACCGCGGTCTTCGTCGCCGCCGGCACCGGCCTCCGACTCGGCTGGACCCTCATCGACCCGGGCCCCCAGTCCCGTCGCACAGCCCTCGCCCAGCAGGGCCGCGCTGCTCTCGGCATGGCCATGGGCCTCGCCCTCGTTCTCTTCGTCTCCGGCCTGATCGAGGGCTTCGTGACCCCCTCCGGCCTCCCGACCTGGGCCCGCATCACCATCGGGATCGTCGCGGAGCTGGTCTTTCTCGCGTACGTGTACGTCCTCGGCGGCCGTGCGGCCCGCTCCGGTGACGTGGGCGACGTGGACGCTTTCGAACGGAGCGCCGAGCTCCCCACCGCCGCCTGATGTGCGCGCAGGGCCTGTGAGCTGCTAGTCTCCTCTCCGCCCACGAAAACCGTTGACAGGGTTGGAGTGGGGAGGTAGATTTAGACAGTTGCCTCGGACTGGACATGTCCGAGCATCCCGACTAGAATCTCTCTCGCTCTCGACGGAAACGAGATTTCCGCGGAGCCACTCGATTCCTTATTCGGATCACGAAGCCGATTAGCTCGGCCGAAAAGACTCTGATAAAGTCGGGAAAGCCGAAAGGCAGTCGAAAGACAAAAGGCCCTCCAACGGCCGCTGGAAACAGAATCCGAACCGGGAACGGAACGGAAAATGAATCTGGTAAGGTTGGAAACACCGAAGGGAAGCGCCCGGAGGAAAGCCCCAGAGAATGTTCTGCGGGTGAGTACGAAGGAAGCGTCCGTTCCTTGAGAACTCAACAGCGTGCCAAAAATCAACGCCAGATATGTTGATACCCCGTCCCCTTAGGGGATGAGGTTCCTTTGAAGTCCTACCGGCCCTTGTGGTGGGTAGGCACATACACAGCGAGGACGCTGTGTGCGATCGGGATCATTCCTTCTGGTCGCACCGCTCTCGTGGTGTCTTACCCGCAGCTTTTCATTAAGCGCAGTCGGGAAAACATTCACGGAGAGTTTGATCCTGGCTCAGGACGAACGCTGGCGGCGTGCTTAACACATGCAAGTCGAACGATGAAGCCCTTCGGGGTGGATTAGTGGCGAACGGGTGAGTAACACGTGGGCAATCTGCCCTTCACTCTGGGACAAGCCCTGGAAACGGGGTCTAATACCGGATAACACTGCGGACTGCATGGTCTGCGGTTGAAAGCTCCGGCGGTGAAGGATGAGCCCGCGGCCTATCAGCTTGTTGGTGGGGTGATGGCCTACCAAGGCGACGACGGGTAGCCGGCCTGAGAGGGCGACCGGCCACACTGGGACTGAGACACGGCCCAGACTCCTACGGGAGGCAGCAGTGGGGAATATTGCACAATGGGCGAAAGCCTGATGCAGCGACGCCGCGTGAGGGATGACGGCCTTCGGGTTGTAAACCTCTTTCAGCAGGGAAGAAGCGAAAGTGACGGTACCTGCAGAAGAAGCGCCGGCTAACTACGTGCCAGCAGCCGCGGTAATACGTAGGGCGCAAGCGTTGTCCGGAATTATTGGGCGTAAAGAGCTCGTAGGCGGCTTGTCACGTCGGTTGTGAAAGCCCGGGGCTTAACCCCGGGTCTGCAGTCGATACGGGCAGGCTAGAGTGTGGTAGGGGAGATCGGAATTCCTGGTGTAGCGGTGAAATGCGCAGATATCAGGAGG